>JAJEHI010000091.1 GCA_022823775.1 Defluviicoccus sp. | reverse complement strand
GCTGGTGCGCCTCAACATCATGCATCGCCGCTCCATCCTCAACATCAAGGACCCGCCCAAAACGCCGCCAAACGATGCAAGGCAGATCAGTCTCCAACTCAACCAATGCTAAACCGGACACCAGTGGCTCAAGGCCGGGGTGACAGCGGGGGGCACGGGCGGGCGGTGCGAACGTCCTTCGCCACCGCCCCCGTATCGTCATGCCCGGACTCGTTCCGGGCATCCACGTGGGGCCGCCGCCCGGTTCCCTCCCGGCGCGCGCGGCGATGCCGCGAGACGTGGATGGCCGGAACGAATCCGGCCATGACGACGTGGGGGCGGCGTCGGCACCTGAGTCTAAACCGGACAGCAATGGACTGGTTCCAAGCATGACGGAAGAAGAGTCGTGGCCCTCCCGCCCCGTGAAGTAATTCGCACAAGCCCCATTTGTTCGATATCTAACGTTGCCTGTAGAATTTCCCGCCAGGAATGTCCGATCCGCGCCCCCGGCGCGGCGGCGGAGAGGCGGAGGACGTGGAAGGCCGGGCGACACAGGGGTTTCGATCCGCGGGTAGGACGGCGGGCAGGCGCCGCCGCCGGCCCGCCGATGATCGGAAGCGGCGCCCACGGACGGGCGGAGGAATTCGGCGCGGTTCCCCGTCCCGCGGCACGGGCGCGGGACGGCATCATACGTGCAGCGCCCCCGCCCGCCCTTCGGCGACAGCCCGGTCCCGGCGTGCCCGCGCAAGCTCGTAGCTCGCTTGCATCCGCATCCAGTGCTCGGCGGTGCCCCAGCCGATCTCTTCCAGCGCCAGCGCCATGTTCGCCGAAACGCCCGCCTTGCCGTTCAGCAGACGCGACAGCGTTCCGCGCTCGCAGCCCAGCCGCGCCGCCGTCTCGGTGACGTTCCAGCCTACATTGTCCATGCTCTCGCGGATCAGTTCGCCCAGATGCGGCGGGTTCGGCATCGGGCCGACGCGATCGCCCGCAACGTCGTTCATGGTGATCGCTCCCTTCCGGTCAGTGATAGTCGACAAGGTCCACGTCCACGGCCTCGCCGTCCTCGAAGCGGAACACGACGCGCCAGTTGCCGGAGACGCGGACGCTCCACTGGCCGGCCCGGTCTCCCTTCAGCGGGTGCAGCCGGAAGCCGGGCGCGTCCGCATCGCGCGGATGCGTCGCTTCCTGCAGGCGGAACAGAATACGCCGGAGCCGTGGCGCGAGATCGGCGGACAGCCGGGCATCGTCGTCCCGCTCGTGCAGCGCCCGTAATCCTCGGTGCCTGATCTTCACGGTTTACTATAGCGCGTCGCGCTACGCGCCGCAAACGTTCGCCGGCCGATATTCCCGGTTTGGCGGGAAAACGGGCGCGCGCGGCCGGCATAACGGGCGCGAATTAGGGAGATGGAGGGCGGAAACGGACCCGGCCGGTCGGCGATTGTTCGATATCTAACGTTGCCTGTAGAATTTCCCGCCAGGAATGTCCGATCCGCGCCCCCGGCGCGGCGGCGGAGAGGCGGAGGACGTGGAAGGCCGCGCGACACAGGGGTTTCGATCCGCGGGTAGGACGGCGGGCAGGCGCCGCCGCCGGGGCCGCACGATCGCCGCCCTCGATCTCGGCACCAACAACTGCCGGCTGCTGATCGCGAGGCCGAGCGCGGACGGGTTCAGGGTGATCGACGGCTTCTCGCGGATCGTCCGGCTCGGCCAGGGGCTCGAAGCCACCGGGGAGCTTTGCGAGACGGCGATCGAGCGCACCGTCGAAGCGCTCGCGGTCTGCGCCGACAAGGTGCGCCGCCACCGGGTCGCGCGCGCGCGCTACGTCGCCACCGAGGCGGCGCGCCGGGCGGCCAACTGCGCCGGCTTCCTGGCCCGTGTCGCCGCCGAGACCGGGATCGAGCTCGACATCATCTCGTCGCGCGAGGAGGCCAGGCTCACCCTCATGGGCTGCCTGCCGCTGTTCGACCCGGCGGTGCCCTACGGGCTGATCTTCGACGTGGGCGGGGGCAGCGCCGAGATCGTCTGGCTAAGACTGTCGGGCGACGGCGGGCAGGAGATACTCGGCTGGATCTCGCTCCCGGTGGGCGTGGTGACGCTCACCGAGAGGCACGGGCCCGCCGATTTCTCGGCCGAAGAGTACGAAGGGACGGTCCGGGAGGTGGCCGCCATGCTGGCGCCGTTCGACGCCGAGCACGGCATCGCGCGGCGGATAGGCCGGGGCCGGGTGCAGATGCTGGGGACGGCCGGGACGGTGACCACGCTCGCCGGCGTCAGCCTCGGCCTCAAACGCTACGACCGCGCCGTCGTCGACGGCTCCTATCTCAGCTTCGAGGAAATCCGCCGCATCAGCCTCCTCCTGTCCCGCTCGAGCTATGCCGAGCGCGCGGCCCACCCGTCGATCGGCAACGGGCGGGCGGACCTCGTAGTCGCCGGCTGCGCGATACTCGAAGCGATCTGCCGCACCTGGCCGGCGGGGCGGCTCCGCGTCGCCGACCGAGGCGTCCGGGAGGGCATCCTGCTCCAGCTGGCCGCCGAGCTCGGCGCCGGGCGCGCCCATGGCCGCGCGTGACGGGAAACGGGGCGGCAGGCGCGGCAAGCGGGTCGGGCGGCGGGGGCCGACCGTCCGGGTGAAGACGGCCCGGGGGCGCAAGCCCTCGTCCACCCGGTGGCTGCGGCGCCAGCTCAACGATCCCTACGTCGCAGCCGCCGCGAAGCAGGGCTACCGCTCGCGCGCCGCCTGGAAGCTGGTCGAGATCGACGACAGGTTCGGCCTGCTCGGCCGCGGCGCCTGGGTCCTCGACCTCGGTGCCGCGCCGGGCGGCTGGACCCAGGTCGCCGTGGAACGCGCTCCCCGGGGCCGCGTCGTCGCCCTCGACCGCGCGGAGATGGAGCCCGTCGCGGGCGCCGAGGTCCGGACGGTCGATCTCGACGACGGCGCGGCCGCCGATGCGCTGGTCGCCGAGCTGGCGGGCCTGATCGACCTCGTGCTGTCGGACATGGCGATTTCCGCGACCGGCCACCGCGGCACCGACCAGGTCCGAAACCGGCGCCTCGCCGAGCTCGCCTTCGACGTCGCCCGGCGGGTGTTGAAACCGGGCGGCGGTTTCGCGGTCAAGGCGTTCCACGGCGGGGGCGACGCCGATTTCGTCGCCGAGCTCAAGCGCGGCTTCCGCGAGGTGCGCAGCGTCAAGCCCTCCGCCTCCCGCGCCGAATCCGCCGAGCTCTATTTGGTTGCCCGCGGATTCCGGGGCGGCGGGGAGGGGTGAGGCGTTAGAAGGGCCGCCCGTTTGACATCCCCCGGGGATGCACCCATTGTCCTTTTCGAAGTCACCCGAGACACCGGCCTGAAGATGGACATCCGTGCGGACCTCGCCCTCTACGACCCCGGCGGCCGGCTGGTCGCGCTTGCCGAGGTCAAGAACAAACGCGGTACCTCCACCGAATGGGCCGCCAAGACGCGGCGGAACCTTCTTGCTCTCGGCGGTTTCGGCGACGCCGATTTTTTTCTTCTGATCACGCGGGACAGGCTCTACCTGTGGAAGGACGCCGGAACCGATCCGGTCGAGCTTCCGCCCACCCATGAAGTGGACGCGGAAGCGACGTTTGCGCCTTATTTCGAGAGGGCGGGCATCGACCCCGGCAACGTAGGCGGGTATGCGTTCGAGTTGATCGTGGCTGCCTGGCTTGGCGATGTCATGTGGTCGGCTCTATCGACCGAAGGGCACGGCGACGACCGGGATTGGCTTGCACAGTCGGGATTCCGCGTCGCCGTCGAGGGTGGCCGCATCGAGTACGAAGCTGCTGCGTGAACGTCTACGTCGAGTCGAACTTTGTTTTCGAGCTTGCATTGCTCCAGGAGCAAAGCGACAGCTGCGAAAGGATTCTGGCATTTTGCGAGTCCGGCGATGCCCGACTCGTCATTCCCGCCTATTGCCTGGCCGAGCCTTATGAGACTCTGACCAGACGGCATAAGCAACGTAAGAGGATGAAGCAGGAGTTCGACAGGGAGTTCGGCCAGATCGCCCGTACCGATACCCAAGCGGATCGACTCAGCGGATTTCGCGATATCACAGAATTGCTGGTCACGAGCGTTGACGAAGAAGAAAAACGGCTGAACGGGGTGTGCTCGCGAGTCTCGGAGACGGCGGAAGTTATTCCGCTCGACGCGCGAGTCCTGGCGATGTCCAGGGAATACCGGCGTGAGCACGATTTTTCCCCTCAAGATTCGATTGTCTATGCGTCGGTTCTTGCCCATCTCGCGCAATCTCCCGGACGACGGAACTGTTTCTTGGACAAGGACAAGGACTTCCACACGCAGGACATCGTGGAGGAACTTTCCGGTCACCGATGCGAACTGCTGCGGGATTTTGGCGCCGGCTACGGATTCATCATGAGCCGCAACGATTGAGCGGTAACCTCCCCTCCCCTTGGGATTCGCGCGCGCCTCGTGTATCTTGGCGGCCTTCGGGACAGCGGCGCGCGCATGGACATCCAAGAGGCTTTTTCCTTCGATGACGTGCTTCTCGTGCCGGCCGAGTCCGCCATCCTTCCGCGCGAAACCGACACCGCGACGCGGCTGACGCGGCGCATCCCGCTGGGCATTCCGCTGGTCTCCGCGGCGATGGACACGGTGACCGAGAGCGGGCTCGCGATCGCCATGGCGCAGGCCGGCGGGATCGGCGTCCTGCACAAGAATCTCGACATCGAACAGCAGGCGGACGAGGTCCGGCGGGTCAAGAAGTTCGAATCCGGCATGGTGGTCAACCCCGTCACCGTCGGGCCGGACGCGACGCTCGCCGACGCGCTCGACCTCATGGCGGCGCACCGGATTTCCGGGATCCCGGTGGTCGAAACGGGCGGGCGGCTGGTCGGCATCCTGACCAACCGGGACGTCCGCTTCGCCAGCGAGCGCGACCAGCCGGTGCGCGAGCTGATGACCGCCGAAAACCTCGTCACCGTCACCGAGCGGGTCGACGGCGGGGAGGCCAAGCGCCTCCTGCACGCCCACCGGATCGAAAAGCTGCTGGTGGTCGACGACGCGTATCGCTGCGTCGGGCTGATCACCGTCAAGGACATGGAGAAGGCGCAGCGCTTCCCGGACGCCACCAAGGACGAAAAGGGGCGCCTCCGGGTCGCGGCGGCGACCGGCGTCGGCGACGAGGGGGCGGAACGGGCGGCGGCGCTGATCGACGAAGAGGCCGACGTCATCGTGGTCGATACCGCGCACGGCCACTCCCGCGGCGTCATCGACGCGGTGCGGCGGATCAAGCGCATGTCCAATCGCGCCGACGTGGTCGCCGGCAACGTGGCCACCCCCGAGGCGGTGCATGCCCTGGCGGATGCCGGGGCGGACGCGGTCAAGATCGGCATCGGGCCGGGCTCGATCTGCACTACCCGCGTGGTCGCGGGCGTGGGCGTTCCGCAATTCACCGCCGTGCTCGAATGCGCCGAGGCGTGCCGCGAGGCCGGCGTTCCGGCGATCGCCGACGGCGGCATCCGCTTCTCCGGCGATCTCGGCAAGGCGATCGCCGCCGGGGCGGATTGCGCCATGGTCGGCTCGCTGCTGGCCGGCACCGACGAGAGCCCCGGCGAGGTGTTCCTGTACGAGGGCCGGTCCTACAAGTCCTATCGCGGCATGGGTTCCATCGGGGCCATGGCGCGCGGGTCGGCCGACCGCTATTTCCAGCAGGACGTGAGGCAGGATTTCGACCTGGTCCCCGAAGGGATCGAGGCGCGCGTGCCCTACAAGGGGCCGGCTGCGGGCGTGCTGCACCAGCTCGTCGGCGGGCTTCGGGCCGCGATGGGCTATACCGGGAACCCGGACATCGGGGCGATGCAGGCCAATTGCCGATTCCGCCGCACCACCGACGCGGGCGTGCGCGAGGGCCACGTCCACGATGTCGCGATCACCCGCGAGGCCCCCAACTACCGGCGCGGAGAGTGAGGGCGGGGTGACGGAAGCGCTCAGACCCGCCCGCCCGGACGACGCCGCGGCGATTGCGCGGATCTACGTCACCGGCTGGCAGGACGCCTATCCGGGCCTGCTGCCCGATCGGCTGCTGGTCGGCATGCAGCGGACGGAAGGCCGCGCGGAACGCTGGGCCGGGGCCATACGCCATCCCGCGCGCGGCGAGAAAATCCTGGTCGCGGAGGGCGAGGACGGGACCGTGATCGGCTTCGCCGGCGGCGGTCCCGCCCGGGCGCGCGGCTTTGCCTACGACGCCGAAATCTACACCCTCTATGTCGACGGCGACCGCCAGGACGGCGGCGTCGGACGACGGCTGTTTTCCGGCCTCGCACTCGATCTCGCCGCCGGGCTCGGACCCTCGCTGATCGTCTGGGTGCTCGCCGGCAACCCGGCGCGCTATTTCTACGAGGCGCTGGGCGGACGCCATGTCGGCCGCCGCGCGGGTTCGCTCGGCGGCGCCGCGATCGAGGAGCTCGCCTTCGGCTGGCCGGATGTTGCGGTGCTCGCCGCGTCGCACGGCTAGGGGCCGCGGCCCCGAATGGAGCGTTCCGGCGACGCCGTCCTGATCCTGGATTTCGGCTCCCAGGTCACCCAATTGATCGCCCGCCGGATCCGCGAGAACGGCGTCTATTGCGAGATCCACCCCTGGTTCCACGACGAGGCCGCGATCCGGGACTTCGAGCCCACGGCGGTGGTGCTGTCCGGCGGGCCGGACTCGATCACCCGGGCGGAGGCGCCCCGGGTTCCCGATGTCGTGTTCGACCTCGGCGTGCCGGTTCTCGGCATCTGCTACGGCCAGCAGGCGATGTGCGCGGCGCTCGGCGGGGCGGTCGACAGCGCCGAGGAGCGCGAGTTCGGCCGCGCGGAGATTACCGTGACGGAACCGTGCGGGCTGTTCGAGGGCGTGTGGCTGCCGGGCGACCGCGCGCAGGTCTGGATGAGCCACGGCGACCGGGTCACACGCCTGCCGGAGGGGTTCGCGCCGGCGGCGGTGAGCGAGGGCGCGCCCTTCGCGGCGATCGCCGACGAAGCCCGTTCGTATTACGGCGTCCAGTTCCATCCCGAGGTCGTCCATACCCCCGACGGGGCGGCCCTCCTGCGCAGCTTCACCCACCGGATCGCCGGCTGCGGCGGCGACTGGACCATGGCCGCCTATCGCGACCGGGCGATCGAGCGGGTGCGCGCGCAGGTGGGGGACGGACGTGTCGTCTGCGGGCTGTCCGGCGGCGTCGACAGCGCGGTGACTGCCGTCCTGCTCCACGAAGCGCTGGGAGAGCGGTTCTTCTGCGTCTACGTCGATACCGGGCTGATGCGCGCCGGCGAGACCGAGGCGGTGGTCGAGCTCTTCCGCGGCCACTACAACATCCCGCTCCGCGCAGTCGACGCGCGGGAGCGCTTCCTCCGGGAGCTCGCGGGGGTGACCGACCCGGAAGAGAAGCGCAAGCGCATCGGGTCCGCTTTCATCGACGTCTTCTCGGCGGAGGCCGAGGCCGCCGGCGGCGCCGAGTTCCTCGCCCAGGGCACGCTCTATCCCGACGTGATCGAGTCCGTCTCCGTCACCGGCGGGCCGAGCGCGGTAATTAAGTCGCATCACAATGTCGGCGGCCTGCCCGAGCGCATGGACATGGCGCTGGTCGAGCCGCTGCGCGAGCTCTTCAAGGACGAGGTGCGCGAGCTCGGGCGCACGCTCGGCCTGCCCGAGACGATGATCGGGCGGCATCCGTTTCCCGGGCCGGGGCTCGCGATCCGCATTCCCGGCGAGGTGACCGGGGAGAGCATCGAGATCCTGCGCCGGGCCGACGCGATCTATCTCGAGGAGCTGCGGGCCGCCGGGCTCTACGACGAGATCTGGCAGGCCTTCGCGGTTCTCCTCCCGGTCCGCACGGTGGGCGTGATGGGCGACGAGCGCAGCTACGACCGGGTCTGCGCGCTCCGCGCCGTGGTCTCCACGGACGGTATGACGGCCGAGAGCTACCCGTTCGAGCATGCGACGATCGCGCGCATCGGCACCCGGATCGTCAACGAGGTCCGGGGGATCAACCGGGTGGTCTACGACGTGACCTCGAAGCCGCCCGGCACCATCGAGTGGGAGTAGAGGTGTTCCGAACCGGAACAGAACCGGGAAAGCCGGTGGACGGCGTGTAGGTGCGCTGCTAGATTCAACCGGTGATGGATCCGGGTCTCGCCGTTTTCACCGCCTCCGCTACGCTGTTCGTGGCCTTGGCCACGCTGATGCTCGGCCTGTTCGCCTGGCTGCGCGCCGACATGCGCCATATGGAGGAGCGCATGGAAGCCCGCATGAACGAGCGGTTCGACCGGATGAACGGGCGGCTCGACGGGATGGACCAGCGGCTCGATCGGATGGACGAGCGGTTCGATCGGATGGACGAGCGGTTCGATCGGATGGACCAGCGGCTCGACCGGATGGACGAGAGGTTCGACCGGATCGAGACACGGCTTGCCGCGGTGGAGCACGGCCAGGCGAAGCTCGAAGGGCTGCTCGAGGGCCTGCGCGAGGCGATTGCCGGACGGGTCCCCCGCGACGCCGCCGAATAGGCCGGACGGACGGCCCCGGCGCCCGGTATCGACCGGGCGGTCTGCGACGCGACCGCCAAGCCTCCCGGCACCATCGAGCGGGAGTAGCTGCGCCGTCGCCGCCCTCCCCCGGCCCCTCCCGCAAGCGGGAGGGGAGAAGGTAAGCAAGGAGGCGGCGGGCGGAGGGTGAGGTGCGTCGGCGGGCACCTCGCATCCCACGACCGGGACCGCGGCATGCTATAGTCCGGGCAAACCCGATCAGGAGGCCCGAAAGATGATCGTGCAAAGCGCACCCCCGGAAGAGCCGCGTTTCGTCATCACGATGGCCCAGCACACGACCTTCGCCGGGCGTATCGCGCGCGCCTTCGGCAATGACGGGTTCGAGCCGGTCGAGCCGCGCGACGTCGTGCTCTACATCGTCGACCATCACGACGCCGGCTGGGCGGATCTCGACTCCGAGGGCCGCATCGACCCGGCCACCGGCCTGCCCTACAACCTCGTCCAGACGCCGTTCTCGGAGATCGTCAAGACCTCCGCCGCCTCGCCCGAGTTCAACAGCCGGCACCACGCCTATTGCGGGCTGTTGTCGAGCATGCACAGCTGGGGCCTCTATAACGGCCGCTACGGGATGTCGGACCATGTGCTGCTCGACAACCTCGCCGCGGAAAACCGGGCGACGGCGGAGGGCATGCTCAACGGCGAGCTCGAACGCCAGGCCCGCCTCAAGCACGCGCTGGCGGAGAACCCCGGCACCGCGGCGTGGGTCGACGAGGCGCAGGTGATGCAGAACTACAAGCAGCTCCAGTTCTTCGACACCATGGCGCTCTACTTCAACTGCAACGGCGCGGCCGATCGCAAGCCCGAGACCTTCACCCACGTGCCGAGGTCGAGGCATGACGACGCCACCGTCGCGCTCACCCCGCGGGACGACGTCACCTACGCGCTCGATCCCTACCCCTTCGAGGAAGACGGGCTCGAGGTTTCGTTTGCCGGGCGCTACGTGGCGCCCCGGCGCGATGCGGCGAACGTCGATCTCGCCGCGATCGACGAGGAGAGCCAGACGGTGCGGCTTGTCGCCGGCTGAGTCGCGATGAGCGGCGACATCGAGGCCCGCAAGAAGGAACATATCGATACCGTCCTCGGGGAGGACGTCTCCGCCAAGGGGATATCCACGGGCTTCGAGCGGTTCTTCTTCGAGCATGCCGCGCTGCCGGAAATCGATCTCGACGCGGTCGACCTGTCGACGCGGCTGTTCGGCCGGTCCCTCAAGGCCCCGCTGCTGATCGCCAGCATGACGGGGGGAACCGCCCGGGCGCGCGACATCAACCGGAACCTCGCCTCCGCCGCCGAGACGCTCGGAGTCGCGATGGGCGTCGGCTCGCAGCGCGCGATGATCGAGAAGCCGGCCCTGGCCGGATCCTATCGGGTGCGCGACGTTGCCCCGAACATCCTGCTGTTCGCCAATTTCGGCGCCGTCCAGCTCAACTACGGTTACGGCGCGGACGAGGCGCGGCGCGCGGTCGAGACGATCGGCGCGGATGCGCTGTTCCTCCATTTCAATCCCTTGCAGGAAGCGGTGCAGGCGGGCGGGGACCGCAACTGGGACGGGCTTTGCCGGCGGATCGAGGGCCTCGCCTCGTCGCTCGACGTTCCCATCGTCGGCAAGGAGGTCGGCAACGGGATAGGGGCCGCCGCCGCCGCGCGCCTGATCGATTGCGGTCTCGCCGGGATCGACGTTTCGGGCGCCGGGGGCACGAGCTGGAGCGAGGTCGAGGCTCACCGCCAGACCGATCCCGAGATCCGGGCGGTGGCCCACAGCTTCGCCGGCTGGGGGATTCCTACCGCGGCCGCGCTGATCGACGTCGTACGGGCGATTCCCGGCCGTCCGGTGTTCGCGAGCGGCGGCATCCGGGACGGTATCGATGCCGCCAAGGCGATCAGGCTCGGGGCCTCGCTGGCGGGGACCGCGGCCCCGATGCTGGAACACGGCGACGATGCGGCCGAAGCGGCGGCCGGGCGAATGAGGCGGATGATCGAAGAGCTCAGGATCGCCGCGTTCTGCGTCGGCGCCCGCGACATCGGGTCGCTTCGCCGCGCGGTCCTGCGGCGGACCTCCGACTGGGAGCCCGTGCCGCGGCTCCCGTCCCCGGTTCCGGAGCCGGCCGTCATACCCCGCCGCGCGCTGCGCCGATGAATTCCTCTCCGCCTCCCCCGCCGGTCCGCGCGCCCGGCGATCCCCTCGCGCGGCCGCGCGACGCGGCGACGCTGATCGTCTATCGCGAGAACGCTGGCGTTCTGGAGCTGTTGATGGGCGAGCGGCACGCCAGGCATCGCTTCATGCCGCACCGGTTCGTCTTCCCCGGCGGACGGATCGACGCCCGGGATTCAAGGGTCCGCTGCGCCACCCCGCTCGCTCCCGGCACTTCGGCGCGGCTGGAGCGGCGGCTCGGCCCCGCGCGGGCGCGCGCGATGGCGGTGGCCGCGATCCGCGAGACCTTCGAGGAGACCGGGCTGATCGTCGGCGGGCCGGATCCCGATCCCGGCCGGCCGCCGCCGCGCGGCTGGGAAGGGTTTTTCGGCGCCGGGTTCGCGCCGGCGCTGGGTGCGCTCGCCTATGTCGCGCGCGCGGTGACCCCGCCGATCCGCCCCGTCAGGTTCAACGCCCGGTTCTTCGTCGTCGCGCACGAGCACGTGACTGGGGAGGTCAGGGGATCCGGCGAGCTGCTGGGGCTGAAATGGTTCTCCGTCGAGCAGGCGCTGACGCTGGAGCTTGCCCAGATCACCCGGCGGGTGCTGATCCATTTCGGCGCTTCCTTCGGGGATGTCGCCGGAACCGGGGAGGACGGTCCGGTGCCCTACTTCAAATGGACGCCCTCCGGCCACGTCCTGATCGACGAATGAGGCCGGCCGCGCCTTCGGTCAGACCAGCCGGAGCCTCGGCTCGAAGAGATCGAGCACCGCGCCCAACGACGTACCCCGTCGGAGCCTGCGCGAACCGTCATAGACCATGTATTCCGGCTCGCCCCGGTCGCCCGCCGCGACCTTGACGACGGTATAGGCGGGCCGGTCGGAAGCGCGGCGGAAGACCGAGAACATGGCCATTCCGTCGCCCGTGCCCATGGCGTAGTCCTTCCACTCGCCCATGGTGACGCGGCGGCTGTAGAGGGTCAGGAGGCGGTTGAGGTCGCGGCGGTCGAAAAAGACGAATCTGGGTTCCTGCCGATAGGCACGAAGGTCGAATACCGTCGCCATTCTTTTGCCGCCGCGCTCCCTCGGGGTGACAGTTTTGTGACCGTATCTATATCGCTCATTCGGGCGGCGGCGTCCAGAGCGGGTTGACCGGATTCGGGCGGCGGTCGCCGCGAATGTTGCGGTTTCCGCCGCGAGGTTGTAATCCCATTGCCCTGCGGACCCCGGGCGGTGCCGACCGCCGTCATGGACCGGATCTGGCGGAGGGCCGAGCGTGGCCGATATTTTTCGCGAAATCGACGAGGAGCTGCGCCAGGAACGGGCGGAAAAGCTCTGGCGGCGCTACGGCAAGTACGCCATCGGCGGCGCGGTGGCCGTGGTGCTGGCGATCGCCGCCTATACCGGTTGGCAGGAATACCGGACCGACCGGATGCTCGAAGCGGGGGCGAAGTTCGCGGCGGCCAAGGCGCTCGCCGAAGAGGGCAAGACCGGCGACGCCGAAGCCCTGTTCGCCGCCCTCGGGGCCGAGTCCGGTACCGCCTACGGGGTTCTCGCGCGGTTCCACGCGGCCGCCCTGCGCGCGTCGTCCGGCGACCGGGCGGGCGCGGTCCTCGCCTTTCGCGCGCTGGCCGGGGACGACTCGCTCGACCGGCCAATGCGCGATCTCGCCACCCTGCTCGCGGCGCAGAACGCGCTCGATGCGCCGGGCGCCGACGGGCAGAGCATCGCGGCCGATATCGAGCCGCTGGCGCGGCCCGGCGGCGCGTGGCGGCATCTGGCCCTGGAGACCCTGGGTCTGATCGCGCGGAACGCCGGGAACCTCGAACAGGCGAAAACCTATTTCCAGCAAATCGTCGACGACGCCGCCGCGCCGCCCAACGTTCGCCTGCGCGCCTCCCACCTGCTGAAGCTGGTCGCGGGCACATGACGCGGACGGGCAGGGCACGCCTGCGCGGGTTCCGGCGTATCGCGGCGGTCGGCACGCTGCTGCTGACCGCCGGCTGCGGAGGGGGTTTCTTCGGCGAACCGGAAGACCCTCCGCTCCCCGGCGAGAGGCTCCCGGTCGTCGGGCTCGAGGAGTCCCTCGTGGCCGATCCCCGGATCGCGCGGCTGCGCGTGGAGCTTCCGCCGCCGGCGGCCAACCCGAACTGGCCTCAGGCGGGCGGACTCCCGAACCACGCGATGCACCATCTGTCGGCGCCGGGCGCGCTCCAACCGCGATGGCGCGTCGACATAGGGCGCGGTTCCGACGACGACGGGCAGCTTCTCGCGCAGCCGGTCGTGGCCAGGGGCCGGGTCTACACGCTGGATGCCGACGCCGGGCTCCGGGCCTTCGATGTCGACGACGGGTCCCTCCTGTGGCGGCGGGAGCTGGACGACGAGACCCGCGAAAGCGGTACGCTCGGGGGCGGCCTCGCGGTCGGAGAGGGCAGGGTCTACGTCACCACCGGGTTCGCCCATGTCTTCGCTCTCGACGCGGAGACCGGGACCGAGCTGTGGCGGCGCAGGCTGACCAACCCGATCCGCGCCGCGCCGACCGCGCGCGGCGGCCGGCTGTTCGTCGTCACCCTTTCGAACGAGCTCTTCGCGCTCGACGCCGCCTCCGGCCGGGTTCTCTGGTCGCACGACGAGATCGTCGAGCCGGCGGGGCTGGCCGGCGGCGCGTCCCCCGCCGTCGACGGCGGAATCGTCGTGGCGCCGTTCTCCTCCGGGGCGATCGTCGCCCTGCGCGCGGCGAATGGGCGGGTCGTCTGGTCCGACCGGCTGGTGGCGCTCCGGCGGACCGATCCGGTCTCGAGCCTCGCCCATGTGCGCGGATTGCCGGTGATCGACCGCGGCCTCGCGATCGGCGTCAGCAACAGCGGGCGAACGGTGGCGATCGACCTCAGGACGGGGCGCCGGCTGTGGGAGCAGCGGATCGGAGGAACCAACACCGCCTGGGTCGCGGGCGAGTTCGTCTATCTGGTTTCCAACGACAACCACCTCGCCTGCCTGTCGCGCCGCGACGGAAGGGTCCGCTGGGTCCGCTCGCTGCCCCGGTTCGAGGACGAGGAGGACAGGACCGGGCCCATCGGCTGGTCCGGACCGGTGCTGGTCAGCGACCGGCTCCTGATCGCCGCCAGCACCGGCGAGATCTGGTCGGTCTCGCCCTATACCGGGGAGCCGCTGGGCCGGGTCGAGTTGCCGGATCCGGTGTTCATCGCGCCCGCGGTCGCCGGCGAGACCGTGTTCCTGCTGACCGAGGACGCGGAACTTTTCGCGCTCAGGTGATGCCGTTCACCGTCGCCATCGTCGGGCGGCCCAATGTCGGCAAGTCGACCCTTTTCAACCGCCTCGTCGGCCGCCGCCAGGCTCTCGTGCATCCGGCGCCCGGCGTAACCCGGGACCGCCGCGAAGGCGAGGGCAGCCTCCTCGGCCTGTCTTTCAGGGTGATCGACACCGCGGGGCTCGAGGACGAGCGCGGAGACACCCTGGCCGGCCGCATGCAGGCCCAGACCGCGCGCGCCATCGACGAAGCCCATGTGCTGATGATGCTGATCGACGCCCGCGCCGGGATCACGCCTCTCGACTCCCATTTCGCCGACATGCTGCGGCGCGTCTCGAAGCCTGTCGTGCTCGCCGCGAACAAATGCGAGGGCGGCGCCGGCGCGGCCGGGTTGATCGAGGCCTACGGGCTCGGCCTCGGCGAGCCGGTGCCGATCTCGGCCGAGCACGGGGAGGGGCTCTCCGCTCTCTACGACGTCATCGCGCCGCACGCCGAAGCGGTCGGCCCGGGCGAGGGGGACGACGCCGACGCCGGGGGCGGGCCGCTCAATCTCGCGATCGTCGGGCGGCCCAATGTCGGCAAGTCCACGCTGGTCAACCGGTTGCTGGACGATGAGCGGGTGCTCACCGGCCCGGAGCCGGGCGTCACCCGGGACTCGATCTGGGTCGACTGGTCCTGGCGCGGGCGCGGCATAAGGCTGATCGACACCGCGGGACTGCGCCGCAAGGCTCGGGTGAGCGAGCGGCTGGAGCGTCTGACCGCCGCCGACACGGCGAACGCGATACGGTTCGCCCATGTCGCGGTGCTGCTGGTCGATGGGCTCGAGGGGCTGGAGAAGAGCGACCTCGCCATCGCCCGGCAGATCGCGGAAGAAGGCCGCGCGATGGTGCTGGCGGTCAACAAGTGGGACGCGGTCGAAGACAGGAGCGGCCGAATGAGCCGGATCGGCGACCGGCTGGAGCGCTCGCTGCCTCAGGTCCGGGGAATCCCGGTTCTCGCTCTCTCCGCCCTGACCGGGCGCGGGGTGAACGGCCTGTTGCCGAAGGCCTTCGGGATCTACGAGGTGTGGAACCGGCGGGTCGACACGGGACCGCTCAACCGCTGGTTCGCCGATGCGATCGACCGCCACCCGCCGCCCATCGTCGACGGGCGCCGGCTGAGGCTGCGCTACATCACCCAGGTCAAGGCGCGCCCGCCGACCTTCGCGCTCTTCACCACGCGCCCTTCGGCGGTCCCCGAATCCTACCTGCGCTATCTGACCAACGGGTTGCGGGACGATTTCGGCCTGACGGGCGTCCCGATCCGGATCGCGCTCCGCAAGGGCAGGAATCCCTACGTGCCCGAACGCGCGTGATCGCCGGGGGCGGGTTCAGTATGCGCGGACGACCTCGCCGTGGCGGGTACAGTCGGCGGCGGCGAGGTCGACGAAAATGTCTCCCAGCGCGTCGGGCGGCTTGAGCGTTTCGGGGTCCTCGCCGGGATAGGCCGCTGCGCGCATCGCGGTTCGCGTTCCGCCGGGATCGACGACGTTGACCCGCAGCCGCGTCCTCGCGGTCTCCGCCGCCCACGAGAGCGCCATCGTCTCCAGCCCCGCCTTGGATACCGCGTAGCCCCCCCAATAGGGGCGGGCGCCCCGGCCCGCGCCGGAGCCGACGAAGATCGCGCGGCCCGCCTCGACGGCGCGCAGGACCGGATCGAACGCGCGGATCAGGCGGAAATTGGCGCTCAGGTTGACGGCGATCACCCGGTCCCATTCCTTCGGGTCGATCTGGTGCATCGGGCCCAGCGTCCCCAGGATGCCGGCATTCGCGACCAGGATGTCGAGGCGCCCGAAGCGCTCGGATATCGCCGCCGCCAGCCTGTCCGCGGCGCCGGCATCGGCGAGGTCGATCTCCACCAGGGTGGCCGAGCGGCCGCCGCCGGACGCGGCACGGATTTCGTCGTCGACCTCCTCCAGCCCGCCGACGCCGCGCGCGGCCAGCACCGGCCTCGCCCCCTCCGCGGCGAAGCGGCGGGCGATCGCCGCTCCGATGCCGCGCGATGCGCCGGTGATCAGCGCGACGCGCCCTTCGAGCCGAAGCGCGGGCGCCATTCAGCGCGTCTCCGCGAGCAGCGAAAGCTGGCCGTCGGTGTCTCCTTCGTAACGGTCGACGAGGGGGATGGGATAGCTGCCGGAAAAGCAGGCGTCGCAGAACCGCGGCGCCGTCCCGTCGCGGCCCGGCTCCCCCAGCGCCCGGTAGAGCCCGTCGAGGGACAGATAGGCGAGGCTGTCGACGCCGATCAGCCGCATCATCTCCTCGACATCGTGGCGGGCCGCGAGGAGCTCGCTCCGTTCCGGCGTGTCGACGCCGTAGAAGCAGGAATGGGTGGTCGGCGGCGACGCGATCCGCATATGGACCTCCGCCGCGCCCGCGTTGCGCACCATTTCGACGATCTTGGTCGATGTCGTGCCGCGCACGATGCTGTCGTCGACCAGGATCACCCGCTTGCCCCGGATCAGGTTGCGGTTCGCGTTGTGCTTCAGCTTGACGCCCAGATGGCGGATGCGGTCGGTCGGCTCGATGAAGGTGCGGCCGACATAATGGTTGCGGATGATCCCGATCTCGTAGGGGATCGCGGCCTCGCGCGCGTAGCCGAGCGCCGCCGGCACGCCCGAGTCCGGGATCGGAATGACCAGATCGGCCTCGACCGGCTGCTCCCGGGCGAGCTCCTCGCCGATGCGGCGGCGCGCCTCGTACACGTTGACGGAATCGACCGTGGAGTCGGGCCGGGAAAAGTAGATGTACTCGAACACGCAGAACCGTGTCGGACGGGGTGCGAAGGGGGCGAAGCTCTCCACGCCCGCGTCGCCGATCACGACGATTTCGCCGGGCTCGATGTCGCGCACGTACTCGGCGCCGATGATGTCGAGCGCGCAGGTCTCCGAGGCGAGGATCCAGCCCTCCCCGATTCGTCCCAGCACCAGCGGCCGCACGCCCAGCGGGTCCCGCACGCCGATCATCGCCGTGTTGGTCATCGCCACGAGGGAATAGGCGCCGACGATCTGTTCGAGGGCGTCCACCAGCCGATCCACCAGCGCATCCTTCGACGAGGTCGCGATCAGGTGGATGATGACCTCGGTGTCGGTGGTGGAGTGGAACAGGCATCCGCGCTCCACCAGCGCGCGGCGGATCCGGCGCGCGTTGGTGAGGTTGCCGTTATGCCCGATCGCGAAACCGCCCGAGGACAGGTCCGCGAACAATGGCTGGATGTTGCGCAGCACCGCCTCGCCGGTTGTGGAATAGCGGTTGTGGCCCATCGCCCGGTCGCCCGGCAGGCGCCGGATTACCGCTTCGTCGCTGAAATTCTCCCCCACCTCGCCGGGCGCGTGGTGGCCGTGGAACCGCGCCCCGTCGAAGGAGACGATCCCCGCCGCTTCCTGTCCCCGATGCTGGAGCGCATGCAGGCCGAGCGCGGTCAGGGCGGCGGCATCGGCGTGATTCCACACGCCGAAAACGCCGCATTCCTCGCGGGGCTTGTCGTCTGTCTCTGTTATGGGGAGGGCCATGCGTGCCACGCTCACCGGTTGGAGTTGAAGAGGCGGTCCATCTCGCGCCGCTCGTCCTTGCTGTAGCCCGACTTTTCCCGCGGCTCCGGTTTCTCCGGAACCGGTGTCATCAGCCGTTTCGCGTCCTCCCCGGCATCGGTCGGTATCGCGGGCGCCATGTCTTCGGCGCCGCTGGCCCGGCGCCATTCCTCCGGCAGCAGGGATATCAGCGAGCGCGCGGTCCAGCCCAGCAGCGGCGCGGTCCGGGAGCCCCGCAGCCACTCCGGCCGCTCGCTCTCGCGGGCCGGGATGTCGAGCAGGCGTTCCGCCACCAGGTACGTGCCCGAGGTTATCACGATACCGAGCGCGAGCCCGGCCACCAGGCCCAGCGAGCGGTCGACCGCGCCGAGCGCGGTTCCCCTTACCCTCTCCGCGATCATGTGCGTCAGGACGGTAAAGACCACCAGCCCGACGAGAAAGATCGATCCGCCCGCCGCGAGGTCGGCGAGGAGGGGGCTCTCGATCCAGCCCCGCGCGGTCGGGCGAAGGAGCGGCAAACCGTAAACCGTCAGGATCGCCGCGCCGATCCAGCTGCCGATCCCCAGCAGCACGCGCACCATGCCGAGCCAAAGTCCGAGCAGCGCGGCCAGCACCACGATCGCGATCACCGCGAGGTCGAGAGGAGACACGTTACGCTTCCCGCCGCCGCGGCCAGCCCGCGTCGCCCGCCGGGAGGGGCGCGCCGAACATCGCCACGAGATCGCTCAAACGCTCGATCTGCGTGACCTGGATGTCCGACCCGGCCGGCGGCTCGCCGTTGCCGCGCGCGGGCGCGATGGCTCGCGAGAAGCCGAGCTTGGCCGCTTCGCGCAGCCTCAGCGCCGGCCGGCCGACGCCGCGCACCTCTCCGCCCAGGCCGATTTCGCCGAACATGACGGCATCCGCCGGCGCCGGCCGGTCGGAGGCGGCCGATAACACCGCACCCGCCACCGCGAGATCGGCGGCGGGCTCGGCGATCCGCATTCCGCCCGCGACGTTGAGATAGACGTCGCGGCCGGCGAGGCCGATCCCGCAGCGGGTTTCGAGCACCGCGAGGACCATGGCCAGCCTCGCCGGATCCCAGCCCACCACCGCGCGCCGCGGCGTGGCGAGCGGGGAGGGCGCGACCAGCGCCTGGATCTCAACGAGGACGGGGCGCGTCCCCTCCATCCCGGCGAAGACGGCGGCGCCCGGGATATCGTCCCGGCGCTCGGCGAGAAACAGCGCCGAGGGGTTGGCGACTTCGATCAGGCCGCGGCCCGTCATCTCGAACACCCCGATCTCGTCGGTCGGGCCGAAGCGGTTCTTCAGACCGCGCAGCACGCGGAATTCGTGGCCGCTCTTGCCTTCGAAATAGAACACGCCGTCGACCATGTGTTCGAGCACGCGCGGACCCGCGATGGAACCGTCCTTGGTGACGTGTCCGACCAGCAGCAGGCAAAAGCCGCGGCGCTTCGCGAGCTGGATCAGCTCCTGCGCGCTGGCGCGGACCTGGGCTACCGTTCCGGGCGCGGATTCCAGCGTGTCGACATACATCGTCTGGATCGAATCGACCACCACCGCCCGGGGCGCCGCGCCGCTTTCGAGGGTGGTGGCGATATCGCGGACGCTGGTCGCGGCGGCGAGTCCGACCGGGGCGTCGCCGAGGCCGAGCCGACGGGCGCGCAGCCGGATCTGGTCGATCGCCTCCTCGCCCGAGATGTAGACCACCGGTACCGTCCCGGCGAGCGCTCCCGCGACCTGCAACAGCATGGTCGACTTGCCGATGCCGGGATCGCCTCCGACGAGCAACGCCGAGCCGTCCACCAGCCCGCCGCCGGTGACGCGGTCGAATTCCGCGATGCCGCTGGCGAGCCGCCGCGCATCCGCGTCGCTGCCCGCGAGGGGCACGAATTCGATTACCGCTCCTTGCCGCGTTCCCAGCCCGCGGGGCGCGGAGGGCCGGGCCTGTTCCTCGACGATGGAGTTCCATTCGCCGCAGGCATCGCACCGGCCGCTCCACTTGGGAAAGACGGCGCCGCATTCCTGGCAGACATACCGGCTGGCCTGACGGGCCATTCTCGATGCCTCCCCCGGCGGATCTCAGGACACGTGAACGGCCGTACGGATCGGACCTTCCGTCCGGCCGTGGATGAACTGGTCGACCGCTTCGTTGCCGCTCTCTTCGACATCCCCGGCGGGACCGGCCCAGATGATCCTGCCGCCGTGGATCATAGCGATCCGGTCCGCGATCTTGCGGGCGCTCGCCATGTCGTGGGTGATGGTGAGCGCCGTCGCGCCGAGGCCGCGGACGCATTCTACGATCAGGTCGTTGATGACGTCACCCATGATCGGGTCGAGCCCGGTGGTGGGCTCGTCGAAAAAAAGGATTTGCGGCCGGGTGGCGATGGCGCGCGCGAGCGCGACGCGCTTTTGCATGCCGCCCGAGAGCTCGGCGGGGTAACGGTCGGCCTGGACCCGGCCGAGACCGACCTGGGCGAGTTTCGCGAGCGCGGCGTCGCGCGCCTCGCGCCGCGGCATTCCCAGGTTGTGGACCGGGCCGAAGGCGACGTTTTCCCACACCGTCATGCTGTCGAACAGCGCCGCCCCCTGAAACAGCACGCCGAATTTGGCGAGGATTTCGTCCCGCGCCCGGCCCGTGAGTCCGACGGTTTCCACGCCGTCGATCTCGATGCTGCCCGAATCCGGACGCATCAGGCCGATGACGTTCTTCACCAGGACCGATTTCCCGGTTCCCGATCCGCCGATAACCGCGAGGGATTCGCCCCGACCGATGTCGAGATCGAGTCCGTCGAGCACGCGGTTGCGCCCGAACGCCTTGCACAGGCTCCGTATCCGGATCGCCGGAACCGCCGCGGCCGCCGCCATCCGGTCCCCGGTCATCGCGCGAAGAACGCCTCGGTGATCAGATAGTTGAACGCGAGGATCAACACCGACGCGGACACGACGGCGTTGGTCGTCGCGGTCCCCACGCCTTGCGCGCCGCCCCGCGAGTGGTAGCCGTGGTAGCACCCCATCAGCGCGATCAGGAAGCCGAAAACCGCCGCCTTGACCAGACCGGATACCACGTCGAGGACCTCAAGGTATTGAACCGTGCTCTTGAGGTATGCCGACGTGTTGAAGCCGAGCTTGTTGACCGCCACGAGATAGCCGCCGAACACGCCGATCAGGTCCGCCGCCAGCACGCAGACCGGCAGGGTAAGCGTGCCGGCGATAAGGCGCGGCGCGACGAGATATTTGAACGGATCGGTCGAAAGCGCGGTCAGGGCGTCGATCTGTTCGGTAACCCGCATGGTTCCGATCTCGGCCGCCATGGCGGCGCCGATCCGACCGGCCACCATCAGCCCCGCCAGGACGGGGGCGAGCTCGCGGGTGATCGACAGGACCACGATGACCGCGACCGCGCTCTCGGCGTTGAACCGCGCAAATCCGCTGTAGCTCTGGAGCGCCAGCACCATCCCGGTGAACAGCGCCGTCAGGCCGACCACCGGCAGGGAGTAATATCCCACCTCGATCATCTGGCGGCCGATCAGGCGGAAGTGGAACGGCGGGCGGACGCAGTGCATCGCGCCCATGCCGGCAAACAGCGTCAGGCGTCCCGCGGCGGCGAAGAAATTGAGCGTCGCGCGCCCGACCGAGGCAACGGCGTTCATTCGGAGGAACCGTTCATGCCGCCGCGATAGATCCGTCGCACGCGCGCCCCCACCCTCGCCAGAATCTCGTATCCGATCGTGCCCGCCTCGGCGGCGAGAGCGTCCGCGTCGTGCCGGTCGTCGATCAGATCGACGGTGCGGCCCGGGCGCACGAGGTCGGGCGCGATTCCGGTTACGTCAATGGTTGCGAGATCCATGGAAACCCGTCCGACGAGCGGCACCGGCCTGCCTGCGATGCGCCCGCTGCCGCGATCGCCGAGAGCGCGCGGCAGCCCATCGGCGTAGCCCATCGCTATGGTCGCGAGCGTGGAACCGGCGGCGATCAGGCGGTCGGCACCGTATCCAACGGGTGTTTCGGAGTCAACGAAACGCGTCTGCAGGATACGCGCCCGCAACCGGACGGCGCGCTTCATCCCGTTCGGCCGGCCGGATACGACGGAAAGCCCGTAAAGCGCGGCGCCCGGGCGAACCAGATCGTAGCGGAAGTCCGGTCCGAGAAAGATGCCGGCCGAGTTGGCGAGGGAGGCGGGCGCGGCGGGAAGACCCGCCCGCATGTCGCCGAACGCCGTCCGTTGGCGGGCGTTCAGGGGATGGTCGGGCGTGTCGGCGCAGGCGAGATGGCTCATGACGCAGCACAGCTCCAGCCCTTCGAGCCGGCGGGGTTCGGCGGCGAGGAGCCCGGCGTCGCCCCCGCCGAGGCCGAGCCGGGTCATGCCCGTATCCAGCATGAGCGCCGCGCGCCGGCCGCCCCGGTCGCGCGCGTGCCGGGACCAGATCGACACGCCTTCGAGCGTGCCCAGAACCGGCGTCAGCGCGTGACGGTCGTATCGCTCGGTCTCGCCCTCGACATGACCGTCGAGGACGAAGATCTCCGCCGGCGCCTCCGCGAGCGCCTGCCTGAGCGCGATGCCTTCCCCGGGGCACGCGACGAAAAACGCCCGGCATCCCGCCCGGCTGAGCGCGGGCCCCACTTCGGATGCGCCCAGCCCGTAGGCGTCCGCCTTGACCACCGCCGCGCAAACCGCGCCCTCCGCATGGCGGGCGAGCGCGCGCCAGTTTTCCGCGACCGCGTCGAGGTCGACGGTCATCCATGCGCGTTCCGGCGGGTCGGCGTTCAGTAGCCGCTATCCTCCGGGTCTTCGAGGTTGTCGAACTTCGTCACCTCGGCGAAGAAGCGGAGCATGATCCGCCCCGTCGGGCCATGTCGTTGCTTGGCGACGATGACCTCCGCGAGACCCGACACCTCCTCGCTCCGGTCCTTCCATTGCTGCAGCCGCTTGTCGAACTTTTCCGCTTCTTCGTCGGCCCGCTGCGACGGTTCCTGCCGGCCCAGATAGTATTCCTCGCGGTAGATGAACATGACGACGTCGGCGTCCTGCTCGATCGTCCCCGATTCGCGGAGATCGGCGAGCTGCGGCCGCTTGTCCTCGCGGTTCTCCACGGCGCGGGAGAGCTGGGAGAGCGCGAGCACCGGAACGTCGAGCTCCTTCGCCAGCGTCTTGAGGCCGCGGGTGATCTCGGAAATCTCCTGGACCCGGCTTTCGTTGCGCGCGTTCCTCGAGCCCGAGACGAGCTGCAGGTAATCGACCACCAGCAGGGCCAGCCCGTGCTGGCGCTTGAGGCGGCGCGCGCGGGTCCGGAGAGCCGAGACGGTCAGCGCGGGCGTGTCGTCGATATAGAAGGACAACCCTTCGAGTTCCCCGCTGGCCCGCACGAGCTTTTCGAACTGGGGCTCGTTCAGCTCGCCGCGGCGAATCTTGTCGGAGGCGATCTGCGTCTGTTCGGCGACCATCCGGTTCGCCAGCTGCTCGGCCGACATCTCCAGCGAGTAGAATCCGACGACCGGGGCGCTCTCCCGCGAGTCCTTGGTCTCGGCGTCGACCGCACGGGCGACGTTGAAGGCGATGTTGGTGGCCAGCGCCGTCTTGCCCATGGACGGGCGCCCCGCCAGCACGATCAGGTCGGATTTGTGCAGCCCGCCCAGCATCAGGTCGATCTGGGTGAAGCCGCTCGGCACGCCGACCGTCTTGCCGTCGCGCTTGAACGCGGCCTGGGCCATGTTGACGGCTTCGGTGACCGCGTCCTTCAGGGACCGGAAACCGCCTTCGTAGCTGCCCGCGGTCGCGAGGTCGTAGAGGCCCTGTTCGGCGGTCTCGATCTGGTCGACGGCGGTCACCTCCAGATCGCCCGAAAAGGCGTCGTTGACGATGTCGGTCCCAAGCTCGATCAGCTCGCGCCGCAGATGGAGGTCGTGGATCAGCCGCCCGTAGTCGGCGGCGTTGATGACCGTCGTCGCGTTGGCGGCAAGCCGCGCGACATAGGGCGCGCCGCCGATCGCGCGGTACACCTCGTCGGACTCGAAGAAATTCCGGAGCGTGGTCGGATCGGCTTTCTGGCCCCGTTCGATCAGCGTCTTGCACGCGCTGTATATGCGGCGGTGGAACTCTTCGCTGAAATGCTCGGGCGCGAGAAATTCCGAGACCCGTTCGAACGCCCGGTTGTTGATCAGGATCGCGCCGAGCAGCCCCATCTCCGCCTCGACGTTCGCCGGCGGGCTGCGATGCTGCTCGCGTTCGGTCTCGATGACGGAAACGGATTCGGCCACGCCCCACCCCCCAGGCAAGGCATGGACGGTAATCGAGCCCGATCCGAATCGGTAGCGTCGTCAGCGCCGCCTCGTAGCTTTGTTGGGGGCGAAATCTATCCACACGGCCCAAATCGCGGGGACAGCGCACCCCGCCGCCAGCCCGTCAAGGCCGGCCGAGGCGGCGCGGCGTGTGGATGGTCTCAGGCGGCGATATCGTCCCGGCGATCTTCCGCGGCAGCTATCCGCGCGCGTTCCCAGTCGGTGATGTAATCGCGGGTGAGCGGCACGGCGTCCTGGTTTCGGGCGATCTGCATCTGGAAGACCATCTGGTTCCAGTACTTGAACGCCATTTCGCAGCCCTTCAGGTAAAACTCCCACATCCGGCAGAAACGCTCGTCGTAGAGTTCGGCGATCTGCGCGCGGTTGGCCTGGAACCGCTGGTGCCAGTGGGCCAGCGTCTTGGCATAGTGCAGCCGCAATATCTCGATGTCGGTGACATAGAGCTTTTCCCGCTCAAGGGCGGCGAGCACCTCCGACATGGCCGGCGTGTAGCCGCCCGGGAAGATGTACTTGCGAAGCCATGCGCTGGTGGTCCCCGGCGGTTCCATGCGGCCGATCGAATGGAGCAGGGCGACGCCGTCGTCGGGCAGGAGCTCGCGCAGCTTGGCGAAGAACTCGCGAAAATGCCGGGCGCCGACATGCTCGAACATGCCGACCGAAACGATCCGATCGTACTGGCCCGTACGGTGGCGATAGTCCTCGAGCAGGAACCGCACCCGCCCGGACAGGCCGGCCTCCGCGGCGCGGCCCTCCGCCACCCTGTGCTGTTCCTCCGACAGGGTCACGCCGGTCACGTCGACATCCGCGACGCCGGCGAGGTAGAGCGCGAGCCCGCCCCATCCGGAACCGATGTCCAGCACCCTCTGGCCCGGTGCCAGCCTGAGTTTCGCCGCGAGGTGCCGTTTCTTGTTCTCCTGGGCCTCTTCCAGCGTGTTGTCGTCGTCGGTGAAGTAGGCGCAGGAATATTGCCGGTCCTTGTCGAGGAAGAGATCGTACAGCGTGTCCGACAGGTCGTAGTGATGGGCGACGTTGCGCCGCGCGCGGCCGATCGGGTTGTGCTGTTGCAGCCAGCGGGTGCGCCGGCTCAGCCATTCCGAAAGCCTGAAGACCGGGTTGTCCTCGGCCTCGCTCGAATTGACGCAGCAATATTCGATGAAATCGCCGAGCGTGCCTTCCTCGATAGTGAGCGTGCCGTCCATATAGGCCTCGCCCACGCGAAGCCAGGGATTGGCGACCAGTTGGACGTGCAGCTTCCGGTCGTGCAGCCGGACCGTGCATTCCGGTCCGGGCGATCCTTCTATCCGATGGGTGCGTCCGTTCGCGTCGATCAGCGTCAGGCGTCCGGTGGACGCCACCTTGCCCAACGCCCAGTTGAGCAGCATCGATCCGGCCCCTCCCGCAGTTGCGCCGATTCCACCCGTCGACTGGCAATTCCGGAGCGTATCGCAAGATTCTAGCGCGACACTACGCGCGATCCAACGGTCAACTCCCGGTCCGCGTTTCACCCGATTCCGCCGAGCATCGCCGTGGTGGCGACGCAGATCGAGATCGGGAATATGAACCGATAGATCGTCCAGCCCATCGCTGTCCTTCCGTCCCGCTTGCGCGGCGCCGGCGCGCGGGGTCCGGTCCTTGTCGAGTCGTTGTGGATAGTGGCGCCGAGCGCCCCGATACTGTACGGTTCTTCGGGCGACCGCCATTGACCCCGAAGGGTTCGCGGGCTAACCCTTGCTGCGGCGATTCGCACCGGACAGCCAACCGCATTCGACCGACCGAGGAGATACGACAATGAAGATTTTGAAGACATGTGCGCTCGTCGCGCTCCCAGCGATGTTCCTCGCTGCCTGCGACACGGTGCCGATGAACCGGTTCGAGGCCACGGAAGCGACCGCGAAGCAGGCCGCCGACGCCGCCGCCGCAGCGGGCGCCAAGGCCGATGCGGCCGGAAAGCGCGCCGAGGATGCGGCCCGCGCCGCCGAACGCGCCGCTGCCGCGGCCGAGCGCGCCGCCAACGAAGCCAAGTCCGCGGCCATGAAAATGGACCGCATGATGCAGGAGAAGATGCGGAAGTAAGGGGTTCTCCGGTACCGGGCGGGACGGCTCGAACGCTTGCGTTCCGGACCGCCCGCCCGCCGGGGCGTCAGCCGGCGGCGTCCCTCGGCTTCAGCACGCTGACGGGAACGCCGCTGCGCTTTTGCAGGGCGCGGCGGATCAGCGCCCAGTCCAACCGTCCCGCGTCGGCGCGGGCGGCATAGATCAGCCGATAAGCGATCTCCGGCGCGGCTTCGCGCGTCATCGGATCTCCCGCCTCCACCTGGTCCGCCTGCGTCTGGGTCGGGTGGGCCTCGAGCATCAGCTCGCCGCCCGCCCAGGCGATCTTGACCGGCTGGTCGACCACGGTGACCGGGGTGCCCACCGGGATTTCCGCGAACAGCCGCGCGATGTCTTCCGGATAGAGCCGCACGCAGCCATGCGAGGCGCGCCGGCCGATCCCGTACGGCTTGTTGGTCCCGTGCAGCAGGTAGGACATCCAGCCGAGATAGAGCGCGTGCGAGCCGAGAGGATTGTCGGGGCCGGGCGGAACGACCGCCGGCAGATACGGCCGCTCGGCCCGGATCGATTTCGGCACGTACCAGGTCGGCCGCGCGCGCTTGCGCACCACCTTGGTGCGTCCCGTCGGGGTCGACCAGCCTTCCCGGCCGATCCCGACCGGAAAGGAGACCGCCGTCCTGCCGTCCGGCTTGAAATAATACAGCCGCTGATCGCCCAGATTGAGCACGAGCCCCCTTTTCTCGGCCTCCGGCACGATGTGGGCGGTCGGGACGAGGATCTCGGTGCCGGCGCCCGGCAGCCATGGATCGACGAAGGGATTGGCCGCGCGGAGCTCGGTATAGCCGACGTTGAAGCGGCGCGGCAGGTGGATCAGCGTGTCTTCGTGCTTCGCCCGGTAGCGAATCGTCTCGCCGATCATCGAGGGATAACCCGACGCGCCGGGGGCTGGCGTTCCGGGGGAGCCCGCCTTGTCCCCGGCCGCCCCGGCGGGCGCGGCGACCAGCAACGCCGCCGCCCCGAGCGCAACGGCGAAGAGGGACGAAAAACCCTTGCCGCCGCGCCTGTTTCCTCCGTCCGATGCGGGGTCCCGGATTGCGGTCGCCGGTCGTCGACCCTGCCACGGCATCACGGCGTCCTTTTCGCGATGTGCGTCGTTCGCTAGATTGACGCCGTTATTGTAGCAGATGTAGCAGACCGCGTCGTTGGAGGGTTGTCCATGGAGCGCATCATTGTCGGCATCACCGGCGCCACCGGCACCATATACGGCGTGCGGCTCATGGAGATGCTGCGCCAGACGGATGCGTACGAGATCCATCTGGTGATGAGCCGGTCGGCAAAGCTGACGCTCAAAATGGAACACGATGTCGACATCGCCCACATCAACGCGCTCGCCCATGAAGTGCACGAGGTCGGCAATATCGGGGCGTCGATCTCGTCGGGCTCGTTCCATTCGAGGGGCATGATCATCGCGCCCTGCTCGATCAAGACGATGTCCAACGTCGCCATGGGCAATACCGGCGACCTGATCAGCCGTGCCGCCGATGTCGTCCTCAAGGAGCGGCGCACGCTGCTGGTGGCGATTCGCGAGACGCCGCTCCATTCCGGCCATCTCGACAACCTGGTTCGGCTGAGCCGGCTCGGGGCGGTGATATTTCCGCCGGTCCCCGCGTTCTACAACCGGCCCGTGACGCTGCAGGACATAGTCGACCAGAGCTGCATGAGGATGCTGGACCAGTTCGACATCCATATCGAATCCGCGCCCCGCTGGGGCGAGGAGGGCGGCGTGCCGGCGGTCGGCCAGAAGATCCTCGGCGGCAAGGCGGCCGCGGACTGAGGCGTACCGGGTTCGATCGGAACCGTCGACCATGGTGTCTGCCATGGTCGTGCCGGCGGAAACCAGCGGTTCGCACCTTTGCCCAGGAGCGACCTCTGGCAAAAAACAACCGAAAATAGTATCATCTTCCGGCGGATTCTCTTGATCCGTTCATCTCATTCCGGCTATTTTTCCCTCTGCAAACGGTGAGATTGGATCGTGACGATCGACGCCCGTAATCCTGAGGACGCCTTTGGGCAGCGGCTGGCGAGGATCGAGTCCTTCATGGAGCATGCCGCCACCCGGGAGGACTTGCTCAACCTCAAGGTGTGGATACTGCTTAGCGCCATGGGTGCAATAGCGGGCGGAGCCATGCTCGCGATCGCGGTCGTCCAGCTTTTCGTCGAGTGACGTAGCGCAGCTCCCGGGCGCAATAGCATTTTCCAACCTGACCGGGTCGCGACGGTTCCTACCGCGCGAGCCGCCCTCCCCCGGCCCCTCCCGCGAGCGGGAGGGGGGAAGATAAGGAGGAGAGGGAGGCGAGCGAATCCCCTCTCCCCAGCGGGGAGAGGGTCAGGGAGAGGGGGGATACCGCTAGAGCGTGCTGTCGAAATCCGGCAAGACGTCGTACGCCCCGTCGCGCAGCAGGCGGCGCAGCAGCTTGCCGGAGGCCGAGCGCGGGATGCTCTCGACGAAGACATAGGCGCGCGGGCGCTTGAAACGGGCGAGGTCGCTGGCGAGGCAGGCGGCGTCCAGGGTTTCCGCGCTCGCCTCGGGCGAGGCCGGCTCGACGAAGGCCACAACCTTCTGGCCCATCCGGTCGTCGGGCATGCCGACCACCGCCGCCTGGCGGACTTGCGGAAGCGCGTCCAGCACGTCCTCGACCTCCTCGGGATGGATGTTCTCGCCGCCCGAGACGATCATGTCGTCCACCCGGCCGACGAGAAAAAGCTCCCCGTCCTCGTCGAAATAGCCGAGGTCTCCGGTGAAGTACCAGCCGCCCCGGATCGACTTGGCGTCGGAATCGGGCCGTTTCCAGTAACCCGCGAAGGCATC
>JAJEHI010000067.1 GCA_022823775.1 Defluviicoccus sp. | reverse complement strand
GCGCACCTTCACGCTGACCGCCTCCCCGAGCAACTCGAACAGCCCGAACCGCCGCGCCGTGTGCGCCAGAATGGACGAGCCGCCAAAGCCGGTCAGGCCCAGATCCGTGAACTCCATCTCCACCCTCGGCGGGCGGATTTTTCGCCTCTTCAAGACTCACCCCGCAGGTGAAAGTTGCGAAACTGCGATTTTCTCACACAAGTCCCTGTAGGACGGCAAGTTTTTGGCTCTCGGCTATACTGCTTAACAGGGAATTAGGGTGCCCAATTTCGCTCATGGCCCCGGGGCGCCGCCGATCGGATATACTCTCGATCGTATGCCCCGGGATGTTCCCTGGACGGGAGGGCGGAAAGCATGAGCGAACCGCTATCGCCGGTTGAGGATTTGGCGGCGGCGCTGCAGCGCTGCTTCGACCACGCCGCCGACAAGGCCGTGAACGAACTGGCCCCGCGCCTGGACCGGATGGACACCCGCCTGGACCGGATGGACGGCAGGCTGGACCGGATGGACGGCAGGCTGGACAAGCAGGATGAGACCTTGCGTCTGATGTGGAAGCAGATGAAGGGAAACGGGAAGCTGCCGATCGACGCTTGACGTTGACGCGCCGGGCGGATGGCCGCATAGTACCGTCATGGTCGCCGCTTTCGACACGCTGGCTGCCGCCGAAGCCATGGAATCCGCCGGTCTGGAGCGGCGCCAGGCGCGGGTGATCGCCGCGCAACTGCAAACCGCCGCCGGCGCCTCCGGGGCGGTCGCGCGCTCGGAACTCGAATCGGCGCTGGCCGGGCTCAGGACGGAATTGCTCGATCGCATTGCGGAGAGCGAACAGGGGCTCCTGAATCGCATTGCGGAGAGCGAACAGGGGCTCCTGAATCGCATTGCGGAGAGCGAGCGCGGGCTCCTGAATCGCATTGCGGAGAGCGAGCGCGGGCTGGTGGATCGCATTGCGGAGAGCGAGCGGCGCATGTCGGCGCTGCTGTGGAGGCTGTTTGGAGGCATTGTGGCGGTGGCGGGCGTGGCGGTGGCCGCGCTCAGGTACCTGCCTTGAGCTTGTCATGTCCGCGCTGAGCCACTGCCCTGGGCTTTCCGGTTTCCGGCGGCCGTGCGCCGGAGCGGCAGTTCCCGATAAGGGTTCCGCCAGCGGGCGCGCGTGGCGAGCCGCCGGGTCCGCGACGCTGGCGGCCGTGGCATTGCTGTTCGGCATGGCCGCGCCCGTTGCGGCGCAGGCGGGCAATGTGGTGCCGCAGGCAACCGCTACGGTTATCTACAAGGTCGGCAGCAGCGTCATCTTCCTGGACAGGCCGGCCGGTTGGCCGACTGGCGCTTTGAGTGAGGATGAAGAGGGGATAGGTTCCGTAATCAGAATGGACGGAACCTCTTATGATTGCACGATGGTCGGGGCGCGCGAGCGCGAGCCGGATTGTTGGGGGACCGACAAGGCAACGGACAAGCACGAGTTGATCGCGTTCCGGTTCGTCACGAGCGGCCACACGGCCACTGGCGGTTTCGATTGCAGGGGGGAGGGGGATCTGGTCGACAGGAACCCCAATACCATCGTGCACTATTCCGACGCGGTCCTGAGAGGCAACCGCTTCGAAATCCCGATCCGCCTGTGCGAGGGTTCCGTCGGCAAGACCTTCGAAGTGGAGTGGAACACATCCGCCTATATCGGCAGAAGGGGCGACAATGCAGGTTACCCTTCCTATACCAGTCTTGACGACCCTGATAACCCTTACGAGGACCCCGAAGAACCTTACCGTTTCCCTGTGGGCTCCGGTGATTTCCCCGGCGAGCGCACCGAACCTTTCGATGCGGCGGCGGCCCACTGCGGCGCGACCCGGTGCGCCACGACGGTCACCATAGTCAACGACGGGCCGGACGCGAGCTTCGCCTCCGGCTCGTCGAGCGCGGCGGAGGATGACGGCACGGTCAACGTGAAGGTCAACCTGGCCCCGGCGCCGGACCGGGCCATCGAGGTCGGCTACGCCGTCGAAAGCGCGAGCACGGCCACGGCGGGGGCCGGGAACGACTTCACCGTCGCGGGCGGCACGGCGGGCACGGTGAGCGTGGCGCCGAATCAGGCTTCCGTCTCCATTCCCGTCGTTATCCGCGACGACGGCGACGACGAGAACGACGAGACGGTCGTCCTGACGCTGACCGCCGGCGCGGGGTACAGGCCCGCCGGCACGACGAGGCACACGCTCACCATCGAGGACAACGACACGCCGGCGGCCAGCTTCGCCTCCGGCGCCTCCAGCGCGGCGGAGGATGGCGGCACGATCAACGTGACGGTCAATCTCTCCCCGGCCCCGGCGAACGGCATCGCGGTCAACTACGCCATCGGCGGCACGGCCACGGCGGGTGCCGGAGGCGACTACACCATCGCGGGCGCGGCGGGCGCCACCGGCACGGTGGACGTGCCGGCCGGCGCGACGTCCGCCGCCATCGCGGTCACGATCAACGAGGACGCCGCCGCCGAGAACGACGAGACGGTCATCCTGAGGCTGGCCGCCGGCGCGGGCTACGCCCCCGGCAGCCCGGCGGCGCACACGCTCACCATTTCGGACAACGACACGCCGGTGGCCAGCTTCGCCTCCAACCGGTGGGGGAGCCAGTGCTCGTCGAGCGCGTGCACGTTGGGCGTCTGGGAGCACTCCGGCACGTCGAGCGTGACGGTCGAACTCGACCGCGCCCCGGCGAGCGACATTTCCATCGGCTACACCGTCGGCGGCACCGCCACGCGCGGCAGCAGCGGCGATTATACCATCGCGGGCTTCGCGGGCACTGGCAACGCGGGAACGGTGACGGTACGGGCGGGCAGCACTTCCGCGGACATCCCCGTCGAGATTCTCGATGACGCCGTCGCCGAGAGTGCCGAGAAGGTCATCCTGACGCTGACCGGCGGCACGGGCTACGCGCTCGGCGCCCCGGCGGTGCAAACGATCAGCATCGAGGACAACGAACCGGAGGTCAGCATCGGATGCGGCGGCGACGGGTCCTGCGGGCAGATCGGCGAGGGGGACATGGCGAGCTTCGCGGTGTCTTCCGACACGGCGGTGACAAGGGATGTGGAGGTGCCGGTCCGGATCAGTGAATCGTGCCTGCAGGGGCAGGACTGCAGCTTCCTGCCGGACGAGCGGACTCAGCCGAGAACGATCCAGGTGACGATTCCCAACGGCCGCATGGAGGCCGGGTTCGACATTCCGACCGAAAACGACGATGTGCACGAACCCGACGGCGAGATCACAGCAGCCCTCGCCGCGGAATCGGGCGGCGGGGACTCCCAGGGCGACGGCATCGGCCGGGCCTTCAGCCTCTCCGATGTCTTCCCGGTCCGCGCGACCATCGTGGTGGCCGACGATGACGATCCGGCGGCGCCTCCGAGCGTCTCGTTCGAGAAGGAGGGGGAGGGCGTTTACGAGGGGCAGACCCAGACCGTGGATGTCGCGGTGAAGTTGAGCCGCGAGGCACCGGAGCCGGGCCTGACGATAGGGTACAGCGTGGGGGGCACCGCCGGCGAGGGCGTCGGCGCGGACTTCACGATCGTCAACTCCGGCAGCGTCGCGGTCCCGGCGGGCGCGACCGGGGCGGACATCCCGGTCACCGTGTACCACGATACCACCGCCGAGACGGCCGTCGAGACGGTCGAGCTGACGCTCAACGACGGCGCGGGTTACACCGCGGCGCCGGGCGCGGCCGGCAGGTTCGTGCTTCGCATCGCCGACGACGCCGACAGCGCCGGCATCGATCGCGGCAGCCTGGATGAACTTGAACTGACGGAGGGCGGCGCCGCCGCCGAGCGTTCCGGGACCTGGCCGGTCAGGCTCACCAGCGAGCCGCTGGGCGAGGTGACGGTGACCGTGACCAGCGCGGACGACGCCAAGGTCAAGGTCAACGCCCCGGGCGGCACCCCGGGCCGCGTCGCGACACTGAAGTTCGGCGGCACGTCGGGCAACCCCTGGAACGCCGACCAGCCTATCACGGTCACCGCGCAGGACGACAGCGACGGCGACGACGAGGCCGTGACCATCGGGCATCGCGCCTCCGGTTACGGCAGCGTGACGGGCTCCGGCGAAGACGATATCCGGGTGACAGTGCTGGACGACGAACCTCCGAGGTTGTTTTTCGCCACGTCCGCGTCGCGGCGCCTTGAGACCGTGCCGGGCAACGGCGTTCCAACCGCCACCGACAACGCCGGCTACGACAGGCAGTGCGCGGCCATCCCGGCGCGCATCGAGTTGTCATCGAGGTCGGACTCGGCCATCCAGCTTCGCTACGCCGTTGCCGGGACGGCGACTTACGGCTCGGACTACGAGACAGACACGAACCTGAACCGGAACACGCTCGAGGGCACGATCGCCATCCCCGCCGGCCGGAAGTGCGCGGCGATTCCCATCGCCATAGACAACGACAACAATGCCGAAGGGGATGAAACCATCGTCCTGACGCTTCAGCCCCCCGGCGCCGGCGCCGGCTACACCGTGGACTCCCTCCGCAACAGGCACACCGTCACCATCGAGGACAACGAAGGCGGCGTCATCGTGGAGCCGTTGACGGTCAGGCTGACGGAGGGCGGCGAGGTCGGCGAATACACCGTGCGCCTGACCAGCGACCCGGGCAGGTCCGTGACGGTGTCGCCCCGAACCGCGGACCCGGGCGCGGTGGCGGTTTCCGGGCTGCTGATCTTCGGCGGCGGCATCGCCGGCAACTGGCGCCGGCCGCAGACGATCCGCGTCGCGCCGGTGGACGATCAGGACCCCAACGACGAGACGGTGGTGATCACCCACACCATCGTCGGCTACGGCGACGCCACGGTTCCGGACGTGACCGTGGAAGTCGCCGACGACGACGCCGCGGCGGCGAGTCCGGTGGTGACCATCAACGCCGGCGGCCCGGTGGACGAGGGCGGAGTCGCCAATTTCACCCTCACCGCCACGCCCCGGCCGCTGGCCAACATCATCGTGAACGTGGCGGTGGGCCAGGAAGGGGATTTCGCCGCCGCCGGCCAGGTCCAGACCTGGCCGGTGTCGCTCGGCGGGGACGGCCAGGCGACGCTAGCGGTGCGCACCGACGATGACGGGGCCGACGAGCCCGACGGCGCCATCACCGCCACCATCGTCAACGGCCAGAACTACACCGTGGCGACCGCGCCGAGCCATGCGGCCCGCGTCGCCGTGCGCGACAACGACGATCCGCCGCCGCCGGCCGCGGAGGCATCGTTTCTGGCGGACCGGTCCAGCGCGGCCGAGCACGCGGGCACGCACAGCGTGCTCATCGGCCTCGATCCGCCGCCCGCGGAAACCATAGCGCTGACCTACAGGGTCCTGCGGTCGAGCACGGCGGGGGATGCCGACTACACCATCCACAACATGAATCCGGCGACGATGACCGCGGCGGTGGCGGTGACTCCGGGCGCCGCCCAGGCCCGCATCCCGGTGACGATCGACGACGACCGGGAGTCCGAGGGCAGCGAGACGCTGATATTCGAGCTGGTCCCCGGCGACGGCTACACGGTCGGCCCGGGACCCCGGCATACGATGACGATCGCGGACAACGACAACCTCGGCGTGACGGTGGCGCCGCTGGAGCTGAGCCTGGACGAGGGCGGGACCGCCAGCTATACGGTGGTGCTGGACACCGATCCGGGGGCCGGCGCGAGAGTGACGGTCACGCCCTCGGTGGGCGACCCGGGCGCGGTGGCGATCAGCCCCCAGGCGCTGACCTTCGACTCCGGCAACTGGTCCAGCCCGCAAGGCGTGAACGTGAGCGGCGTCGACGACGACGACGACAGCCACGAGACGGTCGCCATCAGCCACACGGTCAGCGGATACGGCATTGGCGTCGCCGCCGATTCGGTGACCGTGGAGGTGGTCGACGACGACTACGTGGAGCCGGTGGTGAGCATCGCCGGCGGGGAAGCGGTCGAGGAAGGCGGCCTGGCCACCTTCACGCTCACCGCGCAGCCGCCGCCGAGGCAGGGCATCATCGTGAACGTCTCGGTGGTGTCCAACGGCGATTTCGCCCGGTTCGGCCAGGACGGCAGCCGGTTGGTGAGCATCGGCGCCAGCGGCCGGAACGTGCTTTCGGTGGCCACCGAGGACGACGAAGTCCTGGAGGAGCAGGGCGCGATCAGCGCGGTGCTCGGCGCCGGGGAAGGTTACAGCGTGGCCTTGCCGCCGGACCATTCGGCCCGGGTGGCCGTCAGCGACAACGACGCGCCGCCAGCCGATTCGGTGGCCTCCTTCAGCAACGTAATGTCGGAAGCGCGCGAGGCCGAAGCCGCGGACGGCGCCGGGTTCGCGCATCGGGTGACCATCGATCTGGTTCCCGCCGCGGAGCAGGACTTCCCGCTGCGCTACACGGTCGCGGGCAATGCGACGCTGGGTGGGGATGCGGACTACGACATTGTTGGCGTGGACACGAGCGGCGCCGAAGCCGTCGGCGCGGTCGCGGTGTCCGAGGGTGATGACACCGCGACCATCGAGGTGACGGTCAGGGACGACGACTCGTACGAGCCGGGCGAGGCGGTGGTCCTGACGCTCATCGGCGGCCGCGGCTACGAGGTGGGCGCCAACGCCACCCACACCCTCTCGATCGTCGACGACGACCGGGCTTCCGGTCTGCAGGTTCAGGCGGAGGCGACGATGGCGCGGCTGGGCCGGTCGCTGACCGAGCAATGGATGCAGGGCGTAAGCGACCGGCTGGCGTCGCGGCAGCGGGCGGCCGCGCCCACCGCCGTCGACGACCCCTTCCAGTTGGCCATCGCCGGACGAACCGACTGGTTCGACCCGGAGACCGGGTGGCGCACCCGCGGACTGGCCCTGCCCCCGCCCGGGGCGCCCCCGCTCCCGCCCGCCGCAGTGCCGCCTTCCGGGCAGCGGCCCGCCGGCGCCATGGATGTGTCGGTCGTGGGCGTGTCGGGCGTGCAGGCGCAGGACCGCCCCTCCGGCGGTTCCGGAACGCCATCGGCGCTGGGCGCCCCCGGCCCGGGAGCGCCCGCGCCCGGGGTCGGCGCGCCCGCCCCGGATTCCGGCGGGACCGCCGCGCCGGCGGAAGGCGGCGACGACAGCGGCGGGCGGTTCCGCAACCTGCTGCGCGGCGTTTTCTCGAACTCGTCCTTCCAGGCCCGCGGCCCGCAACTGGGCGGCGGCAGTCTGGGCTTCTGGGGTCGGGGCGCCACATCGGCGGTGGCGGGCGGCGCGGACCGGTTCGCGATGGACGCGGACATGACCTCCGCCCTGCTGGGCGCCGACTGGACCGGCGTCTGGCTGACCATGGGCGTCATGGTGTCCAGCGGCAGCGGCGACGGCGCCTATACCGCCGGCAATATCGCCGGCGACCTCGAACTGAACCTGACCGGCATCACGCCCTACATGGGCTACCAGTGGGGCGAACGGACCTCCATCTGGGGGGCGCTGAACGCCAGCGGCGGCGAGTTGACCCTGCGGCCCCGGGACGGCGGCGGCGCCGACACCGACCTCTCCACCCTGTCATTCGCAGCGGGCGGGCGCAGCGAGTTGTACGCCGGCGCCCAGGGGCTTTCGCTTTCGGTGCTGGCGGACATGCTTGCGGTCACAGCCGAAACTGGCGCCATCGCGGGCCTGGAAGCCGTCGATGCCGGCGCCAGCCGGCTGCGCCTTTCGCTGGAAGGCGCATGGTCGCGCGCGCTGCCGGGCGCCGGACGCATCCGGACGCACCTGGAAGCGGGCCTGCGCGGCGACGGCGGCGACGCCGAGGAGGGCTTCGGCGCCGAGGTGGCCGCCGGCGTGTCGTGGACCAGCGGCGCCGGGATCACCGTGGAGCTGGCCGGCCGCGGCCTGGCGGTGCATGCGGACGAGACCTTCGAGCAGAGCGGCGCATCGCTGTACATCTCTTGGGACCCCTCGCCGGACACGCCGCTGGGCCCGGCGCTGTCCATGCGCCAGGGCCAGGGGGCGGACCCCGGCGGCGGCGCCCGCAGGCTTCAGGGAGCGGGCGGGCTGGCCGCGCTCGGCGCGGGCGCGGAGGCTGCGGGCGACGCCGGCGCGGAGCGCATGGATGTCGAGCTGGGCTGGGGCCTGCCCTGGAGCAGGGAACGCTACGTGCTGACGCCCACGCTGAGCCATGGCCGGCTCGGCGACGGCGGCCGCGAGACGGGCGTGGGCTGGCGGCTCGCGCCGGGCGAACTCAACGGGCTGGACCTCTCCGCCGGGCTCAGGGCCGCCTGGCGCGAGTTGCCCGCCCAACGCGGCCCGGACGCATCGGACGCCGAGCGGACGCTGGCGATGGATGTGCGGGTTCGTTGGTAAGGGGTGACGCCGGAACGCCCTTTTCCGTCCGGATTTCCCCGGCCGCTGGCGAAATGAGTCCCGCGCCCGGCCGGGAGGGAATTTTGGGACTTCGAGATGTTGCAAGCGACGCGCGACGCCTTCCGATGCGAGGACAAGCGCGCCGCCCCGCATCGAAATGATTATTGCTCAGGTGCCCCAAATGCTCACGGCCCTGCCGTCGAGCGACGCCTCCCGCCGGAATATCTTCTCATTCCAGGGCTTGCCGGCGCCGCGGTCGAAGACCACCAGGTGCCCCGACTCGGCGCCGCAACGGTCCATGTAGTCCGGTGTCTGCCGCACGCCCTCCCGGACGGTGGCCTCAAGGTTCCCGCGCAGCAGCTTGCACTCGATCACGTAGCGGCGCGGCGGCCGCGACGCCTCGTTCGCCCAACTGCACCTGTTCGGAGAACCCTGTCCTTCCTGAATCAGCGCCCAAACGGGTCCGTCACCGGCCGGCCGATCCTTCGGATCGGTCGCGGCCCTACGCGCCCCATCACCCAACCGCCGTCGCGGCAACCCGCCTGCGATGGTTGGTAAATGGAAAACAATGTGATCAATCCAGCCTCAACCGTGACCGGGTAATCCGACGAATCGGTGTCCGACTAATTCGACCGACAACACCGTGGCCCGACCACTCACGCGCCGCGGCGGCTCTCTCCCGGTTCCGGTCCCGGAACCGCTTTCCCCATCGTCTATTTCGTCGGATTGGGTCTTTTCTACGGCCCGGGGCGGCTCGCGCGTCACACCGGACGCAGCCCGCTGCCTTGTGCTGCAAGCTCCTGTTTTGCTTACATTGTCAGGGCGTTTCGACGACAGGAACCGACAGGCGTATGCCGGGATTAGCGTATGTCACAGCGCATTCACGGATATTCGCGCTCCTGTCGGCGCCAGGCGGCCCCTGTCGGGAAAAGTCCCGGATCGGTACCGTTCGATTGCAGATCGTAATACGGGGTATTACCCTGTGACTGCATTTTGAATGCGCCCGGAAAAAGGCCCGAACTGACCGGCGGAGACTCTCATCACTACCGAAGCTACTGTTCTGAAACATCCGCGCGTTCGAGGCCTGGAGAAGGCCGCGGTGGCGCGGGACGGCGGTGCCCGGCATCCAGGGTTCGACCGAAACCGGGTCGCCGGAGAGCTGCTTCAGGGCAGGGGACCGGGCGGGTCACGCCCCGAATTCATCTGAAGGAGACAGGAAAATGCGGCGAAGCGACCGGAAAAGTTCCGCAGCCGGAAACAAAGCTTCTCCAAATCGCAGCGACGCCCGGCGACCGCGTTCGATCCGGTTCGCCGATTCGGAGTGGAAACTGGTCGAGCAGGCCGCCCTGCGGCACGGCATACCGGCCGGAGAACTGGTCCGCGCGGGCGCGCTCGCGCTCGCCGAGGACCGGCTCGGGGAATCTCCGCCCGCCACGCTGACGAGCGGACACCTCGCACTCATTGAAGTCATGTACCGGTATGTGTACGTGATGGCCACGCTGGACCGGCAGCAATTGCTCGATGCCGGGCGCGGGAAGGAGGTCACAGCACTCGTCGACGCGGCCCGACAGACGATGGCCCAGGTCATGGACGAGGGTCCGGCGTGAGCGGTTGTGATCGGAAAACGGCACGAACAGCGCTTTAGGCTGCCAGCATCGACTCCGCAGGTGGGACGAATCCCTTCCGGTTGGCGTGCGCTGGCTCTGAAGCGGAACAACCTCTCTTCACGTGGACCGCTCAGATTGACATCACCCCATCGCCCGTCTACCGTCCCGCACAAGTCCTGACCCGGAACGGAACAGGCGTTGGGCGCGAATCCTGGACCGGGCGCATCCTCCGGTTTCCGGTTTCCAGGTGACGACAGACATCGCCTGCGAGATCCACTCCTGGCCTGTTGCCGCCCTTGCTGGAGCTGCATCGTGACGAAATATGAACCGCTGGGAAAATTTCTGGTTGAACTACCTGCCTCTAAAGACCGCGTGACCTTGTCGTTTAGCGAAGTCGAACGCATCATTGGTGCCGATCTTCCTCCATCTGCATTCAGGCACCGAGCGTGGTGGGCGAATCAGGAAGGCGGGTCACGGGCTCCTCATTGGAGGGCCGCCGGATTCAAGGTTGATGGAGTCAGTCAACCCAATCGCACGGTTTCGTTTCGCCGGACGCTGAACCTCAACCGGCCGAGCATTCGCGAAATCACCGACGCCATAGAAAGAAAGGCCGCCGATTTCGAATTCGGTCGGCTGCAAGACATACGGCAACGTCTGAAAGGCCTGAAAAGACGCAGCAGAACAATCTTCAAACCGGCGACCATTCATCCCAACTACGCCTTTCATTACGGCGGCAGGACGGAGCTTCAGTTCAATATCGGCTTCGAGAACGACGAAAACGACGTGCGCACATTGCGCCACGGTGTCGCGATCTCGCTGAAGCGTGGAGCGTCAATCAACGTGATCGATGAATCGATGCTCGATCGGTTCGATCGACTGAACGAATACCTTGAGTTGCACTCCGATCGATTTCCTGATTTTCGGATGTACAACTCCTGGTACAACCGAAGCGACCGGAGCGGTTTCCACGCGCTTCGACCGCTTACTCCGGAGGTTGTCGATCTCGATGCGTTTATCTTCATCGGGAGACGACAGAGTGCGGACCAGGTGAATGTCGAATTCATTCTTCGGGATTTTGACCGATTGCTGCCGATGTACATCTTCGTCGAGGGCACGGGCGATCCACCGGCCACCGATGAAGCAACGCGACACGAGTTCGTGCCGGGACTTACCAGGAAGAAGTCCAGCACGGAGGTGACGTTGGCAGAGCGCAGGCTGAACAGGGATCTTCGCCACAATGATCTCCAACATGCCCTGGGTCGATTCCTGGTTGAGCGTCACGGCGAAGACGCGGTGCGGGATGAATACTCCATAGTCAACCGCAACAAGGTCGACGTTGCCGTCATGAAGGACGACGAACTCACCTATTATGAAATCAAGGTCGGCCTGACGGCGCGTCACTGTCTCCGTCAGGCGATCGGCCAGTTGATCGAGTACTCGTACTGGCCTCGATCGCGACCGGCGGCTCGGCTCATAGTGGTGGGCGAACCTGAACTCGATCCCCCTGCCGATGAGTACCTAGCGGACTTGCGAGCAATATTCGGGCTGCCCATCTACTACCAACAATTCGACATCAAGCAATCAAGGCTGGTGGATTCGTAGGACGCGTCCATGCCAATCGCTATCCTGGCGGCGATCTTGCGGCGTTGAATCAACACGCCTGACGAGCCCAACTTCAATCGTCGGCTGTGGTTCGAGGCGAAGTTGCTCGTTGCGGAATTCGAATTCCCGGGTTTTCTCGATTGACTTTTCACGAAGTCCGCTCATGTAGTCAAGCAAATCCGCCGCGGAAAGGCAGCGCTCAGAGTTCGAACTCCATCCCGATGTGCTTCTCCGGGGCGGGCGGCTCGGGCGCCGGCGCCTTCTCCGGGACCGGAACGGGCTCCATGTCCGGTTCCGGCAACGCAGCCGCGGGCGCCTCCCGGCCCGGCGGCTCCACCCCGGGCAGGGCCTTTTCGTCCTGCTTCCGCCCGGGCTGCACGGTCTCGCCGATGCCTTCCAGCGCCGAGATGCGCTCCCCGGTCACCGCTTCGAGCTGGTCCTTCAATGCGCCCGCATCGTCAGTAACCAGTTCCGCCCGGTGCCGGGCCCGGGAGATTTCCACGTAGAACGATTTCTGCGTGGTCAGTTTCGGGTGCGTCGCCTCCATCGCCGCGATCACGTTGTCCACGGTCCGGCCCTGGAACGCGTGCACGGTCGAACACCAGGCGCGGTCCAGATGGCGCAACTGCGCATCGCCCGGGGTGAGCGTGAGCGTCCCGCCCTCCTCGAGCCGGAACGTCACCCGCCCGTTGCGAACGCCCAGCACCTCGGCCAGGCCGCTGTTGACCACGCCCAGGGACTTGTCGTTGCGGGTCCAGCGGATGCGGTCCCCGGCGCGAAGCTCCATGGATTCGGTGCGGTAGACCTCGGTCCCGCCTTGCCGGCCGCCGATTTCTGACGGCTTCCAGGCCACGGTGGAGCCGTCGAGGCTTTCGAGGTGCACGGTCCGGTTCTCGCGATCGACGTGTTCGACCTGCCGTTCGTCGCCCTTCTCCACGCCCAGGCGCCTGTACGGGCGGTGAAACGCCACCACGTCGCCCGCCTCGTAGTTGGAGGCGAGCGCCTTCTCCGCGCGGGTGTAGCCCTTCGAGACCAGCCGCTGCGTGCGCAACCCGGGACCGGCAATACGGCCCTCCCGGATGAGTCTCTCACGTATATGCTCATTGACTGCCCGGCGCAGCCGATGACTCGGCGTCATGACGCCGGTGCGTTCGCGTTCCCCGGGCGAGAGCTTCAGCCATCTCGCGGCCACGGCGCCCGCGATGTTGTCCGGGTTCACCTCGGCCACGTTGGCGCCGAGCTTGTCGAACGCCTTTCCGATCTCGCCCTCGATGCTCGCTTCCACGGCCGCCTTCAGTTCCGGGTTTTTCTGGCGCATGATCCGGTCCATCACGGCGGTTTTCATCCCCGCGGCCTGCAACTGCTCGAAGGGTTTGCCGGCATCGACCGCATCCAGTTGCCTGGCATCCCCGACCAGCACCACCTTCGGGATGCGCAGCTCGCGCGCGATCCGCAGCAGGTTCCGCGCCTGCACGGTGGAGGCGAGCGAACCCTCGTCGACGACCAGCGCCGTCTTCCGGTACTGCGCGCGCAACGCCTTTTGTCCCTTTTTCGTCAGGCGGCCTTCGGCCACGCCCGTGTTGCGGGCCAGGAACCGCTGAAGGGTTTCGCTCTCGATGCCCGATTCGGCCGCAAGCGTCCTCGCCGCCGACGCCGACGGGGCCAGCCCCACCATCCGCCAGCGCTTCTTTGCGGCCAGCGTGCGGGCGCGGTTCAGCATCCGCGTCTTGCCGGTGCCGGCGAACCCCTGCACGCCGAGGGTGCGGTCCTTCTCCGACAGGATGAGTTTCACGGCCTGCTTCTGCCCGTCCGTGAGCGGTCCCTTTCTGAGATACCGGTCCACCATCCAGCCGCGCATCGGAGAGCGCCCCCGGCCCTGGCCCCGCCGCATCAGCGACACGGTCTCCCGTTCGTCGGCCACCGCCTTCTCCGTGGTGAGCAAACCGGCGCCGAGCGCCTTCGCCTCGTGCAGCCGGCCCCGGCGTTTCAGCGCATCCACCGCACGCTCCACCGATGCGATGGAGGCCGCGCCGGGATCGAACGCAAGCGCCGCAGCATAAAGATCGTTCCTCGCGAACACCGCGTCCCGTTCCGACAGGTGCGAGAGCGCCCAGCCCACCGCCTTTCCCGCACGCTCGTCGCCTGCGGCCTGTTCGAACAGATCCGGTTGCCTCGGCCCGGTGGCCGCGCCGTCGCGCTGCCGCTCTTGCCTGCCGGGCGAGCGTTCCACGGCCGAGTCGACCAGCGCTTTCGCGTCGAAACCGATGTCCGCCGCCCGCTGGACCCAGGATTCCCGGAGTTCGCCGCGGTCGACGTCGCGCTTGTGCGCGCGGGTCATGAGCGCCGCCCGGCGCGCCAGGTGTGGACTCTCCCCCGTTGTGCCCAGCCCCCTCTCGGCCATCGCCGCCTCGATCTCCGCGCGCCGCGTGGAGAATGCCTCCACGGTGTCCCTGGACACGCCCGCGATCTCGAAGCGCCCGTCGGCGTGGGTCCGCTCGATCCCGTAGCCGAGGACTTTCAGTTCCGCCGCCAGTTCGCTGCGGTACATCGCCCCCAGCAGCATCTTGGAGGCGTACAGTCGCTCGTTGGCCATCGTTCTCCACTTGCCGTCCGGACCCTGCAGCATGTTGGCGATCACCGAATGGGTGTGCAGCGCCGGGTCCAGGTTCCGGGACGTCTCGTGCCTGAAGGTGGCGATCACCGACTTCTGGTTGCGCGCCCGGACCATGGTCCCGTTCGCCGCATCGTGCACGCGGGTCTCGGCGGCGTTTTTTCGAACCACGCAAGCGACCGGCCCACCGCCCGGTCGTGGGCCTCGACGATGCGCCCGTCGCCGCCGATGAGCGCGGCAAGCGACACCGACTTGGGCGCGGAGAACGTCAGGTCGCGTCCCGGGCGGTGGTGGATTTCCCCGCGGCCCATCCTCTTGCCGAGGCGTTTTCCGGAACCGTCCGGCACTTCTCCCGCGAGCACCTGGCCGAAGGTGTCCGGATCGACCGGGCCTTCCAGGCCCAACTCGGCCGCGCCCCGGCCCTTCCACGCGCTGGCCGCGCGGTGCTCGGGAGAGTCCTTGGCGTAGTAGCCGTCGCGCTCGTAATAGTGTGCCCCCTGCGACGGGCTCGCCACCGCGCCGATGGACGCGACCATCAGATCCAGCGCCCGTAGTGGCGCCTGCGCCGGGACGGGCGGTCCTTCGAGCGCGCGCCGCTCTTCCCGTCGCGCTTCCCTGAATCAGGTTCCCCGGCCGGTTCAGCCTTCCCGGTCCGCCGGGTTTCAGAATCCGGTTGCCGCACGGGCAGTTCTCGTGCGGGTACTGAGGGCACTGGCTGCCTGGATACCGGTTGCTCGCGTACCGGCTCGCGTACCGCGTGCTGCGACCGCCTCCGATCCTGCCGGCGAAACAGGACGAGGCAAAGCAGCGCGCCGCCGAAACCGCAGCAGGCGCCCAGCTCCGCGGACTTTCTGGCCGTGCGCAGCACATGCCGGCGTGCGAACAGCGCATCGGCGTTGTGCCGCAGTTCCTCACGCGTGAGGGACAACACCTCGCCCCTCCAGTTCCGGTACTCGGTCCGCGCGCCGTCGTCGAACAAGAATCCGATCGGCAGTTCCGCGACGGTGAGCTTGCCGGTCGCGTACCAGTCATGGCCCGTGGTGTCTCGCACCAGCGCCACGGCGCAGGCCAGCGCCGACATCGAGACCACCGCGGTCGCCATGAACCGCAGCGCCCGGATCAACGCGGACAATCGATGTTCATGCAATGTTACCGGCTGCCATCGTCGGAAGTGGACCTGCGGCTGCAGCCCTCGATCCACTCGTTCAGCTTCAGCACGGTGTACCGGACCGCGTGACCCATCTTGATGAATTCAGGCCCCTGGCCCGTGACCCGGTAGCGCTCCAGCGTCCGCGGGCTCAGCCCCAGCCGTTTGGCCGCCTGTTCGGTGTTCAATAGACTCGGTTGCTCGTGCATCGACTTCGTTCTCCTTGCCATTCACTAATGCGGTTGCATGCAACCCTTCACCGGTGGCGCCGTGCGAACGGTTTGCTCCGGGCAAGCGGTTCGCTCCGGGCAAGCGGACGGCGCCGTCCCCGGTGGCGGCTCCGTTGCCGCGGCGGCGAATACCGCCCGGCGCTCAGCGCCGCGCAGTTGCGCGTGCATCCAGCCACGAACCCGGTCCACGGTGCTCAGATTCGGCGAGGCGCCACGATGCAGCCGCTGCACGAACGAGGCGCTGCGCACCGATCGCCAACCGATTAACCAGGGCTTCGTTCCGGTCAGTGCCATGAACAGGTCAAGTTCCCGACGGAATCGCGCCCGGAACGGCGCCTCGCCGATCAGGATCCGCACCCGGTCGGCGGTGTCCAGTCGTACGTCGCAGCCATGAACGAGGCAGGCGCGGACGAACCCCGGATTCCCAACCGCGATTCGCCCGAGCCGGGAAGGGCCGATGCCCTCGCGCTCGACGATATCGAGGTCGAGAAACTCCCGCACCGAACGCCGGAACCCGGCGTCGAACGACGCCGGCGACCGGCCCCGCGGTACGCGCGAATGCGAAGAGTTGCGTACATTCATGGCCCCGAACATAGGCACAATGCGACGCCGGGGCAACGAAAAACGGTACCCACCGACCTACAGTTTTGGACAGGGATACGCTGGGATACCTCCGGATATGTCAGGCGACGCAAGAAATAAACCGGCACGAATCGGAAGTGTCCGCCGGTTCGCCTCGATTTTGCGCAAACGCGGCGACCGGTTGACCCGGTTCGGCCTCGATCTCGACCGGCAACGGGGCGCCTTGCCGCGTGCGGCCCCGCGGCCACGGCATCGACGAACTGCGCCATGCGCCGACGGGGCGAGCCCGACTTCCGCAACTCAGCGCCAAAACGGTCGCAAGCGATTGATTTTTGGTCGATGGAGGCCGTAGGTCGGCACTACAAGATGCCGAACGGCCGGGGGCGGCGCGGTCGTTTCAGGCCGATATTCTGGGCAGCGGCTGT
>JAJEHI010000045.1 GCA_022823775.1 Defluviicoccus sp. | reverse complement strand
ACGGTGGTCTCCTCCATATCGACGCAGACATAGGCGGTTTCGCTCTTTCCGACGACCGCCATCGCATGGCGCCAGCGCATGATCGGCTGGGAGGGAACGACGAATCCCGCGACGTAACCGAAATTCTCCGGCGAGACCGCGACGACCGCGTCCAGCCCGGCGCGCTCCATCTCCTCCCGCAGGCGGCTTACGACATCCTCACGCATCGCCCGCCTCCACGCGGTAGCGTTCGATCTTGGCCTCGTCGATATCGACCCCCATTCCGGGACCCGTCGGGACCGGGACCGCGCCGTCGACATGGGCGAGCGGCTCCGCGATCAGGTCGTCGACGTAATAGACCCCGCCGATCCGCCCCGCGCGGTGTTCCGCCGGCATCGAGACCGGCACCACGCAGCTCAGCACCACCGCTTCGGCGGCGGCGGCGAGCTGGAGGTTGGCGAGGTTGCCGACACCGGTCTCGACCGAGCCGTTGACGTTGGAGATCAGCCCCGCCGCGCGCGCCACCGCGGCGACCTGCATCGCCCGGTAAAGCCCGCCCGGCTTGGTGGTGTAGATCGAGACGATGTCGGCCGCGCGCCGTTCGGCGATCTCCAGCACGTCGCGGGCGTTCCACGCGCTTTCGTCCGCCATCAGCGGCACGCCGATGCCGCGCTTCACCTCGGCGAGGCCGTCGATCCCCTCGACCGGCTGTTCGGCGTAGATCAGGTCGGCGGGCTCCATTCGGCGGATGATCCTGACCGCCTCGTAGGGCGTGCGATAGCCGCAATTCGCGTCGACGCAGAGCCTCGTCGCGGGTCCCACCGCCTCGCGGATGCGGCGGACGATCTCGACGTCGCGCTCGGGATCGACTCCGACCTTGATCTTGATCGTCTTGATGCCTTCGGCGACCACGATCCTGCATTCCTCGACCGCCTCGTCGATCGGAAGCAGCCCGATCGAATGGGTGATCGGGACGGCGTCCCGCACCTTGCCGCCGAGGAGACGGTGCACGGGAACGCCGTATGTGCGGCCGGCGAGGTCGTAGGCCGCCATCTCGACCGCGCCCTTGGCATAGGGATAGCCCTTGATCGCGGCATCCATGGCGCCGTGCAGGAGCGCCGGCTGCGCCGGGTCGCGTCCGACGACCGCCGGCGCCAGATAGGTTTCGATCACGAGCCGGGCCGTGGCGGGCGATTCTCCGAAATAGCGGCCGTAATCGCCGCCCCAGTCCTTCAGAGCCGGCGCCTCTCCCCAGCCGACGAGCCCGTTCTCGCCTTCCATCCGGACCAGGATGTAGCCGCCGATGGGCTCGGTAAGCCCGGTCCACTTGTGCTCGCGCCGCGTCGGCAGGGATACCTGCACCGTCTCGATTCTGGCGATCCTGGTCGTCATCTCGGCCTCCTGTGTTCGGCCTATAGGGAAACCGGGAGCGACGCAAGGCGGCGGAATCGCCCGACCGTCGGGTATCGACCCGCGCCAGGGGATTTGGGAGACTGAAACGCATGCGATCCCATCACGACATCGGCGGCATGGTCGCGGGGCCCGTTGACAGGACGGTCAAGGCCACCCCCGCATGGGCGCGGCTGGCCGAGGCGCTGCGCTCGCTGATCGACTCGCGCTACTGCCTTCACGAGCAGCGCCGCCGGATCGAGGAGCTCGGGCCGGCGGAATATGCGCGGCTCGGCTATCACGAGCTTCGCATAACCGCCATGGCGAAGGCGCTCGCGGAGAAGAACGTGATCGGCGAGGACGAGCTCGCCCGGCGCATGGACGAGCTGCGCAAGAGAGAGGGAGGAGCCTGATGGCCCGCGATTTCGAAGACCATTGCTGGAAAGACGCGATCCCGGCCGACGTGCTGGAGATCTACGCCGCCTACCGCCGCGAGGTTTATATCGGGCGGAACCCGGCGCTGCTCGCGATCGACCTCTACAAGCTGGTCTTCCGCGGCGGCGCGAAGCCGGTCAACGAGCTGATCGACCGCTATCCAAGCGCCTGCGGTGTATTCGCCCATGCCGCCATCGAGCCTACCAAGAGACTGTTCGCGGCCGCCCGGGCGCTCGGACTGCCGGTGATCTACACCACCGCGGCGACCCGGCGGGGCAGCGTAACCGCCACCAACCGCCAGGTCGGCACCGGGTCCGGCGACGACTACGAAATCTACGAGGCGTTCTCGCCGCGCCCGGGCGACCTGCTGATCGAAAAGGAGAGGGCGAGCGCGTTCTACGGAACGCCGCTGGTCGCCCACCTCACCCGGCTCGGCGTCGACAGCGTTCTGATCTGCGGCGATTCGACGTCGGGCTGCGTGCGGGCCTCGACGGTCGACGCCTATTCGAACGGCTACCACGCGACGGTGGTCGAGGAATGCGTGTTCGACCGCGCCGAGCTGATCCACAAGATCGCGCTGTTCGACCTGCACCACAAATATGCCGACGTGATGACGCTGGACGAGGTGCTGGAAGAGCTCGCCCGCCGCGAAAGCAGCGAAACCGCCGCCTGACCGCGCCGGGGAAGGGCCGATGGCCGCCGAACTGCTGACCGTCGAGGAGATGTCGCGGGCGGACGCGCTCGCCATCGCCGGCGGTACTCCCGGACTAGAGCTGATGGAGGCGGCGGGGCGCGCGGTCGCGGACCGGATCTGTATCCGCTGGGCGAGCCGACCGACGACGGTGCTGTGCGGCCCCGGCAACAACGGCGGCGACGGGTTCGTCATCGCCCGCCTGCTGGCGGGGCGGGGCTGGCCGGTCAGGGTCGCGCTGCTGGGCGAACGCGATCGGCTGAAGGGCGATGCCAGGATCAACGCGGAACGCTGGACCGGGCCGGTCGAACCTTTGTCGGCCGGCGCGGTCGCCGACGCGGATCTTGTCGTGGACGCGATTTTCGGCGCCGGGCTGGTCCGCGAGGTCGACGGCGAGGCGCGCGCCGCGATCGAGGCGATCGGGGACCGCCCCTGCGTGGCCGTCGACGTGCCGAGCGGCGTGGACGGAAATACGGGCAAAATCCGGGGCATCGCGCCGAAGGCCGCTCTCACCGTAACCTTTTTTCGTAGAAAACCGGGACATCTTATTGATCCAGCACGGTTTTCTATGGGTGAAATTCAGGTGGCGGACATCGGGATTCCGTCGTCCGTACTGGACGAAATCCGCCCCGCCGCCTTCGCCAACGAGCCCGGCCTGTGGTCCGGCGCGCTCCGCTGGCCGCGGCCGGGCGACCACAAGTACAGCCGCGGCCACGCCGTCGTCGCCGGCGGCAGAGAAATGACCGGCGCCGCCAGGCTCGCCGCGCGCGCGGCAATGCGCATCGGCGCCGGAATGGTCAGCGTTCTTTGCCGCGAGGAGGCGCGGGCGATCTACGCGGCCAGCCTCGTCGGCCCGCTGGTCGTCCCGTCCCGCGGTCCGGAGGCATTCGCCGCCTACCTCGAAGACCCGAGGCGGAGCGCGGCCCTGGTCGGGCCGGGGGCGGGGGTGTCCGACGAAACCCGGCTCACCGCGCTGCTGGCCCTTGGCGCCCGGAAACCCGTGGTGCTCGACGCGGATGCGCTGACCGCATTTTCCACCTCTCCCCGGACCCTGTTCGCTTCGGTCGGCAGGACGCCCGCGATCCTCACCCCGCACGAAGGCGAGTTCGCGCGCCTGTTCGATTCCACGGGAGACAGGCCGGCGCGGACGCGGAGAGCGGCGGCGCTGTCCGGGGCCGTAGTCCTGCTGAAAGGCGTCGACACGGCGATAGCGGCGCCCGACGGGCGCATCGCGATCAACGCAAACGCGCCGCCCGACCTCGCGACCGCCGGGGCCGGCGACGTGCTGGCGGGTCTCGCGCTCGGCCTCCTCGCCCAGGGGCTGCCCCCTTTCGAGGCCGCCGCGGCCGCCGCCTGGATACACGGCGAGGCGGCCGCCGCATTCGGACCCGGCCTGATCGCCGAGGACCTCCCCGATCTCGTCCCTCCGGTGCTCCGGAAGCTGAAGCGCCGCGACGCGTAGCCGCCGTTCGCGGCCGGCACCCGGTTATGGCCAGGTACGGTGTACGTCGAATTGGGAACCGCACAGAGCGGGCGCGTCGAACCGGGGACCGACATGCCCGCGGCCTCAGACAGGATCGCGGAAGCCCGCGCGCACTTTTCGGAACCCCCGGCACGAGCCCGGAACGGCGAGGAAATCCTTATCGCGAAGGGCCGCGAACCTCAGGCCCTCCCGGTCCCGCCGCCGGGCGCCGCGGATCGCGAGGCCGCGCCATCGGGACACCTCCGCCTGCCGGAAGACCTGTTCGACGCCGACGACCGGGAACAAGGAGCCGATCCCGAATTCGCGCGTATCGAGCCGGGTTTCCCATCCGATCGGCTTGCGTACGGCACCGGCGCGGTCGAGGACATCGATGCAGGCGCGGGGTTCGGCCGCCCTCCGAACCGCCGTTTCAGCCGGCAAGCCCGGGGCGGATGCGGTCGGCGATCAGGTCGACGGATGCCAGCCGGTCGGGGCCCAGGACCTGGTAGAGCACGGGAGTCTTCAGCCCCGCGGCGGCATAGCGTTTCAGGCCTTCGACGCATTCCTCGGGGGTGCCCGCCACCGCGAGCGCGGCGACCACGTCGTCGTCCAGGGCGGCGACCGCTCGTTCCAGCCGGTTTTCGGCGAAGGCCGACCGGAGTCCGGCCTGCACGGATTGCATGCGGGCAACGTCGAGCCCAGCGAATTCGAAGCGGATCGTGTCCGGAATCCGCATCAAGTAATGGGCGATCAGCCCCTTGGCCGCGGCCCGCGCGGCATCGCCGTCCTCGTCGACGGAGAAGATTATGTAGCAAGCGACGTCGATGTCCTCGATCTTGCGCCCGGTGCCGTCGAGCGCCTCGCGCACGTGGCCGAGGCAGTGTTCCGCGAAGGACGGGCTTGTGAAGACGCTGAAGAAAACGCCGTCGGCCGTCGGAGCCGCCATCTTCAGCGTGCGCGGCCCCATCGAGCCGATATAGAGCGGCACGTCGGGCCGGGGCGGCGCGAAAGTCAGCCGTGCGCCGGGAGAGGGCAGGCGGTAGAGCGCGCCGTCGAATTCCACGCGCTCTCCGCGCAGCATGCCCCGGCAGATGGCCGCGGCCTCCCTCAACGCGGCGATCGGGCGGGGGTTTTCCAGCCCGTGGGCGGCGATCGACGACCAGCCTGCGCCCAGCCCGAGAATGAAACGAGGCCCGGCCAACTCCTCCAGGTCGGCGACCGCCATGGCGATCTGGGCCGGATGCCTCGTATAGGGGTTGACGATTCCGAGCCCGATTTCGATCGACCCGGTCGCCGTGCCGATCGCGGTGGCCTGCACGAAAATGTCGCGGCTATGGTGATCCTCGGCGAGCCACAGCCGGCGGAACCCGCGCGCTTCCGCCTTCCGCGCCACCTCGCGGTTATCGGCGGTGGCGGAGACGCTGTAGAGCCCGATCTCGATATCACGGAAGGGCGTCCCGGTCATGTCGGCCCTCTCGCGGGACGCTCCGGCGCGCCCGGATCGGCGGCACGGCGGGCGATGCCCGCCGTGCCCCGGCCCGACCTAGATCTTGTCGGGATCGAGCTTGCTGAACACCTCGTCCCAGAGCGATTGCGCGAACTTGTCGGCGTCGTCGCCGATCTTCGCGTGGATCTTCTCCCACTTAGCGACGTTGGCGAGGTGGGTTTTGACAATCGAGTCCGCCGCCTCGACCCCGTCCTTCATCGCCAGCGCGGGAACGATCTCGAGCTCCTTCTTCTTGTAGGCCTCGAAGGCGGGACCCATCGAGCCGTCCTCGACGGTGATGGTGACGCCGCGCTTCTTCGCCTCGGCGCGCACCTCCCCGTCCTCGGCCATGTAGCCCCGGATCGTGATGTTGGCGATCAGGCCGGGGGCGTGCTTGATCATCGCCGTCCTCTCGGACTTCGACAGCGCCTTCCAGGCGTCCCGGTTGACCACCATGGCCGAGGGCGTCGGCTGGATGGCGAGATGCGCGTCGAGGACGTGCTTGGTGAGGTCCCAGAGGCCGAAGGACTGCAGCCAGCTGATCGGCCCGGCGATGCAGTCGAGATTGCCACGCTGGATCGCCTGGACCGCCTTGGCGGGGCTTCCGCCCACCGGAACGGCGCCGAGCGACTTGAGGAAGCGGCCGAGCGCGCCGACGACGCGGACCCGGCGGCCTTTCATGTCGGATGCCTTGGTAATCGGCGCGCGGCAGAGGAGGTTGAACCGCGTCGACGCATAGTTGGCGAGGAACAGCGCGTTGTTCTTGGAGAAATCGCCCTTACAGGCCGGGCAGCCGAGGTGATAGGTCTCCGCCACCGCACCGGCCATGACGACCGGCGAGACCGACGCGTTGATCAGGTCGTAAACCACGTTGGCCGCGCGCAGCTCCTTCCGGGTGAACGCGGGAATCACCGGCCCGCCGGCGTCGGCGACGCGGTCGCGGATGCCGGCCAGCGTCGCGCGGCCGCCGAACAGCTGCGCGCCCGCCAGCAGCTTCCACTTGAGCGAGCCGCCGGTCTCCGCGGTCACCGCCTTGAGATAGGGTGCGACGCCCTGGGTCAGCACCACGTTCTTCGGGCCGTTCCACGATCCGTAAACGTATTCGGCGGCCGACACGGGCTGCGCCGCGAAGGCCAGCGCGGCGGCAAGAGGCGCCGCGAAAATCGCTCGTCTCAACATCTTTCATCCCCCTGTCGGTTGTCGTTATCCGGACATCTTGGCGTTCGTTTCCGACTCTATCGGCCGGGCCGCCGGGCGTCCAAGTCCAATTTCCCGCCGCCGGGGCCGAGCTTGACCTCGTACGTCGATTGCCGACAGTGTGGCGGCCCGCAACGGGGAGGGCGGCATGGCGTCGTTCCAGCTCGAGCGTCCCCTCAGGAAACTCGGCGAGGGTCTCGCGGTCGCCGGCGGCGTGGCGATGGTCCTGATGATGCTGCACATCGTGGCCGACGTCGCCACCAAGTACCTGTTCAACGACCCGATCGACGGGACCACCGAGATCGTCGCTGCCTATTACATGGTGGCGGTGGTGTTCCTGCCCCTGGCCTATGTGACCTTCGCGGAAGGGCACCTGATCGTCGAGCTCTTCACCGCGCGGCTGAGCGGCCGCCCGCTCGCCGCCCTGGTGGGTTGCGCCGGGCTGGTGACGCTCCTGTACCTGCTGTTCTTCATCTACCACACCGGCGTCGAGGCGGTTCGCCGGACCCGGGAAGGGGAGGCGTGGGAGACCTCGGTCGACCTTGTCGCGGTCTGGCCCAGCCGCTGGTTCCTGACCGTCGGCCTCGCCGCGATGGCGCTTTACGTCCTGCTCGCGCTGGTGCGCCATTTCGGCCGCCGTTCCGGGGAACCCGGATCGGCGCGACTCGAGGCCGGCGCCCGCGACGGCGCTTGAGCGGGGACGCCTGACGTGACCCATCTCGAGATCGGATTCGCCGGAATCGGCGCCGTGCTCGCGCTGATCGCGATCCGGGTGCCGATCGGCGTCGCGCTCGGCGGCGTTTCGATCATCGGCATCGTACTCATCCGCGGCCCCGGCGTCGCCGCCGGGGTAATCAAGAACACGCCATTCGAGTTCGCGGCCAACTGGTCGATCTCGGCGATTCCGATGTTCCTCCTCATGGGCGCGGTGGCGCATCATTCGGGTATCAGCGCATCGCTGTTCCAGGCCGCGCGGCTGTGGCTCGGCAATTTGCCGGGCGGGCTCGCGGTCGCCAGCAATTTCGCCTGCGCCGGTTTTTCCGCCGCGTCCGGATCGAGCCTCGCGACCGCGGCGGCGATGGGCCGCATCACCATCCCGGAGATGATCGGCCACGGCTACGACAAGGGGCTCTCGACCGGGGTGGTGGTCGCGGCCGGAACGCTGGGCTCGCTGATCCCGCCTTCCATCCTGATGGTGCTCTACGGCATCTTCGCGGAGACCTCGATCGCGCAGCTCCTGATCGCCGGCGTTCTGCCCGGAATCCTGACCGCCGTCGTCTACGCCGCGATGATCGTCACGCGCTGCAGCCTCAACCCCTCGCTCGCCCCGCCGGTGCGGGAGAAGATACCGCTCGGCCGGAAGATCGCGGCGCTTGCCGACGTGTGGCCGATCGTGGTGCTCATTCTCGGCATCGTCGGAGGGATCTATTCCGGGCTGGTGACGCCGACCGAGGCGGGCGCCTTCGGCGCGTTCCTGTCCTTCGTCATCGCCACCGCCCAGGGGCGCATGAGCTGGGACCTGTTCCGGACCAGCGTCATGGAAGCGCTTCTCGGCACGGCGAAGATCTTCTTCATCGCCATCGGCGCGGTGCTGCTGACCCGCTTCCTCGCGCTCAGCGGCGTTCCGTTCTTCATCGGCGAGATGATCGGCGACTGGGCGCTCGATCCGTTGCTGCTGGTGCTGGCGACCTCGCTGATCTACGTCGTCCTCGGCATGTTTCTCGAGCCGCTCGGGCTGATGCTCCTGACGCTGCCGCTGCTGCTGCCGATGTTCGAGGCGCTCAATCTCGACCTCGTCTGGCTCGGCGTGCTGGTCATCAAGTATCTCGAGATCGGGCTGATGACGCCGCCGGTCGGGTTCAACGTCTATATCGTCAAGAGCGTGGTCCGCGACGAGGTGCCGCTCGGCACCATCTTCCGCGGCGTCGCCTGGTTCCTCGCCTGCGAGGTCGTCGTCGTCGCGCTCCTGGTCGCCTTCCCGGAAATCTCCCTGTTCCTCCCCGGATTGATGAGGTGACCGGCGCCCGCAGGACCGCGGCCCGTCGCTTTTGCGTTCTCGCCAGCGCGGCACGGGCGGATTATGTTTTCGCCCACCGTGGAGAGAGCCGCGACGCCGCGTTACGCGGCAGACGCTTCCGAAGGGAGAAAACCATGACCCATCTCGACCGCAGGCAGTTCCTGCACACCGCCGGCGCCGTGGGCGCCGCCGCGGGCCTCGGCTCGCTGCTGTTCGACCGGGAAGCGGCGGCGGCGATCGGCGACACGCTGACCGTCGCCTATCACGTGCCGCTGCCGGCCTGGGACCCGACGACCGGCCTGTCCTCGGTCAACCCGCAGCTCATGTCGATCTACAAATGCGTGTTCGACCAGTATGTCGACCAGAATGCCGATCTGAGCTTCCGGCCCGGCCTGTTGACGAAATGGGGCTGGACCGACGACAAGACCAAAATCCGCATGGAGGTGCGCCAGGGCGCCAAATGGCAGGACGGCAAGCCGATTACCGCCGAGGACATCGTCTGGAACCTCCGACGCGTCGCGGACTCCAAGACCGGCAACCCTGTGTCGTTCATATGGGCGTCGGTCGCCAACCTGAAGGCCGAGGGCAACGTCGTCACCGGCGACGTCAAGCAGTACACGCCGGACCTCTTCAAGTGGATGGCGTTCCTCACCGCCTATGTCCTGCCGCCGCATCACTACGAGAAGGTCGGCAAGGAGGGCTTCGAGAAGCAGACGATGGGCTCCGGCCCCTACATAGTGGACGAGTTCCAGCGCGGCTCCTTCGTCCGTCTCAAGGCGAACCCCAACTACTGGGGCGCCGCGCCGGCCTTCAAGACCGTGGTGTTCAAGTTCGTCACCGATCCGGCGGCGCGGATCGCCGAAATCGAAAGCGGTCGGTCGGACCTCACCCTCAACATTCCGTTCGAGGAATACGACCGGCTGCGCGCAAAGGACGGTCTCGAAGGCGCGGCCACGCCGGTTTCCGACATCGCCATGATCTTCTTCAACGACGTCGAGCCGATGACCGACATCAACGTGCGCCGGGCGGCGGTGATGGCGGTAAACAAGAAGGCGATCGTCGACCGGTTGCTGCGCGGCTACGGCGTCCCCATCGAAACCCTGCTGGCGCCGCCCTATACCGGCTTCGATCCGGATGTGAAGACGCCCTACGACCCCGAGGCCGCGGCGGCGTTGCTCGCGAAATCCGGCTATTCGAAGGACAAGCCGGTCAGGTTCAAGATCCAGACCACGCGGGGCTACATCGCCAAGGATTACGAGGTGATCCAGGCCATCGTCGGCATGTGGCGCAAGGTCGGCATCCAGGCTGAGATCGAGGTCTACGAGGTCGCCAAGCATTTCGAGTTGCGCGCCCAGGACAAGCTGGCGCCGGCCGCCTTCTACAACTGGGGCAACTCGATCGGCGATCCCACCACCTCGACCGGCCATGCGATGTTCGGCCCGTCGCCGCATTCGACCTGGGACACCGACGATCTCGACGGGATGATCGGTCCCCTGTGGGGCGAGAAAGACGAGGCGAAGCGGATCGCCGGCTGGCGGAAGGTCAACCGCTACATCGCCGACAAGGCCTACGTCTTCCCGCTTTACCAGCAGGTCCAGCCGGTCGTGTTCAAGAAGGGCCTCAAGTTCCAGGGCCACTTCGCGAACTTCGTCCTGCCGCACGCGATCTCGAAGGGGTAGGGGCGGCGCGTCCCTCGATACGGCGCTGGCGCGCCTACTCGGGATGAGGAAGTCGTGTATTCACCCTCACCCTGAGTAGCCGCGAAGCGGCGTATCGAAGGGCGGCCCGCTCGCGCGTCTTCCGATCGTCCGCCCGTGTCCTGGACCTTCCTGTTCCGCCGGCTGCTGCTGGCCGTCCCGACGCTGTTCGGCGTCGCGGTCGTCGTGTTCGTGCTGCTGCGCGTCGTGCCGGGCGATCCGATCGCCATGCTGATCGGGCCGGGGGCGACGGACGCCGACATCGCCGAGCTGCGCCGGCTCTACGGGCTGGACGAGAGCATCGCGGTCCAGTTCCTCTATTACCTGCGCGATCTCGCCGCCGGCGATTTCGGCACCTCGATCTCCATGCGCCAGGACGTGATGGAGCTGGTGCTCGGACGTCTGCCTGTGACGATCGAGCTGTGCCTGGTCGCGATGGCGATGGCGATCGCGCTGGGCGGGACGATGGCGCTCGCCGGCGCCTATTGGCGCGGCCGGGCGGGCGAGGCGACGGTCGACGGCGCCGCCGGCTTCATTCTCGCGATCCCGGACTTCCTGTGGGCGCTCCTGTTCATCCTGTTCGTCGTCGTCTTCGCGCTCGACGGGCTGCCGATCTCCGGCCGGATCGGCCATGACGTCGGGTTCAGGGGCGCGACCGGCTTCCTGCTGATCGAGAGCCTCGCGCGACTGCGCTTCGACGCTTTCGGATCGGTGTTGCTGCACACCGTCCTGCCGGCCGCCGCCCTCGCGCTGCCGCTGGCGGCGATCGTCGCGCGGGTGCTCAAGACGTCGATAAACGAAGCGATGACCCAGGACTACATCCTGATGGCGCGGGTCAAGGGCTTCTCCCGGGCGCGCATCGTCTGCCGCGAGGCGTTGCGCAACGCGCTGGTGCCGACCGTGACGCTCACCGGCGTCCAGTTCACCTTCCTGGTCGGCGGGACGGTGCTGGTCGAGAAGATCTTCTCCTATCCCGGCATCGGCAACATGGCGATCGACGCCGTCATCAACCGCGACCTGCCGCTGATCCAGGGCCTCGTGCTCACTTTCGCGGTGCTGTTCATCGCCATCAACCTGCTGGTCGACATGAGCTACGCGCTCCTGAACCCGCGGATGCGCCATGGCTGAGGCGGCGGTCTCCGGCGCGCGGCGGCCGCGCGCAACGGGTGCGACGACCCGCCGGCTGCTCACGAACCGCCGGGTCGTGCTGGGCGGCGCGGTGCTGCTGTTCTTCGCGCTCGCCGCCATTTTCGCGCCGCTGCTCGCGCCGCGCGACCCGGTCGAGCAGGACCTCCTTCTGCAATACGTCCCGCCCGTCTGGTCGGACGAGGCGGAAGCCGGCTACCTCTTCGGCACCGACAATCTCGGCCGCGACATCCTGTCCCGGCTGATATACGGCGCGCGGATCGCGCTCTTCGTCGCCGTCGCCGCGGCCGCGGCGGCCGGGCTGCTCGGGACCGTCCTCGGCCTGATCGCCGGCTATTTCGGCGGTTGGATCGATATTACGATCTCGCGCCTGGTCGAGATCTGGATGGCCTTTCCGGCCGTGCTGCTCTCGATCGTGCTGGTGGCCGTGATGGGAACCGGCCTGCACTCGGTCGTCATCGCGATCGCGGCGATCGACTGGACGCGCTTCTGCCGGGTCGTGCGGGCGGAAACCATGGCGCAGAAGCAGCAGGACTATGTCGCCTCCGCCGTCACGATCGGGCTCGGCCGCGCGCGCATCCTGTGGCGCGAAATCCTGCCCAACGTTGTGCCGCTGCTGATCGTCCTGTTCACGCTGGAGATGGGCATCGCGGTGATCGTCGAGGCGATCCTGAGCTACGTGAACCTGTCGCTCGCGTCCGATTTTCCAACCTGGGGCGGCATGATTTCGGACGGTCGGAAATACGTGAACCAAGCGCCCTGGCTGATGATCCTCCCCATACTCTGCGTCATCGCGCTGGTGCTGGCGCTGAATGCGCTCGGCGACGGGCTGAAGGACGCGCTCGACCCGGCGATGCGCCGATGACCGGCGCGCCGCCACGGGACCGGCCCATCCTCTCGGTTCGCGACCTGCACCTGGCGATCGCGGGCCGGGGGCGGCACACGCCGATCCTGCGCGGGGCTTCGCTTGACATCGCGCCGAGCGAGGTGCACGGGCTGGTGGGCGAATCCGGCGCCGGCAAGACCATGATCGGCAAGGCAGTTCTCGGCATCCAGCCGTCGCCCGCGCGGATATCCGGCGGCTCGGTGCTGTTCGAGGGCCGCGACGTGACCCACCTGTCCGAGCGCGAACGCCGCGCGCTGATGGGCCGGGGCATGGGGCTGATCCCGCAGGACCCGATGACCTCGCTGAACCCGGCCCACCGAATCGGCGCGCAGATCGCCGACGTGCTGCGCCTGCATCTGGGGATGGACCGGCCAGCCGCGGGCGCCCGGGCGCTGGAGCTGCTGAACGAGGTCCATGTCCGCGCGCCTGAACGGGTCCTGCGCCAGTATCCGCACGAGATCAGCGGCGGCATGCGTCAGCGCGTGCTGATCGCCATCGCCTTCGCCTGCCGGCCCAGGCTGATCGTCGCCGACGAGCCGACCACCGCGCTCGACGTGACGGTCCAGCGCCAGGTGCTCGCGCTGATCAAGCGGATGCAGGCGCAGGAAGGCGCGTCGATCCTGTTCGTCACCCACGATCTCGGCGTGGTCGCCAAAATCTGCGACCGGGTCACGGTGCTGCACGGCGGACGTGTGCTGGAGACCGGCGAGACGCGTCGGATCGTCGAAGCGCCGGAGCACGATTACACCCGTGCGCTGATCGCCGCGACGCCGCGCCACGACCGGCCGGGCGACCTGCTGCGCCCGGTGCCCGAGGCGCTGACCGCGCGGCTGAACGCCGAAGCGCTGGCCTACGACGCCGCGCACGGAAGCCATGGCTGAGTCCGTCCTGCTGGAAGCCGCCGGCCTGCGCCTCTCGCTGCCGGATTACAGCCGCAAGCCGCCCTTCGGCCCGGCCCCGCCGGTCGATATCCTGCACGGCATCGACCTCGCGATCGCGCCGGGCGATACGCTGGGCGTCGTCGGCGAGAGCGGCTCGGGCAAGACCAGCCTGGGACGCACCCTGGTCCGCCTCCACCGCCCGACCGCGGGCCGCCTGCTGTTCGACGGGCGGGACATCGCGAACCTGACGGAAGAGCGGCTGCGCCCGCTGCGCGCCCAGTTCCAGATGATCTTCCAGGACCCGCAATCCTCGCTCAACCCGCGCCGCCGGGTGGCCGACATCGTCGCCCAGCCGCTGCACCTCCACGGCCGGGCAGCGACGCGGGCCGAGGCGCGGCGCCAGGTCGACGCGCTGCTCGAACGGGTCGCGCTGCGGCCGGCCCACGGCGAGCGATATCCCCACGAGCTATCGGGCGGCGAGCGCCAGCGCATCGGTATCGCGCGGGCCATCGCCCTGCGGCCCCGGCTGGTCGTCGCCGACGAGATCGTCTCCGGTCTCGACATGTCGAGCCAGGCCCAGATCCTGGCGCTGCTGCGGGAATTGCGGCGGGATCTCGGCCTTGCGCTCCTGTTCATCAGCCATGATCTTTCGGTCGTCCGCACCGTGTGCGACCGGGTCATGGTGATGCTGAACGGCCGGGCGGTGGAACAGGGCGAATGCGCCGCGATCTTCGCATCGCCTCGCCACCCCTACACCCGACGGCTGCTGAACGCGATTCCGCTGCCCGATGTCGATCCGGGCTGGGTCGCCCGGACGGCGGACAACCAACTGGGAGAAGAGCTGAGCATGAACGTAAAGGACAGCGTGGCGCTGGTGACCGGCGCCAACCGGGGGGTCGGCGAAGCCTTCGTCCGGGTCCTGCTCGACCGCGGCGCGGCGAAAATCTATGCCGCCATGCGTTCCACCGACGGCTACGAGGCACCGGACGGCCGGGTCAGGCCGCTCGCGCTCGACGTGACCGACCACGGCCGGATCGCGGAGGCGGCGGCCGAGTGCGGCGACGTCACCCTGCTGATCAACAATGCCGGCGTGAACCGCAACCGCCCGATCTCCGACGACGACGCCCTGAGGAACGCGCGCGACGAGATGGAGGTCAACTATTTCGGCACCATGGAGATGTGCCGCCGGTTCGGCCCGGTGCTGGCCGCCAACGGCGGCGGCGCCATCGTCAACATGCTGTCGCTGCTGAGCCGGGTAAACCTGCCCATGATCGGCACCTACTGCGGATCCAAGGCCGCGGCCCTGTCGCTTACCCAGGGGGTGCGCGCCGAACTCGCGGCGCAGGGCACGCTGACGGTCGCCGTCATGCCCGGCGCGATAAACACCCGCATGGGCGACATGAACCCGCCGCCGCTGGAAGACCCCGCCGACGTCGCCAACGCCGCCCTCGACGCCGTCGAGGCGGGAGAGGAGGACATCTACCCCGGCGTCATGGCCGAAGGAGTCAGCCAGGGCCTCGCCGCCGATGCGAAAGCGGTGGAGAAGGAGTTCGCGGCGTATCTGCCGGGGTAGGGGGATGGACGCGAACGTTCGGACACGATCCGGCGCGGCGCCTGCCATGCCGCATCGGCATGAATCCTGCCCGACACGGCATTATCCATTCCGCTTCCAGGCCGCCACAGTATTTCTCCGACCGCCCTCCCGGCCCCTCCCGCAGGCGGGAGGGGAGGCGGCAAGCCGGGAGCGGCGCGTCGTGAAGTCACCCTTCTACCCGGTCGCTCACGGGCACAGCCCGCCGTGATCGTGGCCGGTCGAAAAGTGCTTTAATGGATCCGACCGGCACATGGCACGAACGGATCGGCGAGCCCGCCGGCGGGACCTCGACCCCGGACGCGCATCGGAGGAAACGGCATGGAGATCGCGGTCGTCGAATCGTCCGTCCGGCCGAAAACCGTAAGCGCGTATTTCGGAAACGGCTGCCGGCGCGGCCTCGTATCGTTGCACCGGGTGCGCGCGTGAAACGGAATCGTCGGCTCCCGGCCTTGTGCCTGTCCGCCGTCCTTTGCATGTCCGCCGGTTGTCAGACGATCGCGGAACATGTCGTTCCTCATCCCAAACACGCCGAGAAGAGCGTGCACGAGGCGGTGACGGAAGTGTTCGACGGTCTCGCGAGGACCGAGAGGGATCTGAAGAAAATCCTCAGAGGAGAGGATTTCGAGGACAAGGGCCGGCTGTTCCTTCACGTGGGCGGCAGCGGCATCGGTTCCGAGTTCTCCGTATTCCTGCACCAGGGGATGAGCCACATCCTGCAGGACGCGGGGTATGAGATCGTGTCTTTCGAGGAGCTCAAGAAGAAGATCCGGCGTCATGTATCCGGCGGGACTGTCTCCTGCGACCGGCGCATCGCTCACGCGGCGGCCAGGGCGCTGGAGTCGTTCGACGGGGTCGGCGCCCTGCACATCTGCGTGACGTGGGTATCGAGCCTCGGCCTGGGCGAGCCGAACAACGAAGGGAAATACGAGGAACGGCTCCGGATGGGCGTGACGACAAAACTCCTCGAAGCCGGATGGGGCGACGAGCTGTTCCGGGACCGAACGACCCTGACTTCCCGAACCGTCCTCAAACAGGCGGAACGGCACTATTCCGAGAGGGTGCGGGGCATGAGCCTTCGCGAGCGGAGCATGTACCGGCTGCTGCTCGGCCATGTCCGCACCCTGCTGCCGCGCCTCCCGGAAAAACGCCGTTGACACCGGTGGCTCTGCCGCCGCCGTCGTCACGGAGGGAATCGGCCGAGGCCTTACCGCCGACGCGAAGAGCGTGGAGAAACGGTTCGCCGGGTGTCTGCCGGGGCAGGGCCGGCAGCGGCGCCCGTCCCGCTTGAGCGCATCTGGAGAACGCGTACGGCCTCGACCGAATCCACGACCGACACCGGCCATGAGTCGTCGCGGATCCTTCCGGAGCGTTCCTGGGCGAATTGGCTCCGAAGCTGGAGAGAGGCCATACTGAAACCGGCGTGGGCGCGGGTCGTTGGCCGGCCCCCATGTCCCTCGGGATCGGCGAGGGCATCGAACCGCCCGACGACGCCGAGGCGATCAGGGACGCGAAAGGCTGGCTGACCGCCACGATGCCGCCCGGCCAGTCATACCGGGAAACGATCCACCAAGCCTCGTTCTCCGCCATTTTCGATCTGGATGCGGCCCGGTCAGCAGCGTCCTTCGACAAGTTTTGGCGGGACGTGAGTTCGCTGATCCATCCCCCGCAAGTTTAGGCGGCGCGGCTGGACTTTCGGCCGGAGCGGCCATGCGCTCCTGATGGACGCACTCGCAAGGTGCAAGGTGAAGGGGGGGGGGGGGCATGGCGCCGACTCCGATGCGGCGGCCGACGGCAAGCGCAAGGACGAATTCCGCGTGTGCGGTCCGGGCGCCGGGTTCCGGCTTCCGATCGCGCCCTATACCGAAAGCAAGCCTTGCGTCATGCTTACCCGTGGGCGAGACCCGGTCGGGCGACCGGAATCCGAAACGGTCCCGGTCCCCCCGGCCGAAATTGGGAGGCAACGAAATGACGAGAATCCGGAAGATACATCCGCGCCTTGGAGGCGGCCTCGCCGCCGCGACGATTCTGGCGCTCCTGGCGGGCGGCGCGTCGGCCGCCGACTTCACGATGAAGATCGGGCTCGGCACCTTCAAGGATGTCCAGCACGAATGGGCGAACTGGATGGAGAAGAAAATCGAGGCGGACTCGAAGGGCCGCATCGACGTACAGGTGTTCCCGCGCAGCCAGCTCGGCAATATTTTCCGCATGGTCGAGGGCGTCCAGATCGGCACCATCGAATGTCTCGTCGCGCCGATGGATTTCTATGCGGGTATCGACCCGCGCTTCGGCATTTTCTCGACGCCGGTGCTGTTCAAGAACAAGACGAATGCCGCCAAGGCGCTTCTCGATCCGGAACTCAACAAGGAGATCCGGTCGATCGGAACCGAGCGCGGCAACATCGTTCCGGTATCCGTGTTCACCCATTCCACGGCGCACTATTTCGGCAAGAAGCCGATCCGCAGGCTTGCCGATTTCGGCGGGCTGAAACTGCGCGTCAACGCGACCGACGCGGAGCGCGAGAAGATGAAGCGCTTCGGCGCGACCGCCGTCCCCATGCCGCTTTCCGAAGTCGTGCCCTCGCTGCAGCGCGGCGTGATCGACGGCACGATGAGCGGAATGGTCGTCTACGTGGTCTTCAAGTTCAACCAGATCGGCAAGGTGCTGACCCGGACCGACGACACGCTGATCCTGTCGGCCGGCATCGTCAGCAAGGCCTGGCTCGGCAAGCTCCCGGCGGATCTGCAAAAGGTGGTGATCGATGCCGGCGTCGGGCTGCAGCAACGCGCCAACGAATATTCGGACACCAACGAGCAGGCGATGCTGGCGAAATGGAAGGAGGGCGGCGGTTCTCTCATCGCGCTTCCGGACGAGGATCTCGCCAAGGTTCGCAGCCTGCTGGCCAGCGTCGGGGAAGACGTCACCAAGGGCAAGCCGGCGCTCAACGCGTTTTACAAGCGGGTGAAGTCGGTCGCCGCCAAGTATTGATCGGGACGAACGGCGCGCGGTGCATAGGGCCGCGCGTCGTCCGCTTCCCTCACGCGACACGCGGGTAGCGACGCGGCGATGACCGGGCGGGAGCCGGGTGCGCAATCGGGCGGGGAACGGTGTCGCCGTGTCCTTTCCACCGCGCTCGACTCGGCCCCGAGGGCGATCGCCGGCGCCCTGATCCTCGCCGGCGTCGCGATCATCTTCGCCAACGTGGTCAGCCGGTATCTGTTCTCCGCGGCGATATTCTGGGCCGAGGAGATCCTGATCTTCATGGTGGTCGGGCTGGTCGCGGTCTCCGCCGTCGCGGTCAGCTTCAACGGCGCCCATCTCAGCATGGACCTCCTGCTCGCGCGGGCCCGCGGCAGGTTGAGGCGCCTGATCGACGGCGCGATCGTGCTGGTCTTCGTCGCCTGTTGCGGCTTCGTGGTCGCCCAGTCGGTCGAGATGGTCGCCGCATTCCACCGGACCGGCACGGTCAGCATCGCCGCGGGCGTGCCGCTGGTCGTACCGCACACCGTCCTGCTGATCGGTTTCGCGTTGATGATCGTCGCCGTGCTGGCGCGCGTCCTTACGGGGTTCCGTGCTCCGCCGCAGAACGAGGAGGACGAGACGTGGCGTGGGTGATGGTCGGCCTGCCGGTGGCGCTGCTGCTGCTCGGCTTTCCGATATTCCTGATCCTTCTGACCACATCCGCGATCGTGCTGATCTTCTTCGTCGACGTGCCGACGACGCTGATCCATCAGCAGATGTTCGCCTCGATCGACAAGTTCGCGCTGCTCGCCGTGCCGTTCTTCATATTCGCCGGCGACCTGATGACCCGGGGCGGGGTATCGGCCCGGCTGATCGACTGGGTGTACTCGATCATCGGCGGCGTCCGCGGTAGCCTGCCGCTCACCGCGCTGGGGACGGCGACGATATTCGGCGCGATCTCGGGATCGACGGGCGCCACCGTCGCCGCGGTGGGCACACTGACCTACAAGCCGCTCCGCGAAGCGGGCTACGACGCGCGGTTCGCCTCCGGCATGCTGACCTCGGCGGGGGCCATCGCCAACATCATCCCGCCCTCGATCGCCATGATCCTCTACGGCTTCGCGACCGAGACCTCGGTCGTCCAGCTCTTCGCCGCCGGGATCGTGCCGGGTCTCGTGCTCGCCGCCGCTTTCGGGACCTACATCTACTTTTACGTCGGCCGGACCGGCGTCCCGACGGTCGGCGCTGTCACCTGGCGGGGCTTCCGGCGGGCCACCGCCCGGTCCGGTTGGGCCCTCGGAGCCCCGGTGATCATCCTGGGCGGCATCTACGCCGGGGTGTTCTCGCCGACCGAAGCCGCGGGCGTCGCCTGCGTCTACGCCATATTCGTGACCATGGCGGTGTATCGGGAGATCGCGCCGGGCGAGCTGTTCCGGACCGCGGCCAATTCCGCCTTCCTCACCGGCCAGGTCTTCATCATCGTCGCGGCCGCGGGCGTCTATTCCTGGCTTCTGACCGTGACCGGCGTCGCCACGGCCGCGACCGACTACATCGCCGGGCTCGGCATGCCTCAATGGATGCTGCTGCTGGTCCTCAATCTGTTCATGCTGTTCGTCGGCACGGTGCTCGACACCGCCTCGGCGATCCTCGTGCTGACACCCCTGCTCGCCGACATCGCGCTCGCGGTCGGCGTCCACCCGGTCCATTTCGGCATCGTCGCCGTCGTGAACCTCACCATCGGGACCTTCACGCCGCCATTCGGCCTCAACATCTTCGTCGGCCAAGCGGTCTTCCGCGTGCCCCTGGCAACGCTTTATCCGGGTCTGATGCCGTTCATCGCGCTTGCCATAGGGGCGCTGATGCTGATCACCTACGTGCCCGGACTGTCTCTCTGGATACTGGAGTTCATCTGAGCGCTCCCGCGCGCCGCGCGGCGGGAAGCCGGGCGTTCGCCTCCCTACAACGGCAGCGCCGTCGAATACTTCACCTGGTTCAGCGCGAAGCTCGACTTGATGCTGGAAACGCCGCTCACCCGGGTCAGGTGCTCCTTGAGGAAACGCTCATAGGCCGCGAGGTCGGAGACCACGACGCGGAGCAGGTAGTCCGCATCACCGGTCATCAGATAGCACTCCATCACCTCGGGGCGGCCCTGGATCGCGGTCTCGAAAGCCTCCAGCGCCCGCTCGATCTGGCGTTCCAGCGAATAGGTTCGTTCGGAGCGAGTCCACGAATACAACCCCGGCCCAACGAGAGACACCCGCATGGGCGACATGTGCCCGCCGCCACTGGAAGACCCCGCCGACGTCGCCAACGCCGCACTCTATTCCGTGGAGGCCGCCGAGGAGCACGTTTACCCGGACGTCGTGGCCGACGGCGTCAGCCAGGGCCTCGACATGGAGGGCAGGACACCCGCCGACGTCTTCGTACGATGCCTGCCCAAGCCCAAGAGACCAAAGGAGGACAAGATCAAGAAAGCCGCCTGAACCACCACCCGCCATGAGCGGCAACTGTCAGGCAATTACCCTATCTGTACACTCAAGGGCTCTTACGTCTGATCCGACGGCAGCGAGAGCATCTCAATCCCTTGGCCCTTGAGATACGCGCGAACTTTGCCCAAGAACGCGAGATTACTTTCGATGTCCACGATATGAAGAAGTTCCTGGCCAACCGTAGTAAATTTGGCGCCGTGTATCTTCAACTCAGATCCCGCCTTGAAAGTCGGCATCGGAATCAAGGCCCATTCCTGGCCTTGATGAACAAAAGGGACGACCCCTCCTTTGAGACCAATTGTCGGATTTGGCATTGCTGAATTGTAGATGTGCCAAGAACTATAGTCAGAATGGAGCAGGCCGTTTTCTGTTAGTTCGATGAGGCGTCCATAATCTAGACCGTCTTCTTGAAGATGATTTTGTCCCAAATTTCCCCCAAGCGACGGGATGCGGGCATCAAATACATGAAAACGTGATCCGGAACGAGGATTTGTAATCGCAACTTCCATACCCACTCGAAGCGATGCCGCCTTGCGGAACAGAGTAGCAGTGGATTGGTCGAGAGCGCCGACGGCACGTAAAGTCCTAATTGAAAACGATCCGGGTTCGGAAATCTCTCCAGCCAAGATTCTCGCGAAGGCTTCTCTCATCTCGCCTTGATTTCGATCAGTTGCTTCTCTCCTAAAGCTTTCAATCCAATCGTCATCTATTTCGTTCGTCTCCTTGCCAATATTTCCTTCGCCAGAAGAAGCGGGGCCACTAGAGGCCTGGACACGTTCTATTGCTGCAAATACCAATTGATCCATACGGCGCTGTTCCTCAACCAGTCGCTCGGCCACCTTTGCTCCAATAGCTGACCGACCCGGCGAAATCTCGGCAAGCTGGTGTATGAAATGTTCGTTGCGGGCTTTCTTCAGCTGGAACCAAGATGTTCCAGCTTCGAGAGCGGCTTCGAGAGTTTGCACACCAACCGAAGAAAGCCGGTTCAGGACCTTCGCGGTGTTTTTAGCGGTCCGTAGAACAGGAATAATTTTCCGAACGATCAATAACGCTTGAGCTTCAAATTCGTGATCGGAGTCGCTGGACTGCAGATCTTTATCGTCTTCCATGGTGGACCTCGTGACGACTATTCTCGTCAGCGCTGTTGTTCACTCGATGCAGGCCTTGGCTTTTCACTTCATCTCAATGACCAAGTTTCCGGAAATATCGGAAGAAGGAACGAATCACCAAGGGAATATTCGGCTATATTGTGGAAAAGCGCTGGACCATCACAATTAGGGAAGTGGTGCCGCCTAGGACTCGGGGCTAGCTCCCCCTACAACGGCAGCGCCGTCGAGTACTTCACCTGGTTGAGCGCGAAGCTCGACTTGATGCTGGAAACGCCGCTCACCCGAGTCAGGTGCTCCTTGAGGAAACGCTCGTAGGCCGCGAGGTCGGACACCACGACGCGGAGCAGGTAGTCCGCGTCGCCGGTCATCAGGTAGCACTCCATCACCTCGGGGCGGCCCTGGATCGCGGTCTCGAAAGCCTCCAGCGCCCGCTCGATCTGGCGTTCCAGCGTCACCTGCACGAAGACCGAGATCGGCAGCCCGACCTCGGCGGCGTCGAGCAGCGCCGCGTAGCCCTTGATCACGCCCGCCGCCTCCAGCGCGCGCACCCGGCGCAGGCAGGGGGAGGGGGAGAGCCCGACCGCTTCCGCGAGCTCGGCGTTGGAAATCCGCGCGTTGCCCTGGAGCTCGGTCAGGATGCGGCGGTCGATCGCGTCGAGGTCCGTGATTGGCAGATTCTGTCTCCAATTTTGCTTGAGGGCGCTGTTCGTTGCGCGATTAGGGCATTCCGGAACCGTATTCGCAACATAATTCGCACCGGGCCGGCCTATACTGTTCCCGTCCCGCCGGAGAGCGAGCGATGTCCAGCCTGCCTGCCGAGATCGCGTTGGAGCGCGAGAGCCCGCCGGCCCGGCGCCGCGCGATTCTCGCCGCGCTCGAACGCAAGCTGCTCTGGCTGTCGGCCTGGACGATCCACAACGCCAACCATCTGAGGCCGAGCCGCGACGGGCTCAAGGTGGGCGGGCACCAGGCCTCGTGCTCGTCCCTGACGGCGATCATGACGGCGCTCTATTTCGACGTGCTGAGGCCGGAGGACCGGGTGGCGGTGAAGCCCCACGCGGCGCCGGTCTTCCACGCCATCCAGTATCTCTTCGGACGCGAGAGCCGGGAACGGCTCGAACGCTTCCGCAGCCTCGGCGGGGCGCAATCCTACCCGTCGCGCACCAAGGACGACGACGACGTCGATTTCTCCACCGGCTCGGTCGGGCTCGGCGCGGCGCAGACCGTGTTCGCCGCGCTGGTCCAGGACTATCTCGCCTGCAAGGGGACGATCGACCCGGACTCCGCGGGGCGCATGATCGCGCTGGTGGGCGATGCCGAGCTCGACGAGGGCAACGTGTTCGAGGCCCTGCTGGAGAGCTGGAAGCACGACGTGCGCAATCTCTGGTGGGTGGTCGACTATAATCGCCAGAGCCTCGATTCGGTGGTCTCGGACCGGCTGTTCGGGCGCATCGACGAGCTGTTCCGCTCGGTCGGCTGGCGGGTGCTGACGCTCAAATACGGCCGCCTGCAGGAGGCCGCCTTCGCCGAGCCCGGCGGGGAGGCGCTGCGGCGCTGGATCGACGACTGCCCGAACTCGCTCTATTCCGCGCTCACCTACAAGGGCGGGCCGGGCTGGCGCGAGCGGCTGGCGCACGACATCGGCGGCGAGGCGGAGGCGCGCGCGCTCCTCGACCGGCGCGACGATACGGCGCTGCACGCGCTGATGACCAACCTCGCCGGCAACGACATCGACGTGCTGCTCGACGCGTTCCACGGCATCCGCGACGACCGGCCGACCTGCCTGATCTGCTACACCACCAAGGGCTACGGGCTCCCCTTCGCCGGGCACAAGGACAATCATGCCGGGCTGATGACGCCCGACCAGATGGAGACTTTCCGGGCCGAAATGGGGGTCGCGCCGGGCGAGGAGTGGGACCGCTTCGCCGGGCTAGACATCCCGGAAGACGAGCTGGAGGCGTTCCTCGCCGGGGTGCCGTTCGCCTCCGCCTATCCGAGGCGCCACGCGGCGGCGCGGATCGCGGTGCCCGAACGGATCGACCCGCCGGACCGGGCGACGATCTCGACCCAGGACGGGTTCGGCCGGATCCTGAGCGACATCGCGCGGGGAGGGGGTGAGCTCGCCGACCGCATCGTCACCACCTCGCCCGACGTCGCGGTCTCGACCAATCTCGGTGCGTGGGTCAACCGGCGCGGCATCTTCAGCCGCGACGAGGCCGCCGACACCTATGCCGAGGAGGACGTGCTGTCGCCGCAGCGCTGGGTCATGTCGCCCGGCGGCCAGCATGTCGAGCTCGGCATCGCGGAGAACAACCTGTTCCTGACGCTGTCCGCCTTCGGGCTCGCCGGGCCGGTCTTCGGCGAGCGGCTGCTGCCCATCGGCACGCTATACGACCCGTTCATCCGGCGCGGCCTCGATGCGCTGCACTACGCCTGCTACCAGGACGCGCGGTTCATGCTGGCGGCAACGCCGTCCGGCGTCACGCTCGCGCCCGAGGGCGGGGCGCACCAGTCGCAGGAGACTCCGCTGATCACGCTCGGCCAGGCCGGGCTCGCGGCCTTCGAGCCCGCCTTCGTCGACGAGCTCGCCGAGATCGTGGCATGGGGGTTTCGCCACATGCAGGCCGACGACGGCGGCTCGGTGGCGCTCAGGCTGTCGACCCGCGCCATTTCGCAGCCCGCCGGGCGCGGGGAGGAGGACTGGCGCGCCGGCGCGATCCGGGGCGCCTACTGGCGGGCCGGACCTTCCTGCGACGGCGCGCCGCTCGCGGTGGCCTATATGGGGGCGATGGTCCCCGAGGCCGAGGCGGCGGTCGATGCGCTGCGCGAGGATATTCCCGATGTCGGGCTGCTGGCCATCACCTCGCCCGACCGCCTCCACGAGGACTGGCTCCGCGCCCGCCAGGCCCGGGTAGCGGGCGATTCCGCCCGCACCGCCGCGATCGAGCGGCTGCTCGCCCGGCTCGCCCCCGACGCCGCGATCGTCACCGTGCTCGACGGCCACCCGGCGGCGCTCTCCTGGCTCGGCTCGGTCGCCGGCCACCGCATCTACCCGCTCGGCGTCGACAGCTTCGGCCAGTCGGGCGACATCCCCGACCTCCACGCCGCCTACCGCATCGACGTCGACGCCATACTCCACGCCGCCGCCCGCGCCGCGATCCGCCGCTACCGCCCGCCCGCCACGGATTTACCCGCCGACACCATCATTGTTGACAGCGATTCTTAATTGGGACACGATATTTTCACCTTGGCGGGTGGTGTATCGAGCCATGTATGTCTGCATCTGCAACCGGTACCGGGAACGCGATATCCGGGATCTCGCGGCGGGCGGCGCGAAGTCGCCCGAGGAGGCCTATTCGGTGCTCGGCGGCGGACCGCGGTGCGGGCGTTGCCTGCCGTTGGCCCGGCAGGTGATGGACGAGGCCGCCGCGTCGGAGACGACCTCGCGCTGACCCTCACTCGCTGTGCATCTGGATGAAGTTCTCCAGCCCCATGCGCTCGATCTGGCCGAGCTGGGTCTCGAGCCAGTCGACATGGTCCTCCTCGCCCTCGAGGATCTCCTCCAGCAGCTCCCGGCTGACATAGTCGGCCTCCTCCTCGCAGGCGGCGACCCCCTCGCGCACCACCGGAATCGCGAACTCCTCCAGCCGGAGGTCGCATTCGAGGATCTCCTTCGCCGATTCGCCGACGAAAAGCTTTCCGATGTCCTGCAGGTTGGGCAGCCCGTCGAGGAACAGGATGCGCTCGATCAGCTTGTCGGCGTGGCGCATCTCGTCGACCGATTCCTCGTACTCGTGCTTGGCGAGGCCGGCAATCCCCCAGTTCTTCAGCATCCGCGAATGCAGGAAATACTGGTTGATCGCGGTGAGCTCGTTCAGCAGAACCCGGTTGAGACAGTCGATGACCCGTTCGCTTCCTTGCACGTCGTCCTCCTCGTTCGGCCGGCTTGCCCTCGCCGGACGGGCCGATTATACCATGGCGCCGCCCGCACGAGACCGCACCGCCCGGGCGCGGGCGTGGTGGAATTGGTAGACACGCCGGATTTAGGATCCGGTGGCGCAAGCCGTGGGGGTTCGAATCCCTCCGCCCGCACCAGGGCCCCAAACGCGAGACACGCATGCAAGTTACCGAGATCAGCGCCGAAGGGCTCAAGCGCGAATACCGGATCAGCGTCCCCGCCGCCGACATAGAAGGCAAGCTGGTGGCGCGGCTCAACGAGGTCGGCCAGGAGGTCCGGGTGCCGGGCTTCCGGGCCGGCAAGGTGCCGCTCGCCGTCTTGCGCACGCGTTTCGGCGACGCGGTCCGGGGCGAAGTCCTCCAGTCGACGATCGAGGACGCCACGTCCAGCGCGATCGAGGACGAGGGGGTCCGCCCGGCGATGCAGCCCGAGATCGGCGACCTCAAGTTCGAGGACGGCGAGGATCTGGAATACACGCTCAACCTCGAGCTGATGCCCGAGATCGAGCCGGTCGACTTCGCCGCGCTGGAGCTCGAACGCATGGTCGTCCGGGCGGAAGACGAGAAGGTCGAAGAGGCGGTCGGGCGCCTCGCCGAGCAGCACCGGCATTTCAGCCCGGCGGAGGAGGGGGCCGAGGCGAAGGACGGCGACGAGGTCGCGATCGATTTCGTCGGCAGCATCGACGGCGAGCCCTTCGAGGGCGGCGCCGCCGAGGATTTCGTGCTGAGGCTCGGCTCGGGCCAGTTCGTCCCGGGCTTCGAGGAACAGCTCCTCGGCGTGAAATCGGGCGACGAGAAGACCGTCGAGATCGACTTCCCGGAAGACTATCCGAACGACGAGCTCAAGGGCAGGACGGCAAGCTTCGCGGTCACCGTCAAGGAGCTCCGCAGCCCCGACGAGACCCTGGTCGACGACGACCTCGCCAAGCATGTCGGGTTCGACGACCTCGACTCCCTCAAGGCGACGATCAGGGGCGAGATCGAGGGGCAGTACGAGCGCATCGCGCGCGACCGGCTCAAGCGATCCCTGCTCGACAGGCTCGCCGAATCGCACGGCTTCGAGCTTCCCCCCGGCATGGTCGAGCGCGAGTTCGAGACCATCTGGAGCCAGATCGAGGAAGCCCGGGAAAAGGACGATCTCGACGACGAGGACAAGGCGCTGTCCGACGACGATCTGCGCGGGCGCTACCGGGGCATCGCGGAGCGCCGGGTGCGGCTCGCGCTGCTCCTCTCCGAGGTCGGCCGGGCCAACAACATCCGGGTGACCGAGGACGAGATGACCCGCGCGATGGCCGAACAGGCGCGGATGTTCCAGGGGCGCGAGGCGGAGATCTACGAGTTCTACCGCAACAACCCGGAAGCGATGCAGTCGCTCCAGGCGCCGATCTTCGAGGACAAGGTGGTCGATTTCATCGTGGAGATGGCGCAGGTGACCGACCGGACGGTCGGCATCGACGAGCTCGCGGCGGAGCCGGAAGACGGCGCGGACGCGGCGGAATAGACCGATCGAGGAAAGGGATCCGGCCGGCATGATGCAGCGCGACGACGTCACCATGAACGCGCTCGTCCCGATGGTGGTCGAGCAGACCAACCGGGGGGAGCGGGCCTACGACATCTTCTCGCGGCTGCTCAAGGAGCGGATAATCTTCCTGATCGGCGGGGTCGACGATGCCGTCTCCTCGCTGATCTGCGCCCAGATGCTCTATCTCGAATCCGAGAACCCGACCAAGGACATCGCGTTCTACATCAACTCGCCGGGCGGGCTGGTGACCTCGGGGCTCGCGATCTACGACACGATGCAATACATCCGCCCCGAGATCTCGACCGTCTGCATCGGCCAGGCGGCGTCGATGGGCTCGCTGCTGCTGGCGGCGGGCGCCAAGGGCAAGCGCTATTCGCTGCCGCACGCGCGGATCATGGTCCACCAGCCCTCGGGCGGGTTCCAGGGCCAGGCGACCGACATCGAGATTCACGCCCGCGAGATCCTCACGCTGCGCGGCCGCCTCAACCAAATCTATGTCGAGCACACCGGCCAGGACATCGGCGTTATCGAGGAAGCGATGGAACGCGACAAGTTCCTCGCGCCCGAGGACGCCAGGGAATTCGGCCTGATCGACGAGGTGGTAACCAGCCGCCCGGTCCCCGAGGACGCCGCGGCGGAGGCCGCGGGCGGGGGGAGTTGAGCGGACGCCCGGGAAGCCCCTCACCCTAACCCTCTCCCCGGCGGGGAGAGGGGGATTCGCACGGCGCCGCCTCCCTTACCTTCTCCCCTCCCGCTTTACCTTCTCCCCTCCCGCTTTACCTTCTCCCCTCCCGCCTTACCTTCTCCCCTCCCGCTTGCGGGAGGGGCCGGGGGAGGGCGGGTCGCCCAGCCGCTCAATCCGTGCCGGAGCCCGCGGGGTTCCCGAACGCGCCTGCAGAAATCAAGGTCGCGATCTCGTCGCGGAGGATTTGCGCGACAACCCCCGAAACCGGGTGTTCCATCGCTTCCTCTCGCATGACCAGAGCCCGGGTAATGCCGATTCCCTCCAGTCTCGCCGCCCTCAGCTTCGGGTCTCCCAGCTCCCGGAGAATCGACGAATGCGGCAGCAGCGCGAAGGCGAGCCCGCGCCTGACGAAGTCCTTGATGACATCCAGGCTTTCCACCTCGTAGGCGATGTTGAGGGCAATGCCCGACTTGGCGGCGGCGCGATCGAAGATCTTTCGCGGGCCGCTCACGCGCTCGAACGTGGCCAGCGGAAACGCCTCCAGCGCGGACATGCCGATCGAACCCGCCCCGAGCCGGTCGTCCGACGCCGCGCCGATCAGATAGACCGGCTCGGTGACGAGAGGTTCGAGGGTGAAGCCCGCCCGGGCATCAGGGTTCACCATCAGCGCCATATCGATGCGACGCGCGTCGAGCGCCGCCATGAGCGTATAGGCCCCTCCCTCGACCATGCGCAGCGCGATGCGGGGGAAGTCCGTGGCGATCTTCTCCGCGACGGCTCCGAAGAGCAGCCGGCCCATCGCGCCCGACGCGCCGATGGCGGCCATGCCGGCCGGGCTGTCGATGTCTTCGGAGAGACGCGACCGGATGTCGCCGACCTGGCGGAGGATCGATGTTGCGCGGTCGAGAAAGCGGCTGCCCGCGGGGGTCAGGCGAACCCCCCTGGAATGGCGGGCGCATAACTGAACGCCAAGCTCGTCTTCCAGCGAACGAAGGTGGCGGGTCAACGCGGGCTGGGCGACGTGAAGCCTGGCCGAGGCCTCTCTCAGGCTGCCGGCGGCGGCGATCTCCACGAAGTATTTGAGTTGACGAAGTTCCATGGTCCGAACCTCCGGCGATCCAGATCGGTTATCGCCAGCGAGGCTCAATCTATATTTTTCCGGTGCGAAAGGTATCACTACGCTTGGGTGCGTGGCGAGGCAACGAACCAGTCGAAGTCGAGGTCGGTAAGCCGATGAACCGGACGTCGCCGCCAATTCCCGGAACCGCCGCCGAAGCCCTGCTCATGCGCATGAAAGCGTGCGGCATCGAGTACCTGTTCGCCAATGGCGGCACGGACTTCGCGCCGATCATCGAAGCTTTCGCGCGAGGATCGACATCGGGTCTGGACATGCCGGAACCCGTCGTCGTCACGCACGAGACCGCGGCCGTCGCCATGGCTCATGGCTATTACCTGGCGACCGGCAGGCCGCAGGCCGTCATGGTCCATGTGAATGTCGGCCTCGCCAACAGCGCGATGGGTCTCATCAACGCCGCCAGCGAGAACATTCCGCTGTTCATGCTGGCCGGTCGGACCCCGATCACCGAATTCGATCGGACCGGCGCACGCATGACTCCGATCCAGTACGGCCAGGAAATGCGCGATCAGGGCGCGCTCGTGCGCGAGAGCGTCAAGTGGGATTACGAGCTTCGTTATCCGGAGCAGGCGGCGCTCCTGGTCGAGCGTGCGCTTTCCATCGCGATGAGCGAGCCGCGCGGGCCGGTTTACCTGGGCCTGCCGCGCGAACCGCTGGCCGAGCCCTGGCCCGGGAACCTCCCGGTGGACGGACCCGTTCAGGCGCCCTCCGGCGCGCTCCATCCCGACCCGGAGCAGATCGCGCAAGTCGCGGAACTCATCTCCGGATCCGCAAGGCCGCTCATCGTGGTCCAACGCAGCGATCCCGGCGGGGATTTTTCCCGCGCGCTTTCCGCCTTCGCCAACGACCACGCGATCCCGGTCGCGGAATTCCGCGGCCTGAGAAACGTGCTTGCCACCAGGGATCCCATGGCAGCCGGTTCCTCGATCGGTCCCCTGGTCAGGGACGCAGATCCGGTCATCGTCATCGACGCGCCGGTTCCCTGGATACAGAGGGACGTGCAGCCCGCGAACGACGCGGCGGTGGTGCATATCGGCCCCGATCCGCATTTCTCGCAGATCCCGGTGCGGTCTTTCCGGACGGACATCGCCATTCAAAGTTCGCCTCTCGCCGCCATCCAGGCGCTTGCCAAGGCGATGGGTGGCGCGGCCGGGCGGAACGCGGACCGGCACGCGGAGATAGCGGCCCGGAACGCGGCGCGCCTGGATGAAACGCGCGCCAGGGCTCTCGCCGGAAACGGGGCCCCGATGACGCCGGGCTTCCTTGCCGCCTGCCTGTCCGATGCGATGGGCGGGAACGACGTCGTGTTCAGCGAGCTCGGCGCCCCGCTCGAAGGCATGGACCTCAAAGAGCCGAACACAGGGTTCACCCCGCCTTTCTCGGGCGGGCTCGGCTGGGGAATGCCGGCGGCGCTCGGCGCCGCGCTGGCGGACAGGGATCGCGTTTCCATCGCCACCGTGGGGGACGGGTCCTACATCTTCGCCAACCCCGTCGCCTGTCACCAGGTGGCGGAGGCGCTCGGATTGCCCCTGCTCACGATCGTCTCCAACAACGGCATCTGGAACGCGGTGCGGCGCGCGGCCGTGAACGTCTATCCGGAGGGCAAGGCCGCGCATATGAACCGGATGCCCATCACCTCGCTCGAGCCGGTCCCCGACTGCATCGCCGTCGCGAAGGCGAGCCGGGGGTGGGCCCGAAGAGTGGAACGCGGCGACGACCTGGCGGGCGCGCTCGCCGAGGCAATGAACGTCGTGCGCCGGGAAAAACGACAGGCGCTTCTGGAGGTGAAGGTTTCGTATTAGCGGCCGCCCTCCCGGCTCCGCGCGAGAGCCTGCTCGCGGGCGGCAAGCGTAGACCCGATCACCCTGGTCTCACCGAGGAGAAACGGACGATGAAAAGACTTGCGACACTGGCCGCCGCCACCGGGCTGGTCCTGGGACTCTCGACCGCCGTCAACGCCAAGAGCATCCTTCGGGGCGAAGCCGGCGCCGCATCCGGTTCCACGGCCGTCGTCATGCAACTGCTCAGCAAGTACGCCGCGGCGGACTCAAACATCACGGTCAAAGTAAATACCGGCCAGACCCTGACCCGGTCGCTGCTCAAGCTGGCGGCCGCGAAGATCGAGGTGGCCGTAACCCCGGTCGGGGCGTTCGCGGCCATGACCAAGGGCCGGGGTCCGTACAAGAAGCTCGGCGACAAGGCCAAGACGGCTTCCCGGAACGTGCGCTCCCTGTTCGCGTTTCTGGGAGGGCACTTCCACCCGATCACCTATGCGGATTCCGGAATCGTGGAATTCGCCGACATCAAGGGCAGGACCGTGTTCGTCGGTCCGCCATCCGGATCGGCGTCCCGCCAGTCCATCGGCATCATCGGTGCCGTGACGGGTTACAAGCCGGGTAAGGACTACAAGGCGGTGAAGCTCGGATGGGGCGCGGCGAACCAGGCGTTCGAAGACGGCAAATTCGACATGTTCATGCGGCCCCAGATGATCGGGTCGGCGATGATCGAGCAGTTCGGCGCGTCGAAGAAAATCCGCCTTCTCAATATCCCGGAGGCGGTGAGAAAATCCGCAGCCTGGCAGGAATACGAAAAAACGCCCGGCCGGACGCTCGACCTGCTTCCCGCCGGCACCTATTCGAATGTCGTCAACAACGACAAGGATATCAACGCCGCCGCCTACGTGATGATGGTGACGGTCAACAAGAACATGGACGACAACACCGCTTACAAGCTCACCGCCGCGGTCTTCGACAACATCGAGGCGGTGCACAGCGTTTCCCCGGCACTGCACCCTCTGACGATCGAGACGGCGTTCAGGAACAATGTCGTGCCGGTGCATCCCGGCGCGGCGAAGTTCTATGCGGAGAAGGGGGTCGACGTGCCGGCGAAGCTGCGGGCGAAATAGTTCCCGACGACACCGGTCGCCCCGGCGCCGATGTGCCGGGGTAGCCGTCGCGTTTCGAGGAAAGCTCGTTGACGAGAACGGCTCAGACGGTCGGCTATGTTTTCGGGCTGATCCTCGCGGTCGTCGGATTGTTGAATGTGCTGCCCGCCTTCGGCGGTCTGCCGCGCGTCGGGCCGTTTCCGGCCGCCCAGATTCACCCCGCTCTCCTCGCGCTCGGTTTCATCGTTTCGTTTGCCGCGGTCCGGGCCAATGCGTCGGGACAAAGGCTCCCGGCGCCGGTCGTCCTGTCCGTCGACGTCCTGCTGGCCGGCGCGGCGCTCTACACGCTCTGGCGCTATTTCGTGGATGTGTCGATCCTCGAAAACGAAGGCCTGTTTCTGTTCGAGCACAGCCATGCATGGATCGCCCTGACGGGCTGCCTCGTCACGCTCGTCATGTGCTGGCGGATTTGGGGCGCGCCGCTGGCGATCGTCGGTTCGATTGCCCTGGCCTATTTCTTCACGGGTCAGCACTGGCCGGGAATATTCGAGACGACGACGATCGATTTCGCCCAGGACGTGCCCAACGAGCTCTGGTTCAACACCGGCGACGGCGTGCTGGGCAATCTGTTCGGTATCGTGATCACGACCATCCTGCCCTTCATCCTGCTCGGTGCGATGCTCGAAGGTACCGGCGGCGGTCACTCGCTGATCAAGCTGTCGTTCTACGGGATGCGCCGGTTTCGCGGCGGGCCGGCTCACGCCGCCATCATGGCCTCGAGCCTGTTCGGAACGATATCCGGTTCGGCCGTCGCGAATGTCGTCGGCACGGGCGTGATCACCATCCCGATGATCATGAGGCGGGGATTCAGACCGTCCTTCGCCGGAGGCGTCGAGGCCACCGCCTCGACCGGCGGCCAGATCATGCCCCCGATCATGGGAGCGGCCGCCCTCGTGATGGCGGATTTTACCGGCATCAAATATCTGACGATCATCGTTGCGGCGATCGTTCCGGCGATCGCCTATTACGGGTCGCTGTTCGCGACGGTGGTTTTCGAGTGCCGCCGCCTCGGCGTCGAAGCCGGCGGCGGCGACGCCGACATGGACCCGATCGGTACGCAGGACTGGCTCAACGCCATTTTGGTCGTGTTGCCGGTCGGCGTAGTCATCGGCGCGCTCATAGAGGGGGCTTCGCCGGCGGGATCGGCGATCCTGGCCCTTGGCGTTCTGGCCGCCCTTTCGATCGTTCTCAATCCGGCTATACGCCGCCGCCCCTGGCTGCTGATCTCCGCGCTCTCGCGGGGCGGCCAGACCTTCGGCCGGTTGCTGATGGCGGTCGCCACGGTAGGCATCATCGTGGCGGTGCTCGGCGCCACCGGTCTGCCGACGGAATTCGCCAAGGTGGTATCCGCGGCGACCGGCGACTTTCTGTTGCCCACGCTGGTCTTCGCGGCCCTGGCGTCCCTGGCGCTGGGCATGGGCATGCCGACCCTGCCGGCGTACCTGACGATCATCATAATCCTCGGGCCGTCGATAAAGGCGCTCGGGCTAACCGATCTGGGCGGCCATTTCTTCGTGTTCTATTACGGGGTGGCTTCGGCCATCACGCCGCCGGTGGCCATCGCGGCCTATGCCGCCGCGGCCATATCGGGCGCTGGCGCCATGGCGACGGCGGTGCAGGCGACCCGCATCGGCCTCGTCATCTTCGCGATACCGTTTCTGTTCGCCTACAACCCGATCATGCTGATCGTCTCCGAAGGCGGCGCGCAATGGGACCTCGTCGTCTTCCTGTACGTGGCGGTGAAGCTCGCGACGATAATCTACATGCTCTCGAGCGCCGCATCGGGGTACGACAAGTTCAGGATGAACCCGCTGGAGGCGGTGCTGCGGATCGCGGTCGGCCTGGCCGCCATTCACCCCGATGTCCTGATAAGCGGGATCGCGATCGTCGCCGCCATTGCCATCGTCGCAGGACACCGGTTTCTGGGTGGGAACGGATCGGCGCGCGCAACTTGAATGCCGGACGGGTACGGGCGGTTCATGCGGAAGCGCCGGCCGCGCCGTATAGTGCCCCGCCGGGGAGAGCGAAGGTCGGATGCGATGAGTGCCTGGATGTTCCTGACGGTCGCCATCGCGCTGGAGGTGGTGGGCACGGTCTTCCTCAAGCTGTCGGACGGTTGCGAGAAGTGGCACTGGGGGGCGCTCTCGATCCTCTGCTACATCTGCTGCTTCTGGGCGTTCGCGCCGGCGCTCAAGGCGATCCCGGTGGGCGTCGCCTACGCGCTCTGGGCCGGGATCGGCATCCTTGCGGTGACGCTGATCGGCTTCGCGGTCTTCCATGAACGGCTCGGGGCCGTTCAGCTCGCGTTCATCGCGCTGATCGCCATCGGCGCCGTCGGCCTCCGCCTCACGACAACGACGGCGGCCTGACCCGGGCGAACGTCCGGCCGTCTCCGCCGTGTGGCCCCGGTATTCCCCACGTCACCCCCGCCCTCTCCGCCGCCAAGGAGAGAAGCTCGCCGCGACGGTACTCCTCCCGCCGGTCGCGCGGCTCCGCTATCCGACACTTTGCGCACTCGATAGATCGAGCCCATCGTTTGTCGCTGATTGGGGACGCGGCACCGGATAATGAGGTGAATGCGGCATTATTCTCCTCATTTATAAAGAGAATCAGCTTGCCCGGTGACGAGAACGACGCCATGTTCTCCTCAATCAGTGAGGAAAACCATGTATATCTGGCAACGACAGGGCTGGCCCCGCCTGACCTGGGACGATGGGAGGCTGCTGGAGCCGCTCGCGGCCGCGCGCCTGAAGCAGGGTCGGCTTCTCGGAGGCATGGCAAGCCTCGGCTTCGACTTCCAGCTCGAAGCGCAGCTCGTCGCGCTCACGGAAGACGTCGTCAAGAGCTCGGAGATCGAAGGTGAAGTCTTCGATCGAGACAGCGTGCGATCCTCGCTCGCGCGCCGCCTCGGCCTGCCCACGGCGGCAATCGCGCCGGCCGACCGGCGAACCGAAGGTGTCGTCGAAATGACGCTCGACGCTACGGAGAACCATGGGGCATTGCTGACCGCCGAAAGGTTGTTCGGGTGGCAGGCGGCGCTGTTCCCGACCGGCTATGCGGGAATGCACAGAGTAAGGACGGGCGCGTGGCGCGACGATGCGGAAGGGCCGATGCAAGTCGTTTCGGGACCGATCGGCCGCCAGCGGGTGCACTATCGGGCGCCACCGGCGCGGCAACTGGACGCCGAGATGCAGGCGTTCCTGGATTGGTTCAATCGCCGAAGCGAACCCGAAGGCCTGTTGCGCGCCGGCCTCGCGCATCTCCGGTTCGTGACCGTCCACCCGTTCGAGGACGGCAACGGCCGTGTGGCGCGCGCGATCGCCGATCAGGCGCTGGCGCAGTCGGAAGACTCGGGACAGCGCTTCTACAGCATGTCGAGTCAGATCCGTAAAGAACGCTCGGACTATTACGACGCGCTCGAAAGCGCGCAGCAAGGCACACTCGACGTGACCGACTGGCTGGTCTGGTTTCTCGGCTGTTTTTCGCGCGCGATCGATGGCGCCGAGTCGGCTTGCGCCGACGTTCTGCGCAAGGCCGGTTTCTGGCGGCGCTACGCCCGCGAGCCGTTCACCGAACGACAGGCGAAAGCGCTCAACAGGTTTCTCGATGGGTTCGAGGGCAAGCTGACGGCAAGGAAATGGGCGGCGATCGGCAAATGTTCGATACCGACGGCGCAACGCGACATCAATGAGCTAATCGAGCGCGGAATTCTTCGCCGCAATCCGGGAGGCAGCAAGAACACAAGCTACGACCTGGCGATCGCGCCATGAGCTTGCCCGCCCATCGCAAATCGTCGTGTGCGGCAGCGTGACACCGAGGACAGCAATCTCCCCAAACCGGACCCCCTAATGCCCGGCGCGCACCAACTGGCCCGTGGCGTAGCTGGCGGCGAGCGCCTCGTTGGCGCGCGGGCTGCGGACGAAGCGGCGGGGCATGAGGGCGTTGAAATCCTCGTAGCGCCCCGGGTCGAGGTCCGCCCCGGCGATGCCGGGATGGCTCTCGTCGTAACGGAAGCAGCGGAAGATCATGTTGTTGGTCCCGAACACCGGGTGCTCGTAATAGAACGGGCTCGCGAACTCCCACACGATATCGCCCTCGCTCGCGACCTCGAAGAGCCGGCCCCTGGTCGATTCGCAGATCAGCGTGTTGCCGTTGTCGAGGCGCTGGGCGCCGGAGCAGATGAAGCTGTTGAAGTCGTGCACCGGGTTTTCCTTGTATTCCCAGACGATCTCGCCGGTCCCGGGATCGACCTCCAGCACGCGGGAGAAGTCGATCGTCGTGTAGGGCCGGTGCGCGCCGTTGTCGAACACCAGGATATTGCCGCTCTCCAGCCAGGTCGGGTGGTGCTGGCCGGCGATGACGCCCGGCCCCCAGCGCCAGTCGATGTTGCCGGTTTCCCGGTCGACGATGGCGATGGTGTCGATCACGCGGAAGCTCACCAGGATGCGGCCGTCCGGCATCTCCTCCAGCGAGTTGAGGTTGGTCCAGCGGTCGCGCGGATGGAAGGGGCCGATGACGTCGCGCTCCGGATCGAGATGCTCGAAGGTCAGCCACTCCCAGACGACGGCGCCGTCCCGGTCGATCTCCTGGATCGCCTCGCCGTACATCTCGCCGCGCAGCTCGGTGCCGGGCTGGCCGCCCCGGACCCGCGCGGCGATCTCGCGCGGGACCTCGCGCCATTTGTTCACCAGCAGGTTGCCGTTCCGGAGCCGCGCGAAACAGTGGCTGAGATGGGTATCCCGGTATTCCCAGACCGCGTTGCCGTCCCAGTCCAGCTCGACCAGCTGGCCGCCGTTGCCGGCGAATTCGGGGATCGCGGCCGGCAGGGTGCGCCCGGCGAACAGCAGATTGCCGTTGGGCAGGAGCTCGCCGTAGTTCCCGGGCAGGTTGTCCGTCCGCCAGCGCTGGACGATGGCGCCCCACATGTCGATGAGCCACACGTTGCGGCCGTACATCGGCGCGAACAACGTGTAGCCGGCGCGGGCGCGGGCCGGTTCGTGGTGGGTCACGCCGTGCACCGTTCGAAGGGCCGCACTCATGGTTTCGGTCCCTTTCCGCGCGATTCCGTTCCGCCGCGAGCCGTCCCGGAAATGCGTTTCGGCGTTGCCGGCCAACGGGTTGGGATCGATTGAATGGACGCGCGGGCGCGGTGTCAACGGGCGAGCGCCGCGCGGCCGGGCGGCCCGAAGGGCACACGGACCGGCGCGCTCGTTGGGCGCGGCAGCGTCGCCGGGCCGGGCGACGACAACGAAGCGGGGCGCCGGAAGCGAATCGTCGACCGACCACATCTCCAGCTCCACCCCGTAATACCGGACGGCACCGCCGTTCTGCCGGTTCAACCTGTCGAGCGCCTCGCGGTGAACGTCGCGGAACTCCCGCGCGAGCCAGATCGCGGCGCCGGTATCGAATGCCGTGGCGTAGGCGATCAGCTGGCCCAGATGCCCGTGGTCGGACCGGCCCAGCTGGGCTTCGATCGCCACCCGGCAAAGGGCGCCCGCGTCGCGGCAGACGATGTCCGCGCGGCAGCCCGCGGCGCTCTGTTCCAGCGCCGGGTCCACGAGACGCAGCCCGACCGCCTCGCCGAGGGTCCGGAGATTATCGGGCTCGGCGAGCCACCTCGCGAAATCCGGGCACTCGCGCGTCCAGACGTCCCGGATCGGGACGCGCGCGAGTCGTCCAGTGCGGCGTTCGGTCATCCGCCGGGCTCTCCAGATCGGTCATTCGATGGGTTCGCGCCACGAAAAAGGGCGCCGGAAGGTCCGGCGCCCCAATTTTTCGTGCTTTTAGCAAAAATATCCCAAATCGTGTCCCCGGTCAAGCATAATTGTCATTTAAAAGAAAATTTTGCGCAACTTCTATCCGTCATGGCCGGCGAAGGGTGGGAACGGTTGCTGGCGAGCCGGGCGCGCAGGGGAAAGCGCCGGCATCGCCCGGGTTTCCCCGGCCGTCGCCCGGGACGCCCCGCTCCCCCCGACCCACTCCCCGGCGGGGAGAGGGGGATTAACGCGGCCACGCCTCCCCCTCCCGCCTTTCCTTCTCCCCTCCGGCCCGCGGGAGGGGCCGGGGGAGGGCGGATCGGCCGGTATGGGCTCGCGCTGCGCGCTCCGGTCGAGATGAAGGCGGAAGGGCGACCGCTCTTACCCTGTCCCATCGCGGTCGGCCGGGCGGACGCGGTCGAGCTTTTCGATCCAGCGGTCGGGGAGGCCGTGCGCGCGGGCGCCATCGCGCAGGAGGGCGATGTAGCGAAGGGACGGGTTGCCGTCGGTTTCGCCGCCTTGCGCGACGTAGGCGACCGCCGGGATGGGCCGCCGGTCCGCGTCCTCCGCCGCGAGCGCCACCGGGCGGTAATAGCCTCCGGGCACGCCTTCGGTGCTGTTCAGCCGGAGCAGGTCGCGCCGGGTGATCCGGTAGGCCACGCCCCAGACCTCCTCGCCGGCCCACGGCTCGATATTGGCCGGCGCGGACCTGCCTCTCGGTCGTCCCTCCAGGTTGAAGCGCAACCGGTAGCCGGCGATCCGCGCGACGCGCCATTCGCGGGGACGCATGCGGCGGCGGCCGCGAAAGACGTCGTCGTGCATGTTGGACCCGAACGCGAAATACCAGACCTCCTCGTCCGGAGCGCCGTCGAGCGCCAACCCGTGGAAGCGGTACCATAACCTGGACAGCCGCCACGACCTGGCGATGGCGCGCCGCAGCGCGCGCTTCAGCCGGCGGAACATCGCTTGCCGGTCCGCGCCTCGCCGGGAAGTCGAATCAGGCCGCGTCGGGAGGCTCGTTGAAGGTCCATTGCCACGGGCGGATCAGGGTCGTATCGAAAAGCCCCGCCTTGTAATAGGGATCGTCCCGCGCGAAGGCGAGCACCTCGTCGTAGGACTCCGCCTCGATCACGAACATGTTGCCCGTCGACATCGACCCGTCCTCGGTGACCGTGGGGCCGGCGAATTTGATGCGGTCGCGGAAGCCCTCGATGTAGTCGTGCTGGGCCGGCCGGTTGGCGAGGCGCACGTCGTTGCGGCCGGGCTTGTCGATGTTGACGATCAGAAAGAGCATTTCGGGGCCTCCCGTTCCATGGGGGGTGCGCACGGCATCCGCGCCGGCGCGCGAACTCTTGTTGTCGCCGATTTTGGCGCCGGAGACCTCCAGAAAACAGCGGGGCCGGCCCGGCAAAGATTCTCTCTCCGGGTACATCCCGGACAAGACTTCGTCCAGGAATTGGGCGTTGGTTTCTTATGTCGTCATCATCCGGAGTGATGATGGACCACACGATTATTCATTTGCACAAGCAATGCTGGGTTGAGTATCCACCGCACCCTCAAATTGCGGACTCCGGCCCGGAGTTCGATCCGAGCACGAGAGATCGACGCGTTTGTACGCATTGCATGACGACCTGGGCATGAGACCCGGGCCGCCGCTCCATCGCCGCAAGACCCGATTTCAGCGCGCCGGAAACCCGGCTCCGTTCGGCGGGGGTTCCGTCGGACCCGGTCGCCGTCCGCTTCAACCGTACCGGGCACAAAACGTTTCATCGTCCTTCCCACGGAAAGTTCAAGCGTCAAAGAAAGGAGCATTCGTGAAATATTCGAGAAGGCAGTTCCTTGCAACCGCCACGGCCGCGACGGCATTACCGTCGGCAGGATGCGTCGGCCCGCGGGACGATCGCTCGTCCTATCTCAATCAGGTTCTCGAACCGCGGAACCGCAACACGGTTTTCCACTGGATCGACACGGCGCTTCAACAGGTGCGCGACCAGCGGCTTCTGACGCCGCGGACGGCCTACAATCTGGGTCTCACCACCGCGGCCGGGTTTCTCGCGGCGAACGGGATCGTCCGGGCCTATGACGAGCCTTACGGCATCGGGCCCGGCCCGCGCGGCGCGGACCCGGAGGTCGCCTACGGGGTCGCCTTCGCGATCGCCGCGGCCGAAGCGTTCCAGCAGCCGTTCCTCTTCGAACGGATCGCTTTCCTGAACCGTTTTCCCGGCAGCGAAGCCAAGACGCTCGGCGTCGAGTGGGGCCGGACCGTCGGCCGGCGCGTGCTCGAAATGCGCACGGGCGACGGGTCCGAACCCAGCAAGGTGAATTACTATCTCGACCGCTATCCGCGGCGCACGGATTCGCTGCGCTGGCGGCCGACCGGCCCGTTCTACGGCACCTCGCCGGGCCCGGCCTTCGCATCCTTCGACCGGGGGCTCTTTCCCGGCCACGGACACATCGAGCCCTGGACCATGACCAGAGGCTCGCAGTTCCGGGTGCCGGCCTTTTGCGACCCCGCGAGTCCGGAATTCGCCGAGGAGTTCGACACGATCCGCCGCCTCGGCGGAATGGACAGCACGATTCGCACCGAAGACCAGTCGGAGATCGCGATCTTCTGGGAAGACGGACCCTGGGGCGTCACGGTGCCGGGTCACTTCATATACATCGCCACGCAAGTCCTGCAGAATCGCGGACTCAGCTTTATCGAGCTTGCCCGCGCGTTCGCCCTGGTCGGCATGACGCAGTGCGACGCCTCGATCTGCGCGTGGGACAACAAGTACCATCACGACATCGTCCGGCCGGAAAGCGCCATTCGCGTTCGCGCGACGGCGTTCAGCAACCCGGACCCGCGGGTAAAGGCGCGGCCGGGCTGGCGCAGCTACATTCCGACACCCGAATTCCCCGCCTACACGTCGGGCCACTCCACCTTCGGCGCCGCCGCCGCCGAGATGATCGCGCTGCTCTACGGGCGCGACGACGTGGCGTTCTCCGGCCGCTCGCCCGACCTGGTGTTGTGGCCGCAGTTGCGCGGCGTCACGCGGCACTGGACCAGCCTGAGCCATGCGGCCGAGGAAAACGGGATGAGCCGCCTCTACGGAGGCGTGCACTGGGCGATGGACAACGAGGAAGGGCTGAGATGCGGGCGCAAGATCGCCCGCCAGGCCTTCCGTACGACTTTCCCCGCCAGGGCCTAGACTCATGCGGATATTCGGAACGGACCGCGGCCGGACGGTCGCGGCGGCAGCCGTCCTCGCCGTCGCCGCGCGGCTCGCCGTAGCGCAGGACATCCCGCTCAACTACGAGCGCCTGTCGTCCATGGAAGAACCGCTCGCGGCCGAGATCGGCGATGTCACGCTCACATTGAAGGGGCTCCTCGACACGCCCGTGGCCGTGGATTTCGAGGACGACCAGGACGTCTCCGCCGGGCCGATCGGCAACTTCCAGGCGGGCGCGCTGGTCCAGCTGCAAAACCGCTGGCGCGTCAGCGCCGCCTATTTCGGACAATACGCGACGGGCGAACGATTCGGTTCGCGCTCCGACAGGCGTTACGTGGACAACGTGGCGCTCTCGGTAGGCAGCGCGTGGGGCACGATCGCGGGCGGCAACGTGTCCGGTCTCGTCCGGGAGCAAACCCGCCGGCGGCGCGGCGCGGGGAACGGAGAGCTCGAATTCGACGATGCGCTCGGCGGCCTCGCCGAATGGGGCGGCGGCTACACGGTCCGGTTCGGCCCCTGGGTCGTCGGCGCGATCGTCGACGAGGACGCCGGTTTTCAGGCGGGCGCTACCTTCCGCCGTCCCATAAACGACACGGACTACCGGTTGACGCTGCGCGCGGGCCGCGGCGCTTACGTCCCGGAGAATTCATCCGCCGAATTCGACAGCACGGCGGTCGCGGCGGTCGGCGAGGTCATATACGGCAGCACGTCGTTCGATGCCGGTCTCGGATACGAGAGCCTGTCCTCGCGCGGACCCGATGCGGTCCGCCGATATGTCTCGACCGGGGTTCGCGGAAAGACCGGCGTCCTGGGCTGGTCCGTGGAGGCGCATTACGGCCGGATCGAGAACGACAACGAGGTCTCCGCCGCGCTCGGCGCGCAATACGACATCGCCCGCGGGCTGTCCGCGAATCTCGGCCTCAACCATGCGCGTGCCAGGGCGGACGCCGGCACCGTCCGCATCGTCGATACCCGGGAGACCAGGGGCATCCTCTCGCTCAGATACGCCTTCTAGCCCCCGTTCGGGACAGAAACCGATTCACGCCTGCCCGCAGGCGATCGCCATCTGTTCCCTGAACCAGCGGTGCCTTCCGTCGGCCTGGTAGCGCTTGTGCCAGACCATGTACTGGTCCAGCGGTTCCACCTCCGTCGACAAAGGCCGCGCGACGAGATCGAAGTCGCGGGCCAGGCGCTCGGCGATCCTCTGCGTGTAAACGCCGATCAGGTGGTTTTCCTTGAGCAGGTTGGGGACCATCAGGAAATGGGGCACCAGGATCGCGGTGTCGCGTTCTTCTCCCATCCGCGCCAGCACGAAATCGAATGCGGCCTTGCTGTCGGCGGCGACGCTCACCACGAGGTGCGGAAAGGACAGGACCAGCGGGAGGTCCGGAGATTCGCTGGAGCGAAGGATCGGATGGTCCTTCCTGCACAGGCAGGCGAACCTTTCCCGGAACATCAGGAGGGTATCGAACCGGGCCGGAGGATCGTCGATCCAGCCGAAAACCAGATCCACCTCGTCGGAGTCGAGGAGCGACAGCGCCCTCTCGCGGTCGGTCGTCATCAGGTGGAGCGACGTGTTCGGGGTCAGCGTGTGCAGGGACTGGAACAGGGGCAATATGACGGGCAGCCCGAGCCGGTCGGGAGCGCCGATCCGGAACGTACCGTTTGCGTTCACCGGATCGAAATCGTCACGGTCGGAGAGGGCGGACTCGGTCATGCGGATGACGGCTCGCGCCTGTTCTTCCAGTTCCCGCGCCTTCGGCGTCAGGATCAGCCCCTCCGGCGCGCGGACGAACAGGGGGTCGTTCATGAATTCGCGCAGCTTTCTCAGCGAATTGCTGATCGCCGACTGGGTCCGGCCCAGCCTGATCGCCGCCCGGCTGACGTTCCGCTCCTCGTAGAGGGCGACCAGGACCTTAAAGAGATTCAAATCGAAGTTTTTACTTTTCATTGGCTCGCGGCGCAGTCTTTCAGAATGCAATAAAGTTACTTCAATATTGGTATGTATCAAAAATGGGGTCTTGAGTACTAGATCGACGTCAATTTCGTCGTTTGCGACGTCGTGGCCGGTTTCCCGAGGTGCCCTCCGGTTCCGGCGACTCGGATTTCCGCGTGGCGGGAGCGCCGTTCCGGCCCATGCGACGGCGGCGGAAACGGGGCCGGCGGACTTTGCGGATGGACGGCTGTCGCGGGCTCGGTTAGACTCACGGCGGCGCCGAGTGTCGACGAGGTTTAGATGAACAAGTCCGGTAGCGGCGATTCCAAGAACGTTCTCTACTGTTCTTTCTGCGGCAAGAGCCAGCACGAGGTCCGCAAGCTCATCGCGGGTCCGACGGTGTTCATCTGCGACGAGTGCGTCGAGCTCTGCATGGACATCATCCGCGAAGAGAGCAAGACCACGCTGGTCAAGTCGCGCGACGGCGTGCCGACCCCGCGCGAGATCTGCACCGTCCTCGACGATTACGTGATCGGCCAGGACCACGCCAAGCGCGTGCTCTCGGTCGCCGTGCACAACCACTACAAGCGGCTCTCGCACGGCACCAAGAACAACGAGATCGAGATCGCCAAGTCGAACATCGTGCTGATCGGGCCGACCGGCTGCGGCAAGACGCTCTTGGCCCAGACGCTGGCGCGCATCCTCGACGTGCCGTTCACCATGGCCGATGCGACCACGCTCACCGAGGCGGGCTATGTCGGCGAGGATGTCGAGAACATCATCCTCAAGCTGCTCCAGGCCGCCGACTACAACGTGGAGCGCGCCCAGCGCGGCATCGTCTATATCGACGAGGTCGACAAGATCTCGCGCAAGTCGGACAACCCCTCGATCACCCGCGACGTCTCGGGCGAGGGGGTCCAGCAGGCGCTCTTGAAGATCATGGAGGGCACCGTCGCCTCGGTGCCGCCCCAGGGTGGGCGCAAGCATCCGCAGCAGGAGTTCCTGCAGGTCGACACCACCAACATCCTGTTCATATGCGGCGGCGCCTTCTCCGGGCTGGAGAAGATCATCTCCGCCCGGGGGCAGGGGACCCAGATCGGCTTCGGAGCAGACGTCAGGAGCCCGGACGACCGGGCGACCGGCGAGATCCTGCGCGGGATCGAGCCCGAGGATCTGCTGAAATTCGGCCTGATCCCGGAATTCGTCGGCCGGCTGCCGGTGATCGCCACGCTGGAGGATCTGACCGAGGACGCGCTGGTCCAGATCCTGACCCGTCCCAAGAACGCGCTGATCAAACAGTACGGCCGGCTGTTCGAGATGGAGGACGTCGAGCTCAACTTCACCGAGGACGCGCTCAAGGCGGTCGCGCTCAAGGCGATCAACCGCAAGACCGGCGCGCGCGGGCTCCGCTCGATTCTCGAGTCGATCCTGCTGGAGACCATGTTCGATTTGCCCGGGCTCGACGACGTCGAGGAGATCGCCATCAACGGCGAGGTCGTCGAGGGCCGCGCCAAGCCGCTCTATATTTACGCGGACCGGCTGGAGGAGAGCGGCTCGACCGCCTAGCGGGCAGCGCGATGCCGGTTTTCCCGCCGAGTCGACGGGGTTGAAGTTTCGACCGTCGAATCCATGTTATTCTCCTGCCTCGAAAGCCCGGCGCCGCGTCCGGCGGCGGGTCCGCTTAAACAGGTTCGGATCGCGCCATGTCAGATTCTCCGCGCCCAGTCTTTCCGCTTCTCCCGCTGAGGGACATCGTCGTCTTCCCGCACATGATCGTGCCGCTCTTCGTCGGCCGCGAGAAATCGGTGCGCGCGCTCGAAGACGTGATGAAGGACGACAAGCAGATCCTTCTGGTCGCCCAGAAGAATGCCAGCCAGGACGACCCCGCGCCGGAGGATATCCACGCTCTCGGCACCGTCGGCACGGTGCTGCAACTGCTCAAGCTGCCGGACGGCACGGTCAAGGTCCTGGTCGAGGGATCGAGGCGCGCGAAGATCGTCGATTTCACCCAGACCGACGACTATTTCCAGGCGGAAGCCGAGCTCGTCGACGACACGCCGGAGGATCCGGACGAGCTGGAGGCGCTGTCGCGCTCGGTGGTGAAGCAGTTCGAGCAGTACATAAAGCTGAACAAGAAAATTCCTCCGGAAGTCCTTGTTTCGCTTAATCAAATCGACGATCCGAGCAAGCTCGCCGATACCATCGCCTCGCATCTCGCGCTGAAGATCTCGGAGAAGCAGGAACTGCTGGAGACGGTCGGCGTCGAGGAGCGGCTGGAACGGGCCTACGGCTTCATGGAGAGTGAGATCGGCGTCCTCCAGGTGGAGAAGCGCATCCGCAACCGCGTCAAGCGGCAGATGGAGAAGACGCAGCGCGAGTACTATCTCAACGAGCAGCTCAAGGCGATCCAGAAGGAGCTCGGCGAAAGCGAGGACGGCCGCGACGAGGCGGGCGAGATCGAGGAACGCATCGCCAAGACCAAGCTGTCGAAGGAAGCGCGCGAGAAGGCACTCCAGGAGCTGAAGAAGCTGCGCTCGATGAGTCCGATGTCGGCCGAGGCGACGGTGGTGCGCAACTACCTCGACTGGCTGCTCAACATTCCGTGGAAGAAGCGCTCCAAGATCAAACGCGACCTCGGCGGCGCGCAACGCGTGCTGGACGAGGACCATTACGGGCTAGAGAAGGTCAAGGAGCGGATCGTCGAATACCTCGCCGTGCAGCAGCGCGTGCGCAAGGTGAAGGGCCCGATCCTGTGCCTGGTCGGCCCGCCCGGCGTGGGCAAGACCTCGCTCGGCAAGTCGATCGCCCGCGCCACGGGGCGCAACTTCGTGCGCATGTCGCTCGGCGGGGTGCGCGACGAGGCGGAGATCCGCGGCCACCGCCGGACCTATATCGGCTCGATGCCGGGCAAGGTCGTCCAAGGCATGAAGAAGGCCAAGACGTCGAACCCGCTGTTCCTGCTGGACGAGGTGGACAAGCTCGGCGCCGACTGGCGCGGCGATCCTTCCTCGGCGCTGCTGGAAGTGCTCGACCCCGAGCAGAACAACACCTTCAACGACCACTATCTGGAGGTCGATTACGACCTCTCCGACGTGCTTTTCGTGACCACGGCCAACACGCTCCGGATGCCGCAGCCGCTGATGGACCGGATGGAGATCATCCGGCTCGCCGGCTACACCGAGGACGAGAAGGTCGAGATCGCCAAGCGCCATCTGATCGCGAAGCAGGTCAAGGCGCACGGGCTGAAAGACGGCGAGTGGTCGATCTCGGACGACGCGCTGCGCGACCTGATCCGCTACTACACCCGCGAGGCGGGAGTGCGGAACCTCGAGCGCGAGCTCGCCAACCTGGCGAGGAAGGCGATCAAGGACGTGCTGACCGGGGACCGCAAGCGGGTCAGGGTCACCAGGCGCTCGCTGGAGAAATACGCGGGCGTCAGGCGCTACCGATTCGGCGAGGTGGAAGAAGAGGACCTGGTCGGCGTCACCACCGGGCTCGCCTGGACCGAGATCGGCGGCGAGATGCTGTCGGTCGAGGCGGTGATCCTGCCGGGCAAGGGAACGATCGCCCATACCGGCAAGCTCGGCGACGTGATGCAGGAATCGGTGCAGGCCGCGCGCAGCTACGTGCGCTCGCGGAGCGCCGTGTTCGGCATCAAGCCGACCGTGTTCGAAAAGCGCGACATCCACGTCCACGTGCCGGAAGGAGCGACGCCGAAGGACGGCCCTTCGGCCGGCGTCGCGATGTGCACCTCGATCGTCTCCGCGCTGACCGGCATTCCGGTCCGGCGCGACGTCGCGATGACCGGCGAGATCACGCTGCGGGGCCGGGTGCTGCCGATCGGCGGCCTCAAGGAAAAGCTGCTGGCGGCGCTCAGGGGCGGGCTGAGCAAGGTGCTGATCCCGCGCGAGAACGAGAAGGACCTCGCCGAGATTCCCGACAACGTCAAGCGCAATCTCGACATCGTGCCGGTTTCCACCGTCGACGAGATCGTCGCCGAGGCGCTGGTGCGCCAGCCGGTGCCGATCGAGTGGTCCTCGGAAGAGGCCGAGCCGGTCCCGCCCGCGGGCGAACAAAGCGACGTAAGCGGGGTGGTCACCCATTAGGGTTTCGCCCCGCGACAGCCGAGGTGATTCGCAAAACCCCCGGAAATCGGCAGATTTCCGCCGTTTTCTCGATTGACGCTCGAATTTTTTACGAACACACTCGGTCACGGTTCTGCGGGCTTCGGTTCCGCATGGCCGAAATTCGGCGGCTTGGTTAACGCGCTTCCAGGCCAGTACCCTGTCATAGACCATGAGGGAGGCGTGAGGTGAACAAGAGCGATCTTGTCCAGTCGGTGGCGGAAAACGCCGGTATTTCGAGGGCCGATTCGACGAAAGCCGTCGACGCGGTGTTCGACTGCATTACCGCGTCGCTGAAGAGCGGCGACGAGGTGCGCGTGGTGGGCTTCGGGACGTTCAGCGTCTCGCGCCGCGCGGCGTCGACCGGCAGAAATCCCCGGACCGGCGAAACCATCCAGATAGCGGCGTCGATGCAGCCCAAGTTCAAGGCGGGCAAGGCGCTCAAGGACGCCGTCAACTAGCCTGGGCGACGGCGCGGCGCCGCCGCCCGGAATCGAGTCTCGGTCGTGCCGCCGGTCCCTGGCGGCATGATTCCCTGCCCGCGTTTGACGGGGATGCCGGTGCCCGTCTAGGGTCGCGCCGCGCGGGCGGTTAGCTCAGCCGGTAGAGCGCCACGTTTACACCGTGGAAGTCGGCGGTTCGATCCCGTCACCGCCCACCATTTATTCCGAACGCCGATGCGTCGCCGCCGCGGGTCGCGCACTTCCGGTTATTGACACCGCGATGCCCGGCGTTCTACATCGTCGCCCGGTTTGGGGGTGTAGCTCAGATGGTTAGAGCGCTGGCCTGTCACGCCAGAGGCCGCGGGTTCGAGTCCCGTCACTCCCGCCACCCGGCCCGGGCGATGCCGCTTCGGTAAGGACGCGGCCGGCCTTTCCCTAATCCCGCCGCCGACCGATGAAGCCGGCGCGGATCGCCTTCATCCTCGCAGCCGCCGCCGCGTCGAACGCGACTTCCGTCCGGGGCTCTCGGTCCCAGTGGCCGAAGCGGTCGGTGCCGCGCACCAGCGCGGCCGAGGGTCGTTGTCCCGTATAGCGGGTCTGGCGGGCGTGGGTGGGGCAGTAGTGGATCGAAAGCCCGATCCTCCGATAGTCCGCAGCGTTGGGCTCCGACGAATGAACCGTGCATTCGTGGTGGATCGAGAACTGTCCCGCTTCGAGCGGCATGTAGACCGCCCGGCTCTCGTCCACGTCCCGCGTCGTCTGGCCGCGCGTCAGCAGATTGTCGGGGTCGGGGGTTTCGTCGAACGCGGTCTCGGCCAAGTGGCTTCCCGGGATGCAGCGAATACAGCCCGATTCGCGGTTGGACGGCGTGAACGCAACCCAGGCGGTGATCGTCTCCCGGGGCTCGATCCCGTAATAGTAGGTATCGCAATGCCACGACACGTAGCCGGGATCCCGGGCCTCCTTGACGAAAAAACTCGACCCCCAGCACAGGATATCGGGGCCGATCAGGTCCTCCACCGCGTCGAGGATTCGGGGATGGCGGACGATGTCGCTGAACAGCCGGAACGGGAGATGCGACTTGAGGGCAAGGGTTGCCTGCGCCGTCTCGCCGGTTTCGCGCTCGTAGCGTTCCAGGCAGTCGACTGCGGCCGCCGCTTCCTCGGTCGAAAGCCCGTCCATGGGGAAGACGAAACCGTCGCGGCGGAACCCCGCCACCTGTTCTTCGCCGAGCGTCTTGGGCACGCGGACTCTCTCCGTCGGAAGGCAGCGGCGGCGAGCGTAGGAAGGGCCCCACATGGGGTCAACACGAGGCGGAGCTCTGGACAGCCCGCCGCATCCGCCGTCACACTCGGGCCGGTATCGCAGGGGGAGGACCGCGATGGGCGCAGACGCAGGCCGCGGGCTCGCGGTGCACATGATCGGCAGCCTGCCGCTTCCGGACGCGGAAACCTCGTTCCGCACGATCGGCGACGCGCTGGGGCCCCACATGCTGTGCCTGCCGGACGGCGAGACCGGACGGCGCAGACGCTGGATCAGCTTTATCGCCGACCAGCTCAAGTCCCATCCGGACCTGGAGATCGACCCGACCGTGCCGCCTTTCGCCTTCACCCAGTGGGACGGCAAGGTGGTCTATACGGTGGATCGCCTGCGCGTCCGCAAAGGGGTCGACCCGGCGACCCTGACCTTCGCCACCGGCTATGCGGAGGATGCCATCCGCAATTACGGGATTTTCGCGCGGCTCCAAGCGGACGGCGCGATTCCCGCTTCGGTCAAGTACCAGATCTGCATGGCGCCGCCGCTTGCGATCGCCTTCAACTTCATGTCGCCGAACGCCTACGACGACTTCGTCCCGGCATACGCCGCCCACCTGCGCGACGAGTTCGGACGCATCTCCGAGGCCCTGCCGCACGACCGGATCGTTTACCAGTGGGATGTCTGCATCGAGGTGCTGATGTGGGAGGGATATTACGGCCTCGAAGGAGACCATCGCGAGCGGATCCTCGACTCGCTAGGCGACGTCGGCGACATGGTGCCGGGCGACATCGACCTCGGTTACCACCTCTGCTACGGCAGTCCGCAGGACGAGCACCTGGTACAGCCCAGGGACCTCGAAGTCTGCGTCGAGATCGCCAATGGCATATCGGATGCGGTGGACCGGCCGGTCCAGTACATCCACATGCCGGTGCCCAGGGACCGGAGCGACACCGCGTTCTTCGAGCCCCTCGCCGACCTCGCGCTCGAGGACGGGACGGCGCTCTATCTCGGCCTGGTGCACGAGGGCGACCCGGAGGGGAACGCAAGGAAGCTCGCCGAGGCGCGCAAGTTCGCGACCGTCTCCGGCATCGCCGCCGAATGCGGTCTCGGACGCGGCGATCCGGACTCGCTCGCCGACATCCTCAAGCAGCACCGCCTTCTCGCCGAGGCGAACTGATTCGCGCGTCCCGCACGCGGCCGGCGTACTCGCCTCGCCGTATGCGTGGGAACTTCCGAAGCGCGACACTGCGGCATTTCACGATCTGACCGGGCGGCAACCCTCCCCCGGCCCCTCCCGCAAGCGGGAGGGGAGAAGGCAGGGAAGGGGTCGCCAAGCGAGTCCCCTCTCCCCCGCGGGGAGAGGGTTGGGGAGAGGGGGGCCGCGGCAATCGGATATCGCTCTAGTCTCCGGTTTCCGCCGGCCGGCGCCTCGCGTCGACCTTGTCCTGGATGTTCTTGAAGTCCGGGCGTTTGGCGGCGCGGACGGCGGCGAAGGATTTGGAGCGCT
>JAJEHI010000163.1 GCA_022823775.1 Defluviicoccus sp. | reverse complement strand
CGCGCCCGATCGCCGGCTGGAGCGGGGCCCGGTTCGAGCGGGCGGAGGGGACGGAGAAGCTCGTCGTCTATACCGACGTCGGCGCGCCGGAGGAGGCAGCGTTCACGCCGGAGAACCTCAACCGGCTGCGCGAGGTGAGCGGCCTGACCGGGGAGACGATTCCGGCGTCGGGGCTGGCCATCGAGACCGGCTGGTACCCCGCGATCCGGTCGACCTCGCGGGCGGCGGCGCCGGCGAACGGCTCGATCACCTACCCGGCGGAGGGAACCGGCGCCGACGCGGGACTCGAGTTCGTCGGCAGCTTCGCCGGCGGCGCGGGCACCTATCGCTGCTCCGGCAGCGCGTGCTCGGTGACGCTGGACGACCGGGGGGCGCCGACGGCGATCGGCGGAGCCTGGGTGTTCGCGCCGGACAGCACGGCAATGGTGTCGATCCCGGACTACGACCATCTTTATTTCGGGTGGTGGCTGAACGAGGCCGGCGATCCCTGGGGCTTCCAGAGCTTCGCCGGCGCGGCCGGCTTCGCGGCCGGCTCGGGCAATGTCGAGGCGGCTATGGAGGGCTCCGCGACCTACCGGGGCGCGGCGGCCGGGGCCTGGGCGACGGTCGACTCCTCGGGCGGGCGGATCGTCGACGCCGAGGCGGGCGAGTTCACCGCCGAGGCGGTGCTGCGGGCCAATTTCTTCGGCGCCCTCGACGCGGGCGTGGTGAACGGCGAGATCGGCTCGTTCCGGGACGAATCGGGCAGACCGCTGACCGGTTGGCGGGTGACGCTGGACTCGGCGATGCTGACGGCGGGATCGGAGTCCTTCGCCGGGGAGACCGGCGGATCGGTCGGTTCCGGGACCAGCGGAGAGGGCCGCTGGGAGGGCCGGTTCCACGGAACCGACGGCGCGGCCGGCAACGCACGGCCGAGCCACGCAAGCGGCCGGTTCGACCTCCACTTCCCCGGCGCCCACATCGCCGGCGCCTTCGGGGCCGGAAAGGAATAATCCGAGGGACCGGCGGTTTCGGAAGAGATGGGCGGAAGCGCGGCCTCCAGGGATCGCCCAGGATGTGCGAACCGCCCCTTCCTCATGTCGAGGTACCCGGGACACGCTTCGTACGTCCTGACCCCGTCCGCGGGCGATACGGGCGAATTAGGGCGGGGACATGAGGAACGAGCTGCGGAACCCGGCCGTCTGGCTCGCCGTGGCGCTGCTGCCCGCCCTCTCCGGCCGCGGTGCGGTGGCGACCGTGGGCTCGACGCTCTAATCCACCGCCGTCAAGGACGCTTTCAAGGAACCGAGCGGAGGTCCGGTGGAAGACAACGAGGAAGGGCCCGGCCACGGGGAACAGTAGCACCAGGCCGCCGCGCCGCGCCCGGACCCGGGCCGGAGAGGATGTTTCTTGTAAGGGCCAATGTTTCGACGAACCACTGGGTCGGATCCACTCGGGGCCGACCAGCGCGTGCGTCACTGGACGATGGACGAAGCGTTCCCGCTGGGATCGACGGACGAGACGAGCGTCTCCCCGTCGCAGGGTGTGGCGTTGAGAGCCGATCCGTAACCGTTTGTCCACGCGGACTTTTGGAGCCGCCGGACAGCAAAGTTATACCGGCGATGTGCGTTCCCTTCCGGTCGATCGGCCGCGAACCCGGCAATCGTCCCCTCTCCTCCCGGGAAGCGACAGAGAATCTGGAACGAGATCCCGTATCCCATTATGCGCGCCGAGACGATTACTCCGGCGCGGTGGCGACCGGACGCGTTCTGCGGCCTCGCGCGCCGTGTTCGCTGGCAGACGCTGTTTCAGACCGTCATCGACAGGCAAAGCGGGCGCTGGACGCGGGGCGCGGTCCGAAACGGCCATCGGCAGGGATTCGAGCGACAATTTCCCCAATACGGCTCACGATCCGTCGCGCAGGTCACAGACAGGGAATACAATATCGCTCGTGCGATGGAACTGGTAGCGAGGGCGAGCGGCCGGATAGATGGGTGACAGGTTGTCGTATGGCCGGGAGGTGGCCGAGCTGCGGGCGCCGATCGCGCGCCGGGAGGCGTCGGCGTATAGGTTCGGAGCCACGCCGACGACCGCCGGCATCGCGCTGGGCATTCGCGCTTTGCTGCTCGTCATCACGGGGTGAGTCGCTACCGTCGGCCCACCGGACAACCGGGAAGTCGAACCGTGAGCGATCTTGACCCTTGTCCGCCTGTGCGGCGGGGAATTTCCGGTTTTTTGTCCAGGCTGATCCACGTCGTGGGCGCGCTGGCGGCGGCGGCGATCGTCGTGGCGGCCTGCGGCGGGGGCGGCAGCTCGGAGGGCGTCGACCCGACCTCGGACACGGAGGCGCCGTCGCCGACGGTCCCGCCAGCACCTGTCGAGCCGATGCCGCCGCCTACGTCGACGCCCATGCCCGAGCCCATGCCCGAGCCACAGCCCGAGCCCCAACCCGAGCCACAGCCCGAGCCCCAACCCGAGCCCGAACCGAAGCCCGAACCGGAGCCGATGCCGCCGCCCTGCGTGGAGACCCACGGCCGGGGCTGTGTGCCGGAGTCCGACTACGACGCGCTGGCGGGCGATGCCGCCGGCCGCTACGCGGCGAGCGGGAGCTTCGGGAACCAGTGGGGCCTCGCGGCGGTCGGCGCCGACCGGGCCTATGCCAACCTCGAGCTGCGGCTGGGCCCCGACGCCAGGCCGGGCGCGGGCGTCACCGTGGGCGTCCTGGATACCGGCATCGACCGCGCGCACCCCGCGTTCCGCGACACGAAACTCGCCGAGCGGTTCCTCGGCGACGCAACGGACGAGGACGGGAGCCGCTTCTCGCACGGCACGGCGGTGGCCGGCATCATAGCCGGGCGGGAACATCCGGATATCGAGCAAGACGCATCGGGCGTCGCATGGGGCGCCGACCTTGCCGTCTTCGCGATCCCGCTCGGCTCCGGCGACGGGACCTACCGGCCTCTTGCGATCGACCGGCTGGGGCCGAACGGGCAGGACTTCGCCGAATTCTTCGCCGACATTATCGCGTGGCGCGACGGGGCCGAACGCATCGATTTCCTGAACCTGAGCCTGGGCGCCCAGGGGATCGTCGAGAGAT
>JAJEHI010000179.1 GCA_022823775.1 Defluviicoccus sp. | reverse complement strand
TACCAACCGGGCGGGCGAGACCTCCGATGCCAACGTCTCGGTCGTCGAGAGCCGGCTGGTCTGGGAAGGTCCGGCCAATGTCGAGGATTTCCGCTACCTCGCCTCGGTCGCGCCCGAGGGGTGCGTGCCCAAGATGACGCTGCCGGGCCCGTGCCACATCCATTTCCGCGCCGGGCGCGACAATATCGACGGCGCGGCCTATCCCGACCTCGACACGTTCTGGGCCGACACGATCGATGCCTACGAGAAGGAGATCGCCGCGCTGCATGCGGCTGGCTGCCGCTACATCCAGCTCGATGAGACCTCGATCGCCAAGTTCGGCGACCCGAAGATCAGGCGCGGGCTGGACGAACGGGGCGACGACTGGCGCGACCTGCTCGACCTCTACATCGAAATCATCCGGGAGGTCGCGGAACGGACGCCCGGCGACATCGCGCTCGGCCTCCATCTCTGCCGCGGCAACAAGGCCGGCGCCTGGCAGGCCGAGGGCGGCTACGACGACGTGGCCGCGAGGCTGTTCCGCGACCTGCCGATCCGGTTCTACTTCCTCGAATACGATTCGCCGCGCGCCGGCGGGTTCGAGCCGCTGGCCGAGATGCCGGACGACAAGGTCGTCGTGCTGGGCCTGGTCTCGACCAAGGTACGCGCGCTGGAGGACGCGGGCGGACTGGAGCGACGGATCGAGGAGGCGAGCCGCTACGTCCCCGTCGACCGTCTCTGCCTCTCGCCGCAATGCGGGTTCGCGGGCGACATCGGCGGCACCGGGCTCGACGCGGCCGACCAGGCGGCGAAGCTCGCCCTGGTGGTGGAGGTCGCCCGGCGGGTGTGGGGGTGATCCTTCGGGCGCTCGGCTTTCGGGGCGCCGCGCGTCTCTCGAAACGGATTACGATCCGCTTCTGAAATAAGCCGCGTTGCCGGACGAAACCGGGTCGCCCCCGCCGAGCGATGGAAGGACGAATCCCGGTAGTGCGGGCGCGCCTTGGCGCCGGACGTCCGATACGCCCGCCGCTTGTGAGAAATCCGCCCTAATCGTCGACCATCACGTTGAGGATCGCCGTCTTGCCCTCCCGCGTGGCGGCGAGGCCGGCTTCGAGCGCCGCCGGAAGCTCGGCAGGCTTCTCCACCCGCCGGCCGAAGCCGCCGAAGGGGCGGACCAGCTCGGCATAGTCGAGGTCGGTGATCATGCGGCCGTAGAACAGGTCGTGCTCCGCTGCCACGCCGTCCGGATAGAAGGCGCGGTGCTCCTTCGCCATCGCCGTATAGCCGGTGTTGTTCACCACCACGACGAGGATCGGCAGCTCCTCGTGGGCCGAGAGCGCGAGGCTCTGGACGACCGGGTTGTACATGAACGAGCCGTCGCCGATCACCGACACCACGGTCCGGTCCTTCGCGGCGAGCTTGAGCCCGAGCGCCACGCCGAGCCCCTGGCCGAGCCCGCCGGCAACCCGGAAATAGCTCTGCGCTCCCTTGTAGGGGCGGTGCCGCATCAGGCGCTGGCGGTGGGTGATGGTCTCGTCGGCGTAGATCGCGTCGTCCGGCATCGCCTCGCCGAGGGCGTCGAACAGCACGATCGGGTCGATCGCCTTCTTTCGGCGGGCGTTCCGGACGATCTTGCGGTTCTCGGCGGCCAGTGCCTTGTGCGCCTTCGCCCAGCTCGCCGCGCGCTCGTCCAGCGCGCCGTTCTTCGCGCCCGAGGCCCGCACCGCTTCGCCGAGCAGGCGGAGCGTCGCCGCGCAGTCGCCCTCGAGGAAGCGGTCGGCCTGGATGTTCTGGTAGACCATCTCGGTGCGGAACGGCGTCTCTCCGATGGCGACGATATGCGCCCGCTTCGGCCGCCGGCCAGGCGGGCTCCACGGCGCGCGGGCGGAGAGCGTCAGCACCACGTCCGCCTCGTCGAGCCAGTCCGGCTGCCCCACGCCCTGGAACAGGTCGTGGTCGGCCGGGAAGTTGCTGTAATCGGACCAGGGCGCGTCGACCACCGGGATCGCGAGCATCTCGGCGAGCCCGACCAGCGCTTCGTAGGCCTCCGGGTCGCGGCCCGAGCCTTCCGCGACGATGGCCGGTCGCGCGGCGGAGACCAGCAGATCGGCGACGGCTTCGATGTCGGGGGCCGGCGGCTGCACCCTGGGTGCCGGCGGAACGTCCCGGATCCGGTCCGGCGGGGTCCAGTCGGCGAGCTGGGTCTCGATCGGGACGGTCATGAAGGTGGGTCCCGACGGCGTCCGCTGCGCCATCTCGCCGGCCCGGATGAGCTGTTCGAAGAGCGTCGCGGGGCTGGAGGCCTGGTTCGACCACTTGACCAGGGGCGCGGCGAGGCTGTGCGGCCCGCCGACGACGCTCAGGCTCGACAGCCATTGCGGGCCGGGGTGGAACCCCTCCTGCTCTCCGTATGTCAGGGCCTCGCCGGCCACGACGACCATCGGGGTGCCCAGGCGCTGGGCCGCGTCGATACCCATCGAGCCCTGCAGCAGCCCGACCCCGGTATGCAGCATCACGCCCTGCATCCGCCCGGTCAGGCCGGTGTATCCGATGGCGAGATCGACCGCGAGGGTCTCGTGCGCGCAGCTGAAATAGATCGGACCCGGCGAATTCGAGACCTTCTGGCGGGCGAACGCCTCCCAGACCGCCCCCCACTCGGAGCCCGGCGAGGCCATCACATAGTCCATGCCCAGGCACCGGAACGCCTGCACCACCGCCTCCCCACCATCCAGCCTGTTCTTCATCGCGCAGTTCCTCCCGTTCGTCGGGACGGAGCATGACCACTGTGGGCGGCGGGCGTCAATCGCTACACTCCGCCGCCGGAAGGGTTCAGCTTATGCCGAGTGCGAGGCTCGCCGCCGATGTCGGCGGCACGTTCACCGATATCGCCGTCGAGTGGGACGGCGGGCTGGCGACGACCAAGGTTCTGACCACGCCGCGCGCGCCCGAAGAGGGCGTGCTGGCCGGCATCGAACGCGCGCTCGCCGCGACCGGTCTCGCGCCGGGCGCGTTCGATCTGGTCATCCACGGCACCACGCTCGCCACAAACGCGATCATCGAGCGGCGGGGCGCGAAGACCGCGCTGCTGGTGACCGAAGGTTTCCGCGACGTGGTCGAGATGGCGTTCGAGAACCGGTTCGAGCAATACGACATCTATATGGACCGGCCGGAGCCGCTGGTGCCCCGCCATCTGAGGATCGGCGTCAGCGAGCGGATCGATGCCCGCGGCAACGTGCTGATCCCGCTCGACGCGGCCGCGCTCGATCCCGTCGTCGAGACGCTGCGGGGAGAGGGGGTCGAGGCGGTCGCGGTCGGCTTCCTCCACGCCTATGTCGACGGCCGCCACGAGCGCGCGGTGCGCGAGCGTCTGGCCGCGGCGATGCCAGGGCTCTCGATCTCGCTCTCGTCCGAGGTCTCGCCCGAGATCCGCGAATACGAGCGCTGGTCGACGGCTGCCGCGAACGCCTATGTCCAGCCCCTGATGGCCGGCTATATCGCGCGGCTGGAAGAAGCGCTGTCGGCGCTCGGCTTTGCCTGCCCGCTTTACCTGATGACCTCCGGCGGCGGTCTTGCGCGGCCGGAGACGGGGCGCCGCTTTCCGATCCGGCTCGTCGAGTCGGGACCCGCCGGCGGCGCGATTCTCGCCGCCCACATCGCCCGGCAGTGCGGGCTCGACCGGGTGCTCTCCTTCGACATGGGCGGAACCACGGCGAAGATCTGCCTTATCGACGACGGCGAGCCGCAGGCCTCGCGCAGCTTCGAGGTCGCCCGCGAGTATCGCTTCCTCAAGGGCAGCGGCCTGCCGCTTCGTATCCCGGTGATCGAAATGGTCGAGATCGGCGCGGGCGGCGGGTCCATCGCCCGGGTCGACGCGATGAAGCGCCTGACGGTCGGCCCGGAGAGCGCCGGCGCCGACCCCGGCCCCGCTTGCTATTCGCGCGGCGGCGCCGGGGCGACCGTCACCGACGCCGACGTGACCCTCGGCTGGATCGACCCCGACGCGTTCGCCGGCGGGACCATCGCGCTCGACGCGGACGCGGCGGCGACGGCGATCGAGACGGGGCCGGGCGCGGCGCTGGGCCTCGCCGCGCACGATGGCGCGCACGGGATCGCCGAGGTGGTGGTCGAGAACATGGCGAACGCCGCGCGCGTTCACGCCGTCGAGCGCGGCAAGACGCTCGGCGACCGGACCCTGATCGCCTTCGGCGGCGCGGCGCCCGTGCATGCCGTCCGCCTTGCCGAGAAACTCGGGATCGAGCGCATCCTGATACCCGGAGCGGCGGGTGTCGGCTCGGCGATCGGCTTCCTGCGCGCGCCGGTTGCCTATGAGGTCGTGCGGAGCCTTTATTCGGCGCTCGACGGGACCTTCGATCCGGACGGGGTCAACGCGCTGCTGGAAGAAATGCGGAAAGAGGCGGACGGGATCGTCGCGGCGGCCGCCCCCGGCGCGGCGCTCGTTCGCACGCTCGCCGCGGACATGCGGTACCGCGGCCAGGGGCACGAGCTTGCGGTGAGCCTGCCGGACGGTCCGCTCGCCCCGGATTCCCGCGAGGCCCTGATCGAGGCGTTCGAGGCCGCCTACGCCCGGACCTACTCGCGGACGATCCCGGGGCTCGTCGTCGAGGCGATGAATTGGACCCTTCGCGTGGCGGCGGAGACCGACCCGCCGAAGCGCTGCCCGCCGATGCCGGAGGCGGTCGAGACCGAACCGTCGGCCGCCCGGGCGCTATGCGATCCCGCGACGGCGGAGATCGTGCGGGCGCCGGTATACCGCCGCGGCGATCTCGGCCCCGGCGTCACGATCGCGGGCCCCGCCGTCATCGCGGAAGACGAGACGACCACCGTCGTGCTTCAATCCTTCTCCGCATCGATCGATGCGCTAGGCAATATCCGGATCGCAAGGGAGCCGCGATGACCCGCTCGAACGCGTTCTCGCCCATCGGGCTCCAACTCATGTGGGACCGCCTGATCGCGGTCGTGGAAGAGCAGGCCCAGTCGCTCATCCGCACCGGCTTCTCCACCTCGACCCGCGAGGCGGGAGACCTGTCGGCGGGGGTGTTCGATGCCCAAGGGCGGATGCTCGCCCAGGCGGTCACCGGCACGCCGGTGCACGTCAACTCGATGGCGCGGTCGGTGGGGCATTTCCTGGAGCGCTTCCCTGTCGAAACGATGAAGGATGGGGACGTGTTCCTGACCAACGATCCGTGGAAGGGGACCGGGCACCTGCACGATTTCACCTTCGTCACGCCCGCGTTCCGCGACGGCCGGCCGGTGGCGCTGTTCGCGAGTACCAGCCATGTCGTCGACATCGGCGGGCGCGGGCTGACGTCGGACGGGCGGAACGTCTTCGAGGAAGGCATCTACGTTCCGATCATGCGGTTCGCCCAAGGCGGCAAGGTCGACGGGACGCTGGTCGACATCGTGGCGGCCAATGTGCGCGAGCCCGTGCAGGTCGTGGGCGATCTCCATTCGCTTGCGTCCTGCAACGACGTGGGCTGCCGCCGGCTGGTCGAGATGATGGACGAGTTCGGCATCGACGATCTGGGAGCGCTCGGCCGGCACATCGTCGAGCGGTCGGAGGAGGCGACGCTGGAGGCGATCCGCGCGCTCAAGCCCGGCACCTACCGCAACGCGATGCGGATCGACGGGCTGGAAAATCCGGTCGACCTGGTGGCGGAGATGACGGTGGGCGGCGACGGCATCGATGTCGACTTCGCCGGCACCTCTGGCATCTCGTCCTACGGGATCAACGTGCCCCTTTGCTACACCGAGGCCTATACCTCGTTCGGCGTCCGCTGCATCGTGGCCCCGCGGGTCCCCAACAATGCGGGGTCGCTTGCGCCGATCCGGGTGACCGCGCCGCCCGGCACCATCCTGAACGCGGAGTATCCGGCGCCCGTCGCGGTCCGGCACGTGACCGGTCAGATGCTGCCCGACGTTGTGTTCGGGTGCCTCTCCCAGGCGATCGGAGGCGCGGTTCCGGCGGAGGGCACGTCGTGCCTCTGGAACGTCTACGCGTTCGGCGGGCCGGGCCGGGTCGAGTGCGACCCCGCCGCCGTCGCCGACGCCGAACCGTTCACCGTGCTCAGCTTCCACTCCGGCGGCGCCGGCGCGCGGCCCGGCAAGGACGGGCTGTCCGCCACCGGCTTCCCGAGCGGGGTCAGGAGTGTGCCCGTGGAGGTCACCGAGGCGATCTCCCCGGTCGTGTTCTGGCGCAAGGAATTCCGCACCGATTCCGGGGGCGCCGGCGCGAACCGCGGCGGGCTCGGGCAGGTGATGGAGCTCGGCATCCTCGAGGACGCGCCGTTCGCCTTCAGCGCCCTGTTCGACCGCATCGACCATCCGCCGCGCGGGCGGGAAGGCGGGGACGAAGGGTCCGCCGGCCGTGTCTCGCTCGCCTCCGGCAGGGAGCTCGACGGCAAGGGCACCCAGACCGTTCCCCCCGGCGACCGCGTGGTGATCGAGATGCCGGGAGGAGGCGGGCTCGGCGACCCCGGAACGCGGGACCCGGAAGCGGTCGCGCGGGACTGCCGGGCGGGGCTGGTGTCGCCCGATGCCGCGCGCCGCCGCTATGCTGTGGCGCTGGACGTGAGTGGCGGGGTCGATGCGCGAGCAACGGCGCGGCTGAGGGAACGGGAGGTCGGGAATGCGGGTTAGCGTCGGTCTGCCGACCGGGATGGAGGGGCTTACCTACCCCATCCCGTTTTCCGATCCGGAAGCGGTGATCCGTATCGCCAGACACGCCGAGGCGCTCGGCTATCACTCGGTCTGGGGCAACGACCACATGACGACGCAGCACTATGTGCGCGCCGAGTTCCCCACGCCGCCCCGGTTCTGGGAACCGCTGATAACCTATTCCTTCGTCGCGTCCGAAACGACGACGCTCCGCTTCGGCACCGGTATCCTGGTGCTCCCGATGCGGCGCGACATCGTGGTGACGGCGAAACAGATCGCGACGCTCGACCATTTCTCCGGCGGGCGGCTCGAAATCGGCGTCGGGATCGGCGCCTACCGCGAGGAGTTCGAGGCGCTCCAGCCCGGCAGCAAGACCGCCCGCGGCAGGATCGTCGACGAGGGGCTGGAGGCGCTCGGGCTCCTGTTCCGCGAGCGTGTGGCGTCCTATGACGGCGCCTATTACGGGTTTCGCGATGTCGAGCTCTGGCCCAAGCCGAAACAGGACCGGATCCCGCTCTATGTCGGGGGCAACAACGCCAACAACCTGCGACGCACGGTGGAACACGCCGACGGCTGGCTGCCCGCCGCGGTGCCGCTGGACCGCATCGCGGCCGACGTGAGGGAGCTTCATCGTCTGGCCGGAGAGGCGGAGCGCGATCCCGCGTCGATCGAGGTCGCGCCGCAATACATCGTCCATATCGGCAAGACCCGCGACGCCGCGCTGGCGCGCTTCGAGAAGACCCAGATGTGCGCGCATCTCACCTCGCTCCGCAAATCGACGCTGAAGGAGCAGGGGGCGCTCGGCCACGAGGACATCAACCTGATCGGCACGGTGGACGATGTCGTGGAGCGCGCCAACCGTCTCGGCGAGGCCGGCGTCACCCATCTCCTCGGTCTCTACTTCGCGGCCAACGATCTACAGGAGCTCCTCGACCAGATGCAGGTCTTCGCCGAAGAAATCGTGCCCCGGATCGACTGAATGACCGGCGTAAGCGAAAACGCGTGGGACCGTGAGGTCGACCTGCTGGTGGCCGGGGCGGGACCCGGCGGGATGACGGCGGGACTCGTGGCGGCGCTCGAAGGGCTCGACGTGCTGATCTGCGAGAAGTCGCAACAGGTCGGCGGCACCGGCGCGACCTCGGCCGGCACGCTCTGGATCCCCGGCAACAGCCAGAACCGGGACGCCGGGTTCGCCGACCGCGCCGAGGACGCGGCCCGCTATCTCGATTCGCTGATCGGGGATAACGGAGCGGATTCGCGCCGCGCGGTCTACCTTGAGGACGGGCCGGGGGTGATCGACGACCTTGTCGCGCGCACCGAACTCAGCTTCGTCGCCTGCGGCCGTCACCCCGACTACCGCAGCAACCTGCCCGGCGCGGCGGTCGAGGGGCGCGCGATCGTCCCGGAGACGTTCGACGGCCGCAGGCTCGGCGCCGACTTCGCCCGCGTTCGCCCGCCGATCCCGGAATACCTGCTGTTCGGCGGCATGATGGTAAGCAAGGTCGACCTGACGCGGATGCTGGGCCGCTACCGGTCGCTCGGCAATTTCGCGCATACCGCCGGGCTGGTGCTGCGATATCTGGCGGACCGGCTCCGGTTCCGGCGGGGCACCCGGCTGACGATGGGGAACGCCCTGATCGGCCGGCTTTTCCACAGCCTCAAGCGGAACGGCGTTCCGGTCGAGTTCGGCGCGGCGCTCGCCGAAATCGTCGAGGAAGAGGGCCGCGCGGCCGGCGCGGTGCTGGAGACCGCGAACGGTCGGATAAGGGTCGCGGCGCGGCGCGGCGTGGTGCTCGCCACCGGAGGGGTCGCGCATAACCGGGCGTTCCGCGACGCCTTCATGCCCCGCCCCGAACCCAAATACTCGCTCGCCGTCGAGGAGGACACGGGCGACGGGCTCGCCGCCGGCGAACGCATGGGCGGCAGGATCGAGAGCAGGGGCGAGGGCGGGCTGTGGACCCCGGTGTCCCTCAACCCGCGGAAGGGAGGCGGGACCGGGCTCTACCCGCACATTCTTCTCGATCGCGCCAAGCCGGGACTGATCGCGGTGAACGCGGCCGGCCGGCGCTTCGTCAACGAGGCGGTGTCCTATCACGACTTCGTCGAGGGCATGTTCCGGGCGCACGAGATCGACCCGTCGATCCCCGCCTGGCTGGTCTGCGATGCCGGGTTCGTCCGCAAGTACGGGCTCGGCGACATCCACCCGGAGACCGCCCGCCTCGCGCGGTTCGAGACGGCGGGTTATGTGTCGCTCGGGGCGACCGCCGAGGAGCTGGCGGCGAAGATCGGGGTCGACCCGGAAGGGCTGGCGGACACGATCACGCGTCACAACCGCTTCGCCAAAGAGGGAACGGACGCCGATTTCGGCAAGGGCGACACCGAGCTCAACCGGTTCAACGGCGATCCCGACAACCGTCCCAACCCCTGTCTCGCGCCGATAGACGGGACGCCGCTGGTGGCGATGGCGGTGTGGCCGGCGGAGCTCGCCTGCAGCGCCGGCCTCGCCGCCACCGCGGACGGGGAGGTGCTGGGGGCGGACGACGTTCCCATCCCCGGCCTTTACGCCTGCGGCAACGACATGGGCTCGATCATGGCCGGCACCTATCCCGGGCCCGGGACCACGCTCGGCCCCGCGATGGTGTTCGGCTACCGCGCGGCCAAGCACGCGGCCCGGTCCGGCCGATCCCGCTGAGGCGTTTGGCTTGCGGCCGGGAAGGGCTTTGCGCTAGGGTCCGCGCCGCCTCTGGACCGGGGCCTGCGCGCGGAGGGGTGCCGGAGTGGTCGAACGGGGCGGTCTCGAAAACCGTTGTGCGCTATGCGTACCGTGGGTTCGAATCCCACCCCCTCCGCCATCCGATCCCGGTTCGGCGGCACGTCCGGCCGTCCGGCGTCGGATGGCCCACCGGGCCCAAACGGAGGCGTCATGACCGGCCAGCCTCAGACCCGGTTCCGGCGAATACTGGTCGCGAACCGGAGCGAAATCGCCATCCGGGCGCTGCGCGCGGCGGTTGAACTCGGCATCCGGACCATCGCCATCTATTCCCAGGAGGACCGGTTCGCGCTGCACCGGTTCAAGGCCGACGAAGCCTATCTCGTCGGCCGCGGCATGGGCCCGATCGAGGCCTATCTCAGCATCGACGAGGCGCTCCGGATCGCCCGCGAGAACGGGGCCGACGCGATCCACCCGGGCTACGGCTTCCTGTCCGAGAACCCGGAATTCGCCGAGGCCTGCGCCGATGCCGGCATCGCCTTCGTCGGTCCTCGGCCCGAGATCATGCGCCAGCTGGGCAACAAGGTCGCGGCCCGGGACATCGCGCGGGACGCCGGCGTGCCGGTGGTTCCGGCGACCGGCCCGCTGCCGCGCGACGCGGACGAGGCCGCGCGCCTCGCCCGGGAGGTCGGCTTTCCCGTCATGCTCAAGGCGAGCTGGGGCGGCGGCGGGCGGGGCATGCGCGCGATCGACGATGAGTCCCGGCTCGCCGACGAGGTCGAGGCCGCGCGGCGCGAGTGCCTGGCGGCGTTCGGCAACGACGAGGTCTATCTCGAAAAGCTGATCCGACGCGCGCGCCATGTCGAGGTCCAGATCCTCGGCGACGATCACGGCAACCTCGTGCACCTACACGAGCGGGACTGCTCGGTGCAGCGGCGCAATCAGAAGATCGTCGAACGCGCGCCCGCGCACGCGCTCGACCCCGCGACCCGCGACGCGATGCACGAGGACGCGCTGAAGCTCGGCCGCGCGGTGGGTTACAACAACGCCGGCACCGTCGAGTTCCTGGTCGACGCCGACACCGGCGCCTACTATTTCATCGAGGTCAATCCGCGCATCCAGGTCGAGCACACCGTCACCGAGGTGGTGACCGGCGTCGATCTGGTGAAAGCCCAGATCCGGATCGCCGGCGGCGCCCGGATCGGCACGCCCGAGAGCGGCGTCCCGCCGCAGGGCGAGATCCGGGTCAACGGCCATGCCCTGCAATGCCGGGTTACGACGGAGGATCCGGAGAACAATTTCATCCCCGATTACGGCGTGCTGACCGCCTATCGCGGCGCGACCGGGTTCGGCGTGCGGCTCGATGGCGGCACCGCCTATTCCGGCGCCCGCATCACGCCGTTTTACGATTCGCTTCTCGAAAAGGTGACGACCTGGGCGCCCACGCCGGACGAGGCCGTCCAGCGGATGGACCGGGCGCTCCGCGAGTTCCGCATCCGGGGCGTCGCGACCAACCTCGCCTTCCTCGAGAACGTCATCGGGCACCGGCAATTCCTCGACGGCTCGTATACGACGCGCTTCGTCGACGAAACGCCGGAACTGTTCGATTTCGTCGAGCGCCAGGATCGCGCCACCCGGCTGCTGCGCTATATCGGCGGGATCGTCGTCAACGGGAACGACGCCGTCGAGGGCCGCGCCGAACCTCCGACGCGCCAGTTGCCCGCCGTGCCCGATGTCGGGCGCGCCGACATCCCGGACGGGTCGCGCCAACGGCTCGATTCCCTCGGCCCCGAAGGCTTCGCCCGGTGGATGCTCGACCGGGACCGGGTGCTGATGACGGATACCACGTTCCGCGACGCGCACCAGTCGCTGCTGGCGACGCGCGTGCGCACTCACGACCTCGCGGCGATCGCGCCGGCCTATGCCCGCCTCCTGCCCCAGCTTCTCTCGGTCGAGTGCTGGGGCGGCGCGACCTTCGACGTGGCGATGCGATTCCTCGACGAGTGCCCGTGGGACCGCCTCGAAAAGCTGCGCGCGGCGATGCCCAACATCCTGACCCAGATGCTGCTTCGCGCGTCGAACGGCGTCGGCTACACCACCTATCCGGACAATGTCGTCCGCTATTTCGTCCGCCAGTCGGCCGGGAACGGTATCGACCTGTTCCGGATCTTCGATTCGCTCAACTGGGTCGAGAACATGCGCCCGGCGATGGACGCCGTGCTGGAAACCGGCAGGCTCTGCGAGGCGGCGATCTGCTACACCGGCGACATGATGGACCCGGGCCGGCCGAAATACGACCTCCGGTACTACGTCTCGCTCGCCAGGGAACTCGAAGCCGCCGGGGCGCACATATTGTGCATCAAGGACATGGCGGGCCTCTGCAAGCCAGCCGCCGCGCGGACCCTGGTGGCGGCGCTGAAGCAGGAAATCGGCATCCCGATCCACTTCCACACCCACGATACGAGCGGCATTTCGGGGGCGAGCGTGCTGGCGGCGGTCGAGGCGGGCGTGGACGCGGTCGACGCCGCGATGGATTCGATGAGCGGGCTCACCTCGCAGCCGAGCTTCGGCTCGATCGTCGCCGCGCTCCGCCATTCGGCGCGCGATCCCGGCATCGACCCCGAGACGGTGATGGCGCTCTCGACCTACTGGGAGCAGGTGCGCAACGGGTACCGCGCGTTCGAAAGCGACTTCCGCGCCGGCACGTCCGACGTCTACAACCACGAAATCCCCGGCGGCCAGTACACCAACCTGCGCGAGCAGGCGCGTGCAATGGGCATCGACGACCAGCACTGGCCCGAGGTCTCCCGCACCTATGCCGAGGTCAACCGCATGTTCGGCGACATCGTCAAGGTGACGCCGTCGTCCAAGGTGGTCGGCGACATGGCGCTGACCATGGTCACCAGCGGGCTGACGCCGGACGACGTCGCCAACCCGGAGCGGGAAATCGCCTTTCCGGAATCGGTTGTCTCGCTGTTCGCCGGAGAGCTCGGACAGCCCCATGGCGGCTTCCCGCGCGCCTTGCAGGACAAGATCCTCAAGGGGCGGGAGCCGATAACGGTGCGGCCCGGTTCGGCGATGCCGGACGCGGACCTCGACTCGGATCGGGAACGCGCCGAGGAAGCGGCCGCGCGCCCGATCGGCGACGCCGAGTTCGCTTCCTGGCTGATGTACCCGCAGGTCTTCGCCGAATACGCCGCCCGGCAGCGGGAGTACGGCGACGTCAGCGTCCTGCCAACGCCGGTCTATTTCTACGGCATGGAGCCGGGCGAGGAGATCGCGGTCGACATCGAACGCGGGCGAACCCTGATCGTCCGCTATCTCGCGCGGAGCGAGCCCGACCGGAAGGGCGAATGCAGCGTCTTCTTCGAGCTCAACGGGCAACCGCGCACTGTGCGTATCGGCGACAGGAGCGCCGCGGCGGCGGGCGCCGCGCTGCCCAAGGTCGAGGAGGGCAATGCCGGTCACGTCGGCGCGCCGATGCCGGGGATGGTGGTCAAGGTGTTCTTCGCCGAGGGCGAGGCGGTCGAGGAGGGCGACGTGCTCGTCGCCATCGAGGCGATGAAGATGGAGACCGTGATCCGCGCCGCGCGGGGCGGCGTCGTCTCGCGGATCGTCTCCCCGGCCGGCACGACCGTGGAGACGAAAGACCTGCTGGTCGTGGTCGGCGACGCGTAGAGTATTCTTCGACCGGACACGATTGCAGCCAGCCGTCGCCCGGAAAAGCCCCCCACCCCGACCCACAACCCCCGGGGGGGGGGGGGCGAGCGTGGGGGGGGCGCCCGAGCCGAGACCCCCACCCCGGGGGGGGGGGGCGGGGGGGGGGCGCGCCCCCC
>JAJEHI010000086.1 GCA_022823775.1 Defluviicoccus sp. | reverse complement strand
CCGTCCTTCGGGGGAGACGCGCCGTCCCGCCCCTGCGCGCCTCCGGTAGCGTCCGTCGGCTGCTGGGAGGACTCGCCGTCGGGTTCGGGGAGTCGGTCGTAGGCTTCCTCGACGCTGATGCCGTCCCAGGCTTCCGCGTCGCCGGACAGGCAGCATCTCCGGTTCCGCGGTCTCTCGGTCGCAAGGCGGCGGTGCGTCGGCCGACGACTCGTATGCCCATCCCCGGGGTGCGGCCAGGGCGATCCGCGCACATGCCCGGAAAAACACCGAGCTCCGCCGCATCGCGGATGCGTTGCAGGCCGCCCCAAGCGCGGTGTGCCGGTGTTCCCGCGAACGATCCCGGAACGCGGTGGGCGTTCGACGCCGGAGGCGGACCTATCCGCCGGAGCGGGCCCTGGCGATGAGTTCCTTCAGCCGGTCTCCGCCGACGGCGCCCGGAACCAGAGTGTCGCCGATCACGAAGGCCGGCGTGCCGTTGATGCCGAGGATGCGGGCGAGGCGGATCGTTTCGTCGAGATAGTCATCGATGGCGGGATCCCGCATGTCGCGGCGCAGGCGCCGGACGTCGAGGCCGGCATCGGCGGCCATGGCCATGACCCGGTCTTCCGTCAGCTTCCCGCGCGAGCCCATGACGGCCTCATGAAACTCGAGATAGCGCCCCTGCTTCTCCGAGGCCATGCCGGCGCGCGCGGCAAAGCGTGAGACCGGGCCCAGGATGGGAAACTCCTTCCACACGATGCGGAGCTGCCCGTCGGACTTCAGCAGGTCCATGACCGGTTTCAGCGAGCGCTTGCAGTAGCCGCACTGATAGTCGAAGAACTCGACGAGCGTGACGTCTCCCTTTGGGTTGCCGGAGACCGGGGACATCGGATGGGCCAGCAGCGCCTTGTCATGCGCGGCGATCGCGGCCCGGGTCCGGTTCTGCTGCTCGGCCTCCCGTCTGGCCTGCAGGATCCGGATGTCCTCCTCGATGACTTCGGGATGCTCCAGCAGATATTCTCTGACGATCTTGCGGACAGCATCCCTGTCGGGCGACGCGGCCGCGGACGTCTCTGCCAGGCTTCCGGCCGATACGGACGTAGCGGCGAGAAGCCCCGCGGCGATCGCGAAGGTGGCGTACCGCATGGCTCTTGCGGCGATGCTGCCGTGTCTTGCCGGGTTCGGCAGTCGATTCATTCCTGCTCTCCTTTTCCGAAACGACGGGATCGCAGCTTGGACCGGACGGCCGCGTCGGTCGGCGCAGCCGGGGGGGCGGGTCGCTCGGCGTAGATCACGTCGGTCCAGTGCGATGGCGTGTCGCCGGGCGTCGCGCCGGGGTCAGGCGGGGGCGCCGACGTGTCTCCTTCATCATGTCCGCCGTGACAGGACCGGCCCGGCAGGCGATGCAGCACGAAATGCATCCCGACGCAGGCGAGCAGCGGCACTACCAGCGCCAGGTCGTCGAGCAGACCGCCGAAGGTTCCGCCGCTCAGGAGGTAGCCGGCGATCGGCAGCGTCATGGCGACACAACAGACCAGCATGCCGTATCGCGCGAACAGGCTGCGCTTCGCGACGGGACGGTCGGGGATCATGTGACCACCACCCAGGTGTTCATGCCGGGGGCCTGATGCCCCGGCGTGTGGCAGTGCAGCAGCCATTTGCCGGGATTGTCGAACACGCAGAGGATATCCCGGCTCCGGCCCCGGTCGACCAGCGTCGTGTCCCGGAGTGGCCGAGCAGGCGAGGAATTCTCTCCGGTTCATCGGATGCCGTTGGCCCGCTGCAGTTCCCGGACATAGGAGACGACCGCCGCCACGTCGCGGCGGGTCAGCCCGTCGACCGGCGGCATGTCGCCGAAACGCCAGTGGTGCGCCCGGACGCCGCGCGCGACCGCGCGCTGGAACGACTCGTCGCCGTGATGGCCGGGCTCGTAGACGATGTGGACCAGGGGCGGGGCGACCCCGACCTGCCCCGCAGCGTTTCTTCCATGGCAGGATGCGCAGTTGGCCTCGTAGATCTTCCGCCCGGCTTGCGCCCGGGCCGAGAAGGAGCCCGGCACGGTGACCGAGGCGATCGCCGCGCCGCCGCCCGCACCGTCCCCGCCATCGAAATAAAGGTATCCGCCGATGCCCACGGCCGCGGCCAGGATCAGCAGAATGGCGGACCGCTTCAGTGACATGCCCGACCGAGCGCCTTCAGACGCCAGTAAGTGTAGGGCAGCGGGGTGACAAAGCCGGCGGCCAAGTATGGCGGCAGCGCCAATCGATGGCGGCGTTCGCGGCGAGCGCGACCATGGCGGCCCCTGTTGATCCGTTCATACGGGCAATCTAGGGTTTCCAGTAACTGGAAAGTCAATGGACCTGCGATGAATATCTCCACGGCGGCGAAGACGGCCGGACTGCCCGTGAAGACGGTGCGCTACTACGCGGATATCGGACTGGTATCGGCACCGTCCCGCTCCGAGACGGGATACAGGACCTATGACGGCGGCGCCGTGCGGAAGCTGGTGTTCGTGCGCCGGGCGCGGGAGTTCGGATTCTCGATCGAAGAGTGCCGCGAGTTGCTGAGCCTCTACGAGGACCGGAACCGTTCCAGCGCCGATGTGAAGCGTATCGCCACGAGGCGGCTGGAAGACATCGCGGAGAAGCAGCGGGAGCTGAAGTCGCTGCACGACGAGCTCGCCTACCTCGTCGACGCCTGCAAGGGCGACGACCGGCCAGACTGCCCTATCATCGACGGCCTCGGCAACCGGCACGCCGGCGGCTGAGCGCCGCCCGGCCGGATCGCGGCGTGGCGCCTGGTCGCCGACCAGCTCAGGACCAAGGCGGCCAAGCTTGCCACCCTCATGGGCGAGGCCAGCTCAGTCGCTGGGCCTGACCTAAGACCGGCGCGCACCCGCTGGCGTGTCTTCGCTATTCAGTATCGAACGGGAACACGCCCTACTCCGGCAGCACCGCGTTGACGATATAGCTGCGGCCCGCCCGGGTTTCCCTCAAGGCCCGTTCAAGCGCCGCCGCGAGCTCGTCCGCCGTCTCGGCGCGGGCGCCCTCGATGCCGAACGGCGCCCCCATCTCCTCGTAGGCCGGCGGGTCGATCCGGTACCCCAGCGTCAGCTCGGTCCGCCGCGCCATGCCGTCGGCGTAGTAGAGGCGCTGGCCGTTCAGCATCGCCTGGTAGCCCCGGTTGTTCATGATCAGCACAACGATCGGCAGGCCGTAATCCCGCGAGGCGCCCAGCGCCTGGGGGATCGGGTTGTAGAGAAAGCTGCCGTCGCCCACGACCGCCACCACCGGCCGCTCGGGCGCTCCCAGTTTCATGCCGAGAGCCAGCCCCAGCCCCTGGCCGAGACCGCTCACCGTCAGCTTGTAGAGCGACCGCGCCCGGGTCACCGGCAAATGGTGCCGCATGGTCAGGAAATGGGTGATGGTCTCGTCGACATAGACGGTGTCCGCCGGCATCGTCCGTTCGAGAGCGCGGCAGACGGAGAGCGTATCGAGCGTATCGCCGGCGGACGCCTCCCGGTCGGCCCGCAGCTTCGCCATCAGCGCGGCGTGCTCGGCGGCCCACCTGTCCCGCCGTGCGCGCCTGACCGCTTCCCCGGGGCCCCGCTCGCGGAGCCGCTCGGCGAGCGCGGCGAGGGTCGCCGCGATATCCCCTTCCAGATAGGCGTCCGCGTGCATCACCTGGTAGACCAGCCATTCCTTGTGGGGGTGGTCGCCGATCGAGACGATCCGCCCGTCCGTCGGGCGGTCGGTCGGCGGATACCAGGGCGTCCTTGCGCCGACCAGGAGAACCAGGTCGGCATCCTCCAGATGGGCGTATGTCTCCACCCCCTGCCACAGATCGTGGTCGGTCGGGAAGTTGCCGTAGAACGCCGTTCGACCGCCGATCACGGGGATCGCGCCGGCTTCCGCGAAGTCGACCAGCGCCTCGAAGGCGCCGGGCTCGCGGCCTGCGAACTCGGTGACGATGACCGGGTTCGTCGCCGCAGCGATCTCCCGGACCAGCCCGTCCAGCTCCGTCGCCACCGGCAGGGTGGTGGAGGCGGGTGGCACCCGGTCGAGACCGTCCTCCGGGTTCCAGTCCTCCAGCATGTATTCGAGCGGTACATCGAGAAACACCGGCCCGCGCGGGGCGCGCCGCGCCATCTCGCCGGCGCGCACCACGCTGCGGTAGAGCGTGGGGGCGCTGGGGACCAGACCCGACCATTTCACCGAAGGGGAAATCAGCTTATCGATACCTCCCGGGCTCACCCCGCCATACCACTGCGCCTCCATTTTGAGGTCGGGGTCGGCGCCGAGCGTGACCGATTCGCCGGCCAGCACCAGCATCGGGATCTCCGACTGCAGGGCGGCGTTGATCGCCATCATCCCCTGCATCGGACCCACGCCGGCGTGCAGCAGCACCGCCTGGGGCAGTCCGGTCATGAAGGTGTAGCCGGTGGCGATATTCACCGCGAGGGTCTCGTGCCAGATCTGCATGTAGGCGGGGCCCGGGACGTTCTCGACCCGCTGCCGGGTGAGCGCCTCCCAGACCGGGGACCACTCCGAGCCGGGAGCCATGATCACGTGCTCTATGCCGAGATTGCGGATTGCCTCGACCAGCGCCTCGCCGCCGTCCAGGTTGTTCTTCATCGCGCGGCCCGCGCGCCCTACCGCCTGAAAAACACCCGGTCGAGCGAGATGCGTCCGGGGCCGAGGATCATGACGGCGAACAGGATTGCCGCCCAGAACATGTGGACCTGCCATGCGTCCGGGAAGACGAAGAACTGGATCACCAGGGTCATGACGAACATGCCGAGCGCGCTGAGCCGGGTCAGCAGGCCGAGCACCAGAAGAACCGGCAATACGTGCTCGGCGATCGCGGTCACATGCGCGGTCAGTTCCGGCATCGGCATGCCGAACTCCTCGCGGAACAGGAAATACTGCGAGTCGCCGACGGAAAAGATGTTCCACCCCTCCACCTTGGCGCGGCCGGAGCGCCAGAAGACGATGGCGACGGGCAGCCGTAGCGCGAGCAGCGCGACCGGCCCCAGCCCGCCCGTCACGGGCTCCGCGATACGGTGGCCGAGATCGACCAGTTGCCGCACCATGTTCGACAGGCCACCCATCGCTACCCTCCTTCGCCCGGTTCGTTCGCGACGCCCGCGAAGGCGCCCGCGGCAAGCAGGTCCCTGAATGCCGGTATAACGTCGAAATCTTCTTCACGCGAGGCCGCGGCCGCATGCGCGGCGGCCGGATCGCCGCCGTCCAGCAGGGTTTCCGCGAATGCGCATCGGCCCGGCGCCAGAGCTTGCACCGAAACGGACAGCGCGGGCCGCGACACCAGCGCGCCGGCAGCTCCCGCGGTCAGGACCAGGTCGTCCGGCGTCGGCGCCTCGGCCGTGTTGGCGTGCCAGATCTCGGCAACCGGATATTCGGAGCGCACCAGCCGGGTCGCCGGGTGCGGTATCAGCCACGCGGAAGCGAGCCTGGAACCGAGAGCGGCCGCCGCGGCCGGGTCCAGCACCGGGGCATCGGCCGCATGGCGCGCTTCGAGCACCGCGCGTTCGAGCCGGGCGATGTCGGCGAGATAGGGCAACTCGCCAGCCGGAGCGAAGCCGGCGACGAAATCCGCGAAGTTTTCGCCGTAGAGATTGAGCGTGCGCTCGCGCGAGGGTTCCTCCGCCGCGTAGACGCCGGCCATGCGGTGGAAGAAGGGCTCTCCGACCAGCCTCGACACCGCCGGGTAGGCGGCTGCAAGCGCCTCTATCAGCGCGACGCGCACATTGTTGCGGTATACGCGGAAACGCCGGGCGGCGGCTTCGGAGAAACCGTCCGGCACCGCATCCGGCGAGGGGTCTCTCAGGGCCGCGGCGAAATCCGCCTGCCGGGCAGCCAGAGGCGCGCTCATCCCAGGCGCCTCCTCATGCCGGCACCGGCTCGGCAAGGCGGGCCAGGCGGCTCTCCGCCTCGACCGCTTCGGCATGCAGCACGTCCCAGTCGGGAATGTCCTTGTCCCACTCGACCAGTGTCGGGCGCGGCCCGACTCGCGCGATCAGCCTGTCGTAGAGCCGCCAGACCGCGGCGTCGACCGCCGCGCCGTGGCTGTCGATCAGCAGACGCTCGCCGGCGTGCTCGTCGACCGTGAAGCCGGCAAGATGGATTTCCCCGATGAGGTCGGCAGGGACGGCATCGATATAGGCGTCCGCGTCGATGCCGACATTTTCGGCACTGACGTAGATGTTGTTGACGTCGACCAGCAGGCCGCAACCGGTCCGCCTCGCCGTTTCGACGATGAAAGCGACCTCGTCCATGTCGCGGTCCGGCAAGACGAGGTAGTTGGCCGGGTTCTCGATCAGGATCGCACGGCCGAGCGCTTCCTGCGTCTCGTCGATATTGTCGCAAATGCGGTCGAGGCCGGCCCGGCTAAGGCTCGGAGGGAGCAGGTCCGCGAACCACATCCCGCCATGCGCGGACCAGGCGATGTGTTCGGAAATCAGCCCCGGCTCGAAGCGGTCCGCCAGCTCGCGGAAGGCTCTCAAATGGTCGGAGTCGAGTCGTTCGGCACCGCCGAGCGACAGGCCTACGCCGTGCAGCGACAGCGGGTAATTGCCGCGCAGCTCCTCGAGCACCGCGAGCCTCGGCCCGCCGGCAACCATGTAGTTTTCCGGATGGACCTCGAACCAGCCGACGTCCGGTCGGTCCCCGCAGACCGTCTCCGCATGCTCGCCCTTGAACCCGACGCCGGCCCGCGCGGGCATCCGCGAGGTAAACGGCGTGAAAGGATAAAGTGCCGGCATTGCCGGATTCGTCGACAAATCGTCCGGTCGCCGCCGGGTCGAAGGCCCGGACGGCGTCCCGGACGTTATCCGATCAGCTCGGAATGTCGCGCTTCAGCTCCTTCAGGCTGCCTGACACCGTCCGGCCGTCCTTGGTCTTGAAGGACATACCCTCGCACGATCCGGCGGGGACCAGCTTCCAGGCATTCCCCTGGTAGTCCACGGTCGAGCTGCCCTGGCAACTCGTTCCCGGACCCGCCTTGCAGTCGTTCTTGCCGGCGAGCGAGACGCCGTAGCACTTCTCCTGCTTGTCGGCCGCTTGAGCCGCGTCGGAGGCGGCGAAATTGGCGGCGGCCAGAAGCGCGGCCGCGAGAAACACTGGGCTCTTGGTCATCGGTTCGTCTCCTTGTCGATGGGACAGGTGTATGGAAAAACGACATGGCGCCCCGTAACTTCGGGCATAGCCACGACATGACCCTAAGTGATACCCACCATCACAACAATTCACAGTCGCGTTAGTCGGATTGCCGCGGCACAACCGGTCCGCGAGCCTTGGAAAAGCGAGCGGTTTCAGTCGACTAACGCCGACATGCCTGTTAGCGATCGGCGCCCCAGACCATGTAGGAAATCGCCGCGCCCAGCCGGCCGAAGATGCCGACCCGTGCGACATCGGCGCCGGCGACGAGAGGCACTTCGATCGTATCGAAATCGGGGGCCGTGATCACGAGGCTCGCGATTTTCGTTCCCTTGGCGATCGGCGCCGGAACCGGACCCTCGTAGACGACTTTCGCCTTGAGCCCCCGGCGCGAGGCGCGGGGCAGGGAGATCTTGACGTCGCGCTCCGCAACCAGCGGCACCGTCTCGTCGTCGCCGAGCCAGACGTCCGCATTCTCCACGACGGCGCCGCTCTGGAAGAGGTCGTAGTTCTTGAATGACTGATAGGCCCAGTCCAGCAGGCGGCGCGCCTCGAACGACCGGGTCCTGGCGCTCGGCAGTCCGGTGAGCACCATCATCACGCGCCGGCCGTTGCGCACGGCCGACGCCACGAGCCCGTAGCCCGACGCCCGCGTATGGCCGGTCTTCAGGCCGTCCGCCCCGGTGTCGCGGTAGAGCAGGGGGTTGCGGTTCCCCTGTTTGATCTTGTTGTAGCGGAAGGATTTCTCCGCAAAATAGGGATAATATTCCGGAAATTCCTCGATGATGCGCTGCGCGAGAACGGCGAGGTCGCGCGGGCTCATGAGGTGGCTGTCGGCCGGCCAACCGGTGGAATTGACGAGGTGGGTGTCGGTAAGACCGATTTCCGCCGCCCTGCGGTTCATCGCGTCGGCGAACGCGCTTTCCGAGCCCGACATCGCTTCGGCGACCACGATGCAGGCGTCGTTGCCCGACTGGACGACGATCCCCCGCACCAGGTCTTCGACGCGCACCCGCTTGTCGACTTCGACGAACATCTTGGAGCCGCCCATCTTCCAGGCCTTGCGGCTGACGACGAACTTGTCGTCGAGGGAGAGTTTTCCCTGCTTGAGCTGCTCGAAAACCATGTAGAGCGTCATCAGCTTGCTCAACGACGCGGGCGGGGTGGGGGTGGTGCTGTCCTTCTCCAGCAGCACCGTCCCGGTCTCCAGGTCGACGATGTAGGCCTGCTTCGCCGGCGTTTCCATCGCGCCCGAAGCCGTCGCGGCGAGGCACATCGCCGCGGCCAGGATGGCGCCGGAGGCGATCGATCGGATCGTCGGGGTGGCTGAGCTCATTTCCGGCCCCTTGAAGTGCGAGGAGGTCGGCCGAACGGGCCGCCCAACAGATAGGACATGAGGTGTCGACCGTCCAGACCCCAACGACCCGGCATCCGGGGCGCGCTCTTGCTCGCCCGGACGATCGGGGCTTGAGCCGCCGTGCGTTCCGCTTCACTCTTGACGCACCCAAACCCGAACGGAGCGTCAGGCCATGCAACATGACATTCCCGTCTTCGATGGCGACGGCCACGTCCTCGAGCCGGACCGCGAGCTCGCGCAGCACTATGAAGGCAAGTGGACGGGCAACCGCCGCCTCGAAGGCATGACCATCTTTCCGAGCCTCGACGGCTGGTCGCGGAGCTCGATCGTCGCGGAGGGCGACGAAGGCGCGCGGTACTGGTCGACCGACGCCGATATCTGGGCCGAGATCCTCGACAAGATCGGGCTCGAGGGCAGCGTTCTCTACCCGACGTCCGGGCTGGCCTACGGGCTGATGCAGAGCGAGGAGTTCCAGACCGCCACCGCGATCGCCTACAACAACTGGCTGGAAGAGCACTACACCAAGAAGGACGGCCGGCTCTGGGGCGTCGGGCTGATCCCCTACAACGACGTCGAGGCCGCGAAGAAGGAAGTGGCCCGCTGCGCCACCGAGCGGACCAATTTCGGTGCGATGCTGCTCCCGACGGTGACCGTCAACGGCAAGTATTTCGGGGACGAGTGCTATTGGCCGATCTACGAGGAGGCCGAGCGCCAGGGCATGACCATCGCCTTCCACGGCGCGGTAAGCCGGGGTTTCGGGCTCGACAACCTGAAGCCGTTCCTCAAGGTCCATACCCTCGAACACCCGGTCCCGCTGATGATCCAGATGACCGACATGATGTTCAACGGCGTCTTCGAGACCTTCCCCAATCTCAAGTTCGCGTTCCTGGAAGGCGGCTGCGCCTGGATCACCTTCATGATGGACCGGCTCGACTACGAATACGATTCGGTGTTCGGCGCGCCCGTCCGCCCGAAGTTGAAGAAGAAGCCCTCGGAGATCATCCGCGACACGGAGAGCATCTGGCTGTCCTGCGAGATGGGCGAGAAGAGCCTCAAATACGTCATCGACGCGATGGGGTCGGACCGGATCATCTACGCGTCCGACTTCCCGCACGAACCGACGGAAGAGGATTTGACGGCGGACGTGCCGGACTTCCTCGCCGACAACGAATACTCGATGGAGGTCAAGGAAAAGATCCTCTATCACAACACCAAGGCGCTCTACGGCATCCAGTAGCCGGGTCCGCTTCGTTCGCGCCCGGCCGGCCGGTCCTCGCGCCGGCCGGGCGTCGGCGGGATCGTCCAGCGCGGGGATACGGGCGTGCGGATACTTTCACGCAAGAAGCGGCCGATGCATCTCGGCCGCTATCCGATGGAGAAGATCAGGCGCGTCGATCGTCCGACGACGCTGATCACCGACGACGTGAAGCAGGTGCCCAAGCGCGCCGGCTTCTTCGTCCGTGCCTTCTACGGCGATCTCGGTCCCAAGCCCGCCAGGGAAATCCGGCGCTTCATCACCAAGAACCCGCTCAACGCGGCGATCGGGCACCTGCACTGGAAGCACGTGCCCGTCCACAAGGGCGATCCGGCGGACGAGAAGGCGCCGCTGCCTGACGACCCCGAAGAGCTGACCAGACACGTCAAATCGCTCTGCTATTTCCTCGACGCCGACATGGTGGGGGTGTGCGAGGTGCCCGAGTACGCATGGTTCTCCCACGAGAGCGACGGTACGCCGATCGATACCCGGCACAAATTCGCGGTCGTCATCGTGATCGACCAGGGCTGGGACACGTTCGAAGCCTCGTCCGGCGACGATTGGGTGTCCGGCGCGCAGAGCTATCGCGCATATCTCAACGGCTCCACCACGGCCACTATCGTCGCCGATTACATCCGCCGCCTCGGCTACCCGGCCCAGGCGCACTCCAACGCCCACGGCGACGTGATGCAGATTCCGCTGATGCTGCTTGCCGGGCTGGGCGAGATGAGCCGGATCGGCGAGCTCGTCCTCAACCCCTTCATCGGGCCGCGCCACAAGACCGCCGTCGTGACCACCGACCTGCCGCTGGTTCCCGACAAGCCGATCGATTTCGGGCTCCAGGATTTCTGCGACAAATGCCGCAAATGCGCGCGCGAGTGCCCGGCCCAGGCCATCCCGTTCGGCGACAAGCTGCTCTACAACGGCTACGAGATCTGGAAGCCCGACGTCGAGAAGTGCACCAAGTACCGGGTGACCAACCTCAAGGGCTCGGCGTGCGGGCGCTGCATGAAGATGTGCCCGTGGAACAAGGAGGGGCTGCTGGCGCACCGGCTCGCGATGTGGGCGGCGATCAAGCTGCCGTTCTCGCGCCGTTTCCTGATCTGGCTCGACGATGCGCTCGGCTACGGCAAGCGCAACCCGGTCAAGCGCTGGTGGCTCGACCTCGTGAAGGAGGACGGCAGGATCGTCGCGGCGTCCGCCGCCAACGAGCGTGACCTGTCGCTCGGGCGCGACGTCTCGGGCGCCAACGAACGGGTCGCGGTCTACCCGGTCGGGAAGCTGCCGACGGCGGATGACAAGGAGGCCGTTCCGATCGACCGCAAGGCCGGGCTCGACGACACCGGGCGGGCCGAAGAGGAGCTGGCGGCGCTCAAGGAGGCGGCGGCTCCGATGCGCTGAGGTTGCGCGCCGCCGCGTCGTCCGGGGCGGTCAACCGCGCGCCGAAGCGCCCAGCACGCCTTCCGCCTCGATCTCCACGTTCATCTCCGGCGCCGCGAGCGCGCTCACCTCGACCAGCGTGGACACCGGAAAATCGCCGGAGAAGAACTCGCGCCGGGCGCGCCACACCTCTTCGCGGTTCCGTATGTCGGTGACGAAAATATTGACCCTGACGATATCGGCCATCGACCCGCCCGCCGCCTCGATCAGATGCCGTATCTTGGTCAGGCAAACCCTGGCCTGCTCGTACTCGTCCATGTCGGAGAGCGGCTTGAAATCGGCGCCGCGAGCGGTCATCCCGGCGATGAAGACGCGATCGTCCGCGACGAGACAGTTGGACCATGTCTCCGGCGGGGGTTCCGACACCTTCTCGGACTGAACGCGTTCGATCGCCATTTCGTATCTCCCGACCCGGTTTGCCGGCGGGCAGTTTCCGCCCCGCGCGGCCACGGGGCAAGCCCGGCGAGCGCTTGTCGCCGGTGGGTTCGCAACATAGGTTGCCCCGGCGGCGCGCGCGCCGAACTCCGCGACACAAGGTAATTCGATGGCAGGCAATCCGCTTCGAGCCGGTTCCGACGAGCGCGGCCTGGCGATGCGCTTCCTGACCTCGCCCTATCTGGCGGTGACGGTGGCGATGCTGTGTTGGGCCGGCAGCACCGTCGTTGTCCGGGGCTTGCGCGAGGAGGTGCCGCCGCTCGGGCTTTCGTTCTGGCGTACCATGCTCGGAGCGCTGATCGTCCTGCCCTTCGCCTGGCGCCCGATGATTCAGCAGATCCATCTCATCAGACGCCATTTCTGGATCATCCTGCTGCTGTCGTTTCTTCTCATCGTCGGCGGCAACGCGGTTCTGTTCCTGTCGCTCCAATACACCATCGCCATCAACGTCGGCGTTCTGAACTCCTTCGAGCCGCTGATCATCATCGTCGCCGCCTGGGCGATCTTTCGCGACCGGGTGACGGCCAACCAGCTGGCCGGCGTACTCGTTTCCCTGCTCGGCGTTTTCGCGCTGATCGGGCGCGGCGATCCCCGGGCAATCCTCAATCTCGATTTCAACGTCGGCGATATCATGGTCCTGTTCGCCTATATCAGCTGGGCGCTTTATGCGGTCTATCTCAGGCTCGCTCCGCGTTCGCTGGACCAGCGCGTGATGCTGTTTCTGGTGCTTTTTCTTGGCGCCCTTTTGTTGATCCCGTTCTACCTGATCGAGTGGGCCGTCGACCGGCCGATGACTTTCGGTTTGCCGTCGATCGCCGCGATCGTAGGTCTCGCCGTATTTTCCTCGGTCGCGGCGATCTATCTCTGGAATTACTCGATCCGGCATCTCGGGCCGTCGCTGGCGGGAATTTTCATCCACCTGATCGTGGCCTTCACCGTGGTCATGGCGATCGTGTTTCTGGGCGAGGTCTTCGCATGGTTCCACGCCGTCGGCGTGGCGCTGATCGGGGCGGGCATCTACCTCTCGGTCTATCGCGGACGCGCCGATGGCGGCTAGCGCGCCCGCGCCATAGACTGCCGGAAGGATTTTCGCGAGGTCTCCGCCCATGCCGCACCGCCCCGCTTCGGATGCGCTGAAGCACATCACCGTGCTCGACCTTACGCGGGTCCGCTCGGGCCCCACCTGCGTCCGGCAGCTGGCCGATTGGGGGGCTGACGTCATCAGGATCGAAACGCCCGCCGCCTTCGCGGACGACGGGGCGGTGGGCGCGGCGCGCGCGACGGCGGACTACCAGAACCTCAACCGCAACAAGCGCTCGCTAACGCTCAATCTCAATGCGGACGAGGGGCGCGCTCTGTTCCTAAAGCTGGTCGAGCAGGCGGACGTCGTGGTCGAGAATTTCCGTCCCGCCGTCAAGGACCGGCTCGGTATCGGCTACGAGGCACTGCGGGCCGTGAATCCCCGCATCGTCCTCGGCAGCATCTCCGGCTTCGGTCAGGACGGGCCCGACGCCGACCGGCCCGGGTTCGACCAGATCGCCCAGGGCATGGCCGGGCTCATGTCGATCACCGGAGAGCCGGGAAGGGGTCCGATGCGGGCCGGGATTCCCATCGCGGACCTCACCGCGGGCCTGTTCTGCGCGCTCGGGATCTTCGTTGCGCTCTACGAGCGGGAGCGGTCCGGCGAGGGGCAGTGGGTCGCGACCTCGCTGATCGAGGCGCAGGCGTTCATGCTCGACTTCCAGGCCGCGCGCTACCTGATCGGCGGCGAGGTGCCGGGGCAGGCGGGCAACGATCACCCGACCTCGATGCCGACGAGCGTCTACCCGACCGCCGACGGCCACATCAATATCGGCGTTTCCGGGCAGCGGATCTGGCGGAGATTCTGCGCCGCGATCGACCGCGAAGCGTGGCTCGCGGACCCGCGCTTCGAGACCGGGCGAAAACGGTCGGAGAACCGGCGGGCGCTCAACGCGCTGATCGGGGACATCACGCGGAAGAACACGAGCGACCGCTGGATCGCGCTGTTCAACGAGGCCGGGGTGCCGGCGGGGCGGATCAACGATATCCGCGAGATGTTCGACGAGCCCCAGTTCGCGCATCTGGAGATCGCCCAGCCGGTCGAGACGCGCCCGTTCGGCCGCACCCGGATGGTGCGCCAGCCCATGCAGCTCAGCCGCACGCCCAGCCGGATCGCGTCGCCGGCGCCGGAGCCGGGCGAGCACGCGGAGGAAATTCTGGCCTCGATCGGGGTCGACCAGGATGAGATCGCCCGGCTTCGCGAACGCGGCGTGATCTGAGCGCAAACACACCCAAACGAAGGACGACACGCATGGCCACCGACAAGATGCTGTCCCAGATCGACGATGGTATCGGCCGGATGATCTTCAACAATCCGGAGCGCCGGAACGCGGTCTCGCTCGAAATGTGGGAGGCCGCGGAAGAAATCCTGCGCGGGTTCGCCGATAATCCTGAAGTCCGTGTCGTGGTGCTGAGCGGCGCCGGCGGACGGGCGTTCGTATCGGGCGCCGATATCTCGAAATTCGAGTCCGAGCGGTCGTCGGAGGAGGGGATCCGGAACTACAACGCGAAGGTCGCTTCCGCCAACGCGATGGTGGCGACGATTCCCAAACCCACCATCGCCGAGATCGACGGTTACTGCGTGGGCGGCGGGCTCGGTCTCGCGCTTTGCTGCGATCTGCGCTTCTGTTCGGAGAAGTCCCGCTTCGCGCTGCCGGCGGCCAGGCTCGGCCTCGGCTACGGGTTCGGCGGGCTCAAGCGGCTGGTCGATGCGGTGGGCCCCGGGGCGGCGCGCGACATCGTCTTTTCCGCCCGCATGATCCCCGCCGACGAGGCCTATGCGATCGGCCTCGTCCAGCGCGTCGTGCCCGACGGAACGCTCGCCGAAACCGTGACCGAGTACGCACGAACCGTCGCCGCCAACGCTCCGTTGACGGTCAAGGGGATGAAGCTGATCGTCAACGAGGTGCTGAAGCCGGACGGCGAACGAGACCTGGCGGCGTGCCAGGAACTCGTCGACGCCTGTTTTGCCAGCGAGGACTACACAGAGGGGCGCACCGCGTTCATGGAAAAACGCCCGCCCGCGTTCAAGGGGCGTTGAAGAACGTCACCGCCGCAGACTCCCGCAAGTTCGCCTGTCAGGCAGCGGCGAACTTGCGGATTTCGACTGCCTCGCGGTTGTGCCGCGTGTGCCAGAGATCGTACTGCATCTGCTGGGTCAGCCAGCTTTCCGGGCTGCCGCCGAATGCTTCGGAGAGCCGGATCGCCATTTCGGGCGATATGCCAATGTGGCCGTTGAGTAACAGAGAGAGCGTGTTGCGCGAAACCGCCAGCCCCTTCGCGGCGTCGGTGACCGTCAGCCCGAGGGGTTGGAGGCATTGACGCCGAATGAAGGCGCCGGGGTGGGGCGGATCGTGCATAAGCATGAACGTTGCCTTCCTAGTGGTAGCCCACATAGTCGACATCGGTGGCGTGGCCGTCCTCGAATCGGAAGATCACCCGCCAGTTGGCGCCGACCGTCACCGCCCAAAATCCGGCATACTCGCCCCTGAGGCGGTGCAGCCGAAAGCCGGGCAAGTCCATATCGTCCGGGTTCGCACACGCGTTGAGACGCACCAGGATGTCGCGCACGGTGTCGCGGTGCTCCGGGTGGACGCGCCGCTCGTCGCCTCGCTCCATGAACCGACGCAGTGCCCGACTCCGGAACTTTCGTATCATCGACGACCGTAATACGACCTATGTCGCATGTCAAAGCGGATGGACGTCTCACAGGGGCGGCACCGCGTCCGGCACGGGCCGTCCAGAGCGACAAATCGTGGCCGTGCCATTTCGTTGCGTTTCTTTCAGCGTGCGATGACGATCTCGTCGATAGGATCGCTCGGCTACAACAGATGCCCGCTCTTCTCCGCCTTCGTCGACAGGTAGAAGGCGTTGTGGTCGTTGGAAGGGAAGCTGTGCGGCACCCGTTCGGCGACCTCGATTCCGAAGCGGGCGAGCGCCTCGACCTTGTCGGGGTTGTTGGTCATCAGCCGTACCGACGAATAGCCCAGCCGGCGCAGCATCTCGGCGGCGGGCAGGAACACCCGCTCGTCCGCGTCGAATCCCAGCCGTTCGTTCGCCTCCACCGTATCGAAGCCGAGGTCCTGCAGGGCGTAGGCCCGGAGCTTGTTGATCAGCCCGATGCCGCGGCCTTCCTGGGCGAGGTAGAGGAGAATGCCGGCGCCTTCGGACGAGATTTGTTCGATGGCGCCGCGCAGCTGTTGCCCGCAATCGCATTTGAGCGACCCGAGCAGATCGCCGGTGAAGCACTCCGAATGGAGCCGGGCCAGCACCGGGCCGGGCGGGGGAGGGTCGTTGATCGCGATGGCGAAGTGCTCGGTCCCGCCGTCCCGCGGGCGGAAGGCGAAAATGCGCGCTCCCTCGGCGCCCTCGAGCGGCACTTTCGCCGCGGTGACCTGCTCCAGCCGGTGCGAGGCGGCGACATCGTATGACATGACCGCGGACGGTCCGACCCCGAGCAGGTCCGCCTTTTCGGTTCCGAGCGCGGCGGCGAGGTCGCTTACCTCCGCGGTCACCGTCGCCGGCAGGAGTCGCGCGATCTTGGCGAGCCGCACCGCCGCGACGACGCCGGCCGGCACCGGATCGCGCCGCGCCTCGAACGGGCCGCGCAGGGGCTGGGCGAGGTCGGTCGCCGGATCCGCGAGGCTTGCCAACCCCTCGATCGAGAGCCACTCCGGCACCGGAATCCTGATCACGTCCGGCGTGTAGAGACGGATTTTCAGGGTGGCGGCCCGGTTATGGGTAATCGTCAGGTCCGGTTCCCGCCCCGCCAGCCGGCGCAGCGCGTCGAGCCGCGATGCCGAGATGAATTCGGCCGCGAACGCGACGATGCCGTCGGTGTCCCCGGGTTCGGCAAGAATCACCGGCAGACCGCGGCGAAGATCGCCGGCCGCGCGGTCCACCGCGGCTATATCGCCTGTCTCGAATCCTGGCACGGGTCGGGTTGGCGGGGAACTCATGGCACCTAAATACGCGCCGCCCGGCGTCCGGGCAACGCGCGCCGCCCCGCCTTGCCCGCAACTCTCCCCTATGCCAGTTTGGCGCCCGTTCACGGTCCTGCGGGGAGTCGATGGACGCAACCGAAGTAAAGGCCCTGGCGAAGGATCTCGGCGCGGACCTGGTGGGGATCGCGGACGCCTCCGTCCTCAACGCGTTTCCGCCCGACCCGCTGTTCCCGCAGACGCCCGAGCGGATTTCGCCGCATGTGAAGAGCGTCGTGGCGATCGCCCAGCGCATTCCGGTCGGCGCATTCCGGTGCAAAACGAACGTGCCGGTCCAGTACATCGACATGCTGGTGCTGAGGCGGATGGACAGGATCGCCTACCGTCTCGTCGATGCCCTCGAACGGGAGGGCCATCCGAGCTTCGTCACCGCGGCGCAGGAGACCGACTGGAGCTACAAGCGGGCGAGTTACGGGCGGCTGTCGACGCGCCATCTCGGGATCGAGGCGGGGCTCGGCACGTTCGGGCTGGAGGTCAACATCCTGACGCCCGAGTTCGGACCGAGGGTCTACCTGACCGGCGTGCTCACCGAATGCGAGCTCGAGGCCGACAAGCCGATGACCGAGCAGGTCTGCATCGGCGAGAGCTGCAGCCGCTGTCTCTATTCCTGCCCCTCCGACGCGGTCCGCCATTTCGGCATCGACAAGCGCGCCTGTGCCACCGAAGCGCAGGAGTTCGGGTTCACCACCATTCTGAAATTCTGGGAGCATTTCCTGGTTTCCGACGGGGAAACCAGGCGGCGCCTGATCGCCGACCGGGAAATCTACGGGTTCTGGCAGGGATTGCTCAGGGTCGTGGGGTCGTTCGGGGACTGCCCCCGTTGCCTCGCGGTCTGCCCGGTGGGCAACGATTACCACGCTTTCCTCGCGCCGCTTCAGAAGGTCATCCCCGAAAAGACGCCGGAAAAGGTGGACAAGGCCGCCGCGTTCAAGGAGGCCCGAAAGTCAGGCGCCGAGGTCGACGGGCTGAACGACTGGAACGTGCGCTGGGTGGGGCCGGAGGGTTACAAGGGCATTGTCGCGCGCCAGCTCCAGGCCTTCAAGGCGCTGCAGCGCGAGCGCGAGACGAACGCGTCCGAGCGCTAGATGGTCGGCGTCTTCCAGACTCCGCTCGACGCGGACACGATAAAGGCGAAGGCGAGGGCGCTCGGCGCCGACCTCGTCGGTATCGCCGACGGCGCGGTGATGGACGCGCACCCGCCCGATCCGCGCGACCCGCGCCGCCCGAAGGACATCACCGAGCATGACGGCGGCCGCGTGATCGTCCTCGCCAAACGCTACTCCGCCGGCACCACCCGGATCGCGCGCTGGGACGAGCGGCACAAATATTACAACGACGAGCTCGTCCTCACGATGCTGGAGGAAACCTCGCTCGAGCTCGTCTTCTGGCTGGAGGACAACGGCTATCCCACGATCATCGTCCCGCCGACCCATGCCGATCCGTGGCTCTATCGCGGCGACCGCAACCAGCACATGACCACGGTGCTGTCGCTCACCCATGCGGCGGTCGAGGCCGGGCTCGGCACGCTGGGCCTGAATCTGCAGCTTATCACCCCCGAGTTCGGCCCCCGGGTCCTGATCACCGCGGTGATGTGTTCGGTCGATTGCGAAACCGATGGCCGGCGGGAGGAGGCGCTTTGCCTCGGCCCGGAATGCGGCCGCTGCTTGACCGCCTGCCCGGGAGACGTGGTGGGACACTGGGACCGCGACTGGCCCGCCTGCGACAGCTACCGGTCGCCGCACGGTTTCTCGCAGCTCGCGGATCACCTTGGCGACATCCTGGAAGCGCCGGACGATGCCGCCAGGCTCGACATGATCCGTTCCGAGACCAGCTTCAACCTGTGGCAGAGCATTTTGCGCGGTGCCGGGGTGATCAGCGGTTGCCGCCGCTGCCAGGACGTGTGTCCGGTGGGCAACGACTACGCGCGGATGATCGGGGACAGCCTCGATGAGATACCGGAGGCGACCCCGGAAAAGGCCGGGCGCCTCGCCGCAATGGCCGACGCGGAGGCGAAGGAGGCGCTCCCCGACTCTTATGCCGCCCAGGAGCGCTGGATCGGCGCGCTCGGCTATCTCGGGAGCGATTCAGGGGAATGAGCGCGCTGGAGAGCCTGGCCCGGGGCCGTCCGGACATCTACGCGGGTTTGCCGCTCTGCATTCCGGAGAACCCGGAAGAGATCGAAGGCATCCAGAGCAGACGCAAGCGCATCGCCGTCGAGCGCGCCCGCAGATCGCCGTTCTGGCGCCCGCGCCTCGAGGGGATCGACGTCGGCAAGCTCGACGACCCCGAGGAGTGGTCGAAGATCCCGATCCTGACCAAGGACGAGCTTCGGGCGATGTCGGACGAGCGGTTTTACGAGGATTTCTGCACGCTCGACGGTCAGGAGATCTGCGAGTACTGGCGCTCGGGCGGGAGCACCGGAAAGCCGTTGTTCTACCCGAAGACTTTCGAGGACATCCTCTTCAACATGGTCGGTTTCACCCGCACCTTCGCGGCCGCGGGGATCGAAGACGGGGCGAACCACAGGGCGCATATCTCGACGCCGCTCGGGGTCCATCCGGTCGGCCACATGTGGGCGCGCGCGGCGCAGATCGTGGGGATGGGCGCGGTATGGGCGGGCTCCGGCGCGTCGCTGCCGTCGGTCCAGCAGCTCGCCCTGATTTCCTCGCTCAAGCCCACCGTCTGGCTGGGCATGTCGAGCTACGGCCTGCACCTCGCCAACCTGGCCAACTCGGAGGGCGTGGACCTTGCTGAAGGCTCGGTCTCCACCATGCTGTGCTCCGCCGAGGCGCTTTCGGCGGCCAAGCGGGAAAAGCTCGAACGCGACTGGGGAGCCCGGGTCTTCGACTGTTTCGGGATGACCGAGATCAGCATGCTGGCCGCGGAGGGACCGTCCCGCCAGGGGTTCAGGATCTGGGCCGACCTCGCCATATTCGAGGTGCTCGACCCCGATACCGGCAAGCCGGTGCCGGACGGCGAGCCCGGCCATCTGGTTTGCACCTCCCTGTTCGGCAACAACGGGGCGCCGTTCCTGCGCTGGGATTCGGGCGACATCGTGATCATGAACCCCGCCGGGGGCGACGACGGGGCGTTCTCGGTCTTCCCCACGATGCGCCACGCCCACCGCACGGCGGGCTTCTTCAAGCTGCGCGGTGTCAACGTCAACCACCAGGAATTCGAGGACATGATGTTCGGGCACCGCTCGGTGAACGACTTCAAGCTCGAACTGATCGGCGACGCGTCGGGTCTCGAACGCCTCCGGGTTTCCGTCGAGCCGCGCCGCGGCGCCGACCCCGACACGCTGCGCGAGGACCTGGAGAGGCGCACCAAGGAGACCTTCGAGCTCTCGCCCGACATCGTCATCCTCGAACCCGGCCTGCTGGCCCGCGAGTTCGAGGCCAGCGTGAAAGCCCCGCGTTTCATCGACCGGCGTCGCTAAGCGTGCCGCCGCGGCGCTGCCGACGGGTTGCCGATTCGCCCAGGGCGATTCGCATTTGTTCCGAAGCACGGGGCGATTCAAAATCTCAGAAAATGACTATAATATATTGATTAATAAGTACTATTTCGGTCCAAAACTGGCTTGAAGTCAGCTATCCGGCGGGCGCGGCGCCGGGTCATATTCCGGTAACAATCGCCTGCCGCATGTGAAATATTTTTTGCTGGACTTGCGGTTTCTCCCTTCCGCGGGTCCTTGGTGGGGGGATCGGGTTGTCCTGCCAGATGCCTCCCTGTGTTTCCCCCCTGCGACTTGCGGAGCCGAAGTCGTTGGCTCGGCCTTGGCTCCGCCCCTTTCCCGTAGAGTCCCGGATATGGCGGATGGGGTGGGATTCGAACCCACGAGACGCTTGCACGCCTGCCGGTTTTCAAGACCGGTGCCTTCGACCGCTCGGCCACCCATCCGTTTCGCGAAACCGCCGCGGCCCGTCGCGCCGTGGAAAACTGAACCCCTCGGGGACCGATTGCAACCCGCCGCGGGCTGTCGCTCGCGCGGGCCGATTGCTCTAGGATAGGGTGCTTGGGAGAGATGCCGATGCAGACGCTGGTGCTCGAGAATACGGCCCCGTTCCAAGGGCTCTGCGAACTGGTCGCCGACGATGAGGGGCTGTTCGAGAAAGAGGGCCTCGAAATCGAATGGGTCGACCGCGAAGCCGGTGTCGACCGGCGGACCCGCGTCGACATTCTCGGTCCGGAAGGGCTCGATCCCCACTCCAGCCACGGCAAGCTCTTCGAAGAGGGCAGGGCGGACATGTACAACGCCTGCGAGTGGGGGAATTACTGCCGGGTGCAGGATTCTGGCATCGAGGGCGGACGCCAGGTCGGCCGTCGTTCGATCGTCACCTACGCGGCGATCGCGGTGCGCCCCGATTCCGACGTGTTCACCGCGCAACAGCTCGCCGACCGGCTGGTCGGCGTGCCGTTCTATTTCGGCACCCACTATCTCGCCCTCCACATGCTGGAGGGTTTCCTGCCGCGCGACCGCATCCGGGTGTGCAGCGCCCCGATGGGCTCTCGCTTCCGCCTCGATTCGATGATGTCGGGCGAGATCGAGGCGACCACCCTGACCGAGCCCTATATCTCGCTCGCGGAAAAGAAGGGTTGCCGGATCCTCACGGCCGCGTTCTATCACGGCACCGAGGTCGCTTCGGACCGGGTCGACGCCGGGACCTATGCACGGTTTAACCGCGCCGTCTGCGAGGCCGTTCGCCGGATCGACGCCGACAAGACGAAATACCTGCGCTATTTCATCGACCGTCACGCCCGAAACGACCCGGAAATCGCGGCGCTCGGCATCGACGACCTGCGCCCGAGCCGGATCGTCGTCGTCGAGCCGGCGCCGATCCCGGACCATGAGCTCGAACGGACCGCCGCGTGGATCCGGAGCTGGGGCATGCTGCGCGAGACCGCAGACGCGGCATCGCTGGTCGATTTCGATATGCAGTCGGCAGCCCATCGGGCTGCGGAATAGGGTCCGGCGGCCCTGCCCATGCGCCGGCTCCGCCAGACCTGACCGCGGAGCCGGACAACCCGGGAGACGATCTTGGTGCAGCGAGTGACATACGATTACGTGATCGTCGGTGCCGGGTCGGCCGGCTGCGTGCTCGCCAACCGGCTGAGCGAAGACCCGGACGTCAGCGTTCTCGTGGTCGAGGCGGGCGGCTGGGACCGGGACCCGATGATCCACATTCCGCTCGGCTGGGGGAAAATCCTCGAGGAGCGGCGCCACGACTGGATGTACTTCACCGAGCCCGAGCCCAATCTCGACAACCGCTCCATCGAGTGCGCGCGCGGACGGGTGGTCGGCGGCTCGTCCTCCATCAACGCGATGGCCTATGTGCGCGGCCACCGGGGCGATTACGACCGCTGGCGCCAGAAGGGTTGTCCGGGCTGGTCCTACGCCGACGTGCTGCCCTATTTCAAGCGGTCCGAGGCCTGGGAAAGGGGAGGCGACGAATATCGCGGCAACGGCGGTCCGCTTACCGTGCGCGCGGGAATCTTCGACGATCCCCTGCTGCACGCCTTCATAGAGGCCGGGCGCGAGGCGGGCCACGAGTTCACCGAGGACTATAACGGCGCCCGGCAGGAGGGCTTTACCTGGCTCCAGCAGACGATCCGGAACGGGCGCCGCTGCAGCGCCGCCGTGGCCTATCTCAAGCCCGCCCTGAAGCGCTCCAACGTAACCCTCGAGACCGGCGCGCTCGTCACCCGTCTCCTGATTGAGAACGGCAGGGCGGCGGGGCTCGAATTCGCCCGGAACGGACAGGCTGCGGAGGTGGGCGCGGACCGCGAAGTCCTGCTCGCCGGCGGCGTGATCAACTCGCCGCAGGTGCTGATGCTGTCGGGAATCGGGCCGGCCGACGAACTCGGCGAGCACGGGATCGACGCCGTGCACGATCTGAAAGGCGTCGGTAAGAACCTGCAGGACCATCTGTCGGCATTGGTTTCCTACAGCCGCGACGACCGCGGGACGTTCCACCGGCAGATGCGGATGGACCGGCTCGCGGTGGACGTGCCGCGGGCCTATGTCGCCGGCTCCGGGCCTGCCACGGACCTTCCCGGCGGGATCATGGCTTTTCTCAAGTCCCGGCCGGAGGTCGAGCTGCCGGACATCCAGTTCCTGTTCCGCGCCCTGCCGGACGAAGCCTATCCCTGGTTTCCTGTCGTGAAGCCCGCCTGGTCCGACGGGTTCGGCTGCCGGCCGGTACTGCTTCGCCCGCAGAGCCGGGGCGAACTCAGGCTCGCGTCGGCCGATCCCCGGGACAAGATCCGCATCCACCAGAACTTTCTTTCCGAAGAGGCGGATGTCAGGACCATCCGCGACGGGGTGAAGCTGGTCCGGGAGGTCGGCCGCCAGGAGCCGTTGAAGAACTTCGGCGCGATCGAGGTCGATCCCGGTCCGGACGTGACGAGCGACGACGAGATCGACGCCTTCGTGCGTCGGAACGCGGCGACCGCGCATCATCCCGCCGGCACCTGCCGCATGGGGAGCGACGACATGGCGGTGGTCGATCCGGAATTGCGCCTGAGAGGTGTCGACGGGCTGCGCGTAGTGGACGCCTCGGTGATGCCGGACCTCGTCGGCGGCAACATCAACGCGCCGGTGATCATGATCGCCGAACGCGCCTCCGACCTGATCCGCGGCCGCGAGCCGCTGGCGCCCGCCGAGGTGTGAGCCTAACCCGCGTTCGGGCGGGTCGGGTTCGCGAACCGCCTCGCGTAATGTGAAGAGACCCTTGCGTGCGGATTTTCTGTCTCGATCTCGAAGGCGTGCTGATCCCCGAAATCTGGATCGGGCTCGCCGAACGCACGGGCATCGAAGCGCTCAGGGCGACCACGCGCGACGTTCCCGACTACAACGCGCTGATGCGTCAGCGCCTGGGGCTGCTCGAAGAGCATCGGCTCGGGCTGAGGGATGTCGAGGCGGTGGTCGCGACGATGGCACCGCTACCCGGGGCGCGCGAATTCCTCCGCTGGCTCCGCGAGCAGGGGCCGGTGATCATCCTGTCGGACACCTATCGCGAGTTTGCCGGCCCGCTGATGGCGCAACTCGATCTGCCGACGCTGCTCTGCCATTCGCTCGTCGTCGAGGAAGACGGGCGCATCGGCGATTACCGCTTGCGGCACCCAGACCACAAGCGCGCGAGCGTCGAAGCCTTCCGAACGCTCAACTTCCACGTTACCGCGGCCGGCGATTCCTATAACGACATCGCCATGCTGCGGGCGGCGCATGCCGGCATCCTGTTTCGCGCCCCGGCTGCGGTACGGGACGAATTCCCGGACTTCCCCGCGGTCGAGGACTACGAATCGCTCAAGGACGCGATCCGCGATTGCGGACAGGTCCGGGATTCGGCGCTTTATTCCGCTCTCGGTAAGCCGATAGGATGAGTCCGTGTTGCCAACCGGAGAATTCGAAATGAGACGTTTCAAGCCATTCTGCATTGCCGTCGCCGGCACCGTTCTGATCGGGGCCGGCTCGGCGCTCGCGGACATCGCCATCGCGACGGTGGGGCCGATCACCGGGCAATACGCTTCGTTCGGCGAGCAGATGAAGCGCGGAGCCGAGGCGGCGGTCCGCGACATCAACGCGAAGGGCGGCGTGCTGGGGCAGACGCTGAAGCTGGAAGTCGGCGACGACGCCTGCGACCCGAAGCAGGCGGTCGCGGTCGCGAACGACATGGCCTCGAAAGGCGTACGCTTCGTCGCCGGGCATTTCTGCTCCGGTTCGTCGATCCCGGCATCCAACGTCTATGCCGACGAGGGCGTGATCCAGATTTCCCCGGCCTCGACCAATCCGAAGCTGACCGAGCGCGGCCTGGCGACGACGTTCCGGACCTGCGGCCGCGACGACCAGCAGGGCATAGTCGCCGGCAAGTTCCTCGCCGAGACGTTCGGATCGAGCAGGATCGCCATCCTTCACGACAAGACGGCCTACGGCAAAGGGCTTGCCGACGAGACCCGCAAGGCCCTCAAGGCCAACGGCAAGAAGGAAGCGCTCTACGAAGCCTACACCGCCGGCGAGAAGGACTATACCGCGCTCGTTTCGAAGCTGAAGCAGAACGGAATCGACGTGGTTTATCTCGGGGGATATCACACGGAAGCCGGCCTCATCGTCCGCCAGATGCGCGCCCAGGGCATGAAGACCCGGATGGTTTCGGGCGACGCCCTGGTCACGCAGGAGTATTGGGCGATTACCGGCGACGCGGGCGAGGGGACGCTGATGACGTTCAGTCCGGATCCCCGGAAGAATCCGGGAGCCAAGCCCCTGGTCGAGCGGTTCCGCAAGGACGGCTACGAGCCCGAGGGCTACACGCTCTACACCTACGGCGCGATCCAGGCCTGGGCGCAAGCGGTCGAGCGCGCGAAGTCGACCGACGCCGATCCCGTGATCGCGCAGCTCCGGGCGGGCAAATTCGATACCGTCCTCGGGAATATCGGGTTCGACGCCAAGGGTGACGTCACGGCGCCCGGCTATGTGTTCTACGAGTGGAAGAACGGGCAGTACGACTACCTGAAATAGCCCGGAACGGAAGCGGTGGCGCCGGTTCGCGCTGGCGCCGCTCGCTCCCCGTGAGGAAACGGGCGGACCGCGCCCGTCAGGCCGCTCCGCGCTGCTCCTGTTGCGGCCGCTGGCCCTTCTTTCGTCCCAGCCCGATTCGCTTCGCGAACTCCGAGCGCTTGGCCGCGTAGTTGGGGGCGACCATCGGGTAATCGGCCGGAAGCCCCCACTTCACGCGGTACTCTTCCGGCGTCATGTCGTAGACCGCGCGGAGATGCCGCTTGAGCATCTTGAGCTTCTTGCCATCTTCGAGACAAACGATGTAGTCCGGCGTGACCGAATGACGGACGTTGATGGCCGGTTTCGGGGGCTCCATGCCGACCCGCGGTCCGTCGTGGTCCAGGACGCTGAGCGACCTGTACACCGTGTCGATTACTTCCGGAATGTCTTTGGCGGCAACGGAGTTACTGCCGACATAGGCAGCGACGATCTGGACCGACATGCGGAGGATTTCGGAACGGTCCGCAGCGTCCTTCGAATTGTCCACCATTTTGCGTGGCTATCCTCAATTGAAAGTTGAACAAGTGGCAGATGACACAAACCTATTAGATTGTCAAATGAAATCGTAACAAATCTATACAGAAAATAATCTTATGAATACGCCTGTCGGCCCAGCTATCGATGTATTCCCTTCGAAGACTACCAATTCAAGGCAAGAATATCCGAGCCAGTAATCGTGCCTTGGCTTGCGACGAGGTGTAAATGAAATGACGAGTTTTATTCTATGCCAAATGAGACGTCGCGTCACGTCTTTGAACGGCCCGGCCGGACCTCGGGCCGATTCCGCGATTCTTGGCAACCTCCCCGACGGTGTGGTATCAGGCGCGGACCCGAGCCCTTGAGTCCCACCGCGATGCCCGAAAAGACGGTTGCCCTGGCCGCGGACCATGCCGGCTTCGCGCTAAAGTCGCACCTCGTCGACTGGCTCATCGGCCGGGGCGTCGTGGCGAGGGATCTCGGCACCGACAGCGCGGATGCGGTGGACTACCCCGACTTCGCCGAGGCGCTTGTCGATGCCCTGCGGACCGGCGCGGCGGAGTGCGGAGTGCTGATTTGCGGCAGCGGCATCGGCATGTCGATTGCCGCCAACCGGCATTGCGGCATACGCGCCGCCCTGGCGGGCGATGCGGAATCGGCGCGGCTGGCGCGTCTGCACAACGACGCGAACGTCCTGGTCCTGCCGGGACGCCGCATCTCGGAGAGCGAGGCGGAACGCTGCATGGAGGCGTTCCTGACGGCGGCCTTCGAGGGAGGGCGCCATCGGCGCCGCCTGGGCAAGATCGCCGGGGGAGTCGCATAGCGGAGATGACATGTCGGTAGAACAGCTTGGCGCGCGGACGGAACTCGATGACGGTTTTTTCGAGCAGGCGATACGCGAATCCGATCCGGAGGTGGACGCCGCCCTTCGCTCGGAGCTGGTTCGCCAGCAGGATCAGATCGAGCTGATCGCCTCGGAAAACATCGTTTCGCGGGCGGTGCTGGAGGCGGCGGGCTCCGTGCTGACCAACAAATACGCCGAGGGATATCCCGGCCGCCGCTATTACGGCGGGTGCGAATTCGTCGACGTCGCCGAAGCCCTCGCGATCGATCGGGCAAAGGCGCTCTTCGGTTGCGGCTTCGCCAACGTCCAGCCGCATTCGGGCGCCCAGGCCAATGCGGCGGTCTATTTCGCACTTTGCAAGCCGGGGGACACGATACTCGGGCTGTCGCTCGCCGCCGGCGGACATCTGACCCACGGCGCGGCGCCCAACCTGTCCGGCAAGTGGTTCGACGCGGTGCAGTACGGCGTGCGCGAGGAGGACGGCCGGATCGACATGGAGGAGGTTCGCCGGCTCGCCCGCGAACGTCGCCCGAGGATCGTCGTCGCCGGCGGATCCGCCTACCCGAGAATCATCGATTTCGCCGCGTTCCGCGAAATAGCCGACGAAGTCGATGCCTACCTGTTCGTGGACATGGCCCACTTCGCGGGACTCGTCGCCGGCGGAGTCCACCCGAGCCCCCTGCCGCACGCCCACGTCGTTTCGACGACCACCCACAAGACCCTGCGGGGGCCCCGAGGCGGCATGGTGTTGACCGATGACGAGGCCATCGCGCGCAAGATCAATTCCTCGATTTTCCCGGGGACCCAGGGCGGGCCGCTGATGCATATCGTCGCCGCCAAGGCGGTCGCGCTGGGCGAAGCGCTGCGGCCCACTTTCCCGGCATACGCCGCCGCCGTGGTGGAGAACGCCCGGATCCTGGCGCAAACGCTGCTCGAAGGCGGTCTCGACATCGTGTCCGGCGGCACCGATACCCATCTGATGCTGGTCGACCTCAGGCCCAAGGGGCTGACGGGCAAGATCGCCGAGCAGAGCCTCGAGCGCGCCGGCATCACCTGCAACAAGAACGCCGTTCCGTTCGACCCGGAGAAGCCGACCGTCACATCCGGGATAAGGCTGGGATCGCCCGCCGCGACCACCCGCGGGTTCGGACCCGCGGAGTTCGCCCGGGTGGGCGCTCTGATCCTCGAGGTGCTCGACGGGCTCGCCTCAGGCAGCAACGACAACGGCGCCGTCGAGCTTTCGGTGCGTAGGCGGGTGCGCGATCTGTGCGACCGATTTCCGATATACCCCCACCAATGACCGGGGTTAGGATGCGCTGATGCGTTGTCCCTTTTGCGGTCACAGCGACACCCAGGTTCGGGACTCGCGCCCGACGGAAGACAATTCCGCGATCCGGCGGCGCCGATCCTGCCAGTCCTGCGGGCAACGGTTCACGACCTTCGAAAGGGTACAGCTCCGCGAATTGACCGTGGTCAAGAAGGACGGCGCGCGCGAGCCGCTCGACCGTGAAAAGCTGGAGCGCTCGATGCGGATCGCCCTGCGCAAGCGGCCCGTCGAGGCCGAACGCGTCGAGTTGGTGATCAACAGCATAATTCGCCGGCTGGAGAGTTCGGGCGAGACGGAAGTGAACTCCGATACGATCGGGGAAATGGTGATGGACGCGCTCTCCACCCTGGACCAGGTCGCCTATGTCCGTTTCGCATCGGTCTATCGCAACTTCCGCGAGGCCCGCGACTTCGGAGACTTCATCGGCAATCTCGGTGTCGTCGAAGGCGGAGAGTGACCGGCGCTTCATGCGCGGCGCGGTTTCGATCGCCCGCCGCGCGCTCGGCAATGCCTGGCCGAATCCACCAGTGGGCTGCGTGATCGTACGCGACGGCGTCGCGGTGGGGCGCGGATGGACGGCGCCGGGCGGACGCCCGCACGCGGAGACGGAGGCGCTCGCCCGCGCCGGAGCCGCCGCGCGGGGGGCCACGGCCTATGTCACGCTGGAACCCTGCGCCCATGTCGGCCGGACCCCGCCTTGCGCGGACGCGCTGATCAAGGCCGGCATCGCCCGCGCCGTCGTCGCCTGCCGGGATCCCGACCCGCGCGTGGACGGCCGCGGGATGGAGAAGCTGGCCGCGGCGGGCGTCGCGGTCGAGGCGGGCCTGTGCGCCGACGAGGCGGCCGAAGGTCTGATCGGCTTTTTTACCCGGGTAGGCCAGGGTCGCCCGGCGGTCACGCTCAAGCTCGCCACCACGCTCGACGGCCGGATCGCGACGCGGTCCGGCGAAAGCCGCTGGATAACCGGGGAGGAGGCGCGCCGGGCGGCGCACATGCTGCGCGCCCGCCACGACGCCATTCTGGTCGGGGCCGGCACCGCGCGGCAGGACGATCCGAGCCTGACCTGCCGGCTTCCCGGGTTGGCCGACCGGAGCCCCGTGCGCGTCGTCGTCGAGGGGGGCGAGGCCCTCCCGGCGACCCATTCCCTGATCGCCGATGCGGCCCGTATCCCGACCTGGGCGACGGTCGCGGAACCGCTCGCGGCCGGGCGCGCAGAGGCCTATCGGGGCAGCGGGGTCGACGTCGAGGCGGTCGAACCCGACGGCTCGGGCAAGGTCGACCTTGCCGCGGCCCTCCGCGCCATCGCCCGCAAGGGCATCACGTCGGTGCTGGTGGAGGGCGGGGGGCGCATCGCCGCGGCGTTGCTTCGCGCCGGCCTCGTCGATCGCCTGGTCTGGTACCGGTCCGGGGTCGCGATCGGCGGCGACGGCCTGCCCGCCGTCGGGAGTCTGGAGGTCGACGCGCTTGACGCCGCGCCGCGCTTCGAGAAGATAGCGAGCCGGCCGGTCGGCAACGATGTCGAGGAAATCTACCGGCCGGCGCCGAAGCCCGACGGATAGGCGGACAGGCGATGTTTACCGGAATCGTGACCGATCTGGGCCGCGTGCGCGCGATCTCGAAGGACGGCGACACGCGGTTCGACTTCGATACCGGCTACGACACGGGGGAGATCGCGATCGGCGCGTCCATCGCGTGTTCCGGCCCGTGCCTCACGGTGGTCGACAAGGGACCCGGCCGGTTCACCGTCCAGGCGTCCGCCGAGACCCTGGCGCGGACCACGCTGGGGAGCTGGACCGTCGGGACGCCGGTCAATTTCGAGCGCTCTCTCCGGATCGGCGACGAGCTCGGCGGGCATATCGTGTCGGGTCATGTCGACGGGGTCGCCATCGTCCTGGAAACGCGCGCCGAAGGCGACAGCACGCGCTTCGTTTTCGCGGCTCCCGAAGGCTTCGCTCGCTATGTCGCGCCCAAGGGGTCGATCGCGCTCGACGGCGTGTCGCTTACCGTGAACGAGGTTGACGAAACGGGATTCGGGGTCAACATCATCCCGCATACGCGCCGCCATACGACATTCGGCCGTCTGGCGGAGGGCGACCGGGTGAATTTCGAGGTCGACACCATCGCCCGATATGTCGACCGGCTGACGGCGCGGAGCTGAAGAGGGGGATTCCTTGAGCGACAGCCTCAAACGCGCGGCCCCGTCGAAAGTCGCGGAGGCGCTGGACGACACGGCCGGTTTCCTCTCGCCCATCGAGGACGTGATCGAGGATATCCGGAACGGGCGCATCGTGATTCTGGTCGACGACGAGGACCGCGAGAACGAAGGCGACCTGGTGGTTGCCGCCCAGATGGCGACCCCGGAAGCGGTCAACTTCATGGCGACCCACGGGCGCGGCCTGATTTGCCTCGCGATGATGCGCGAACGGATCGAGAGGCTCGGTCTGCCGCTGATGTCGCAGAACAACCGGACGCGGCATCAGACCGCCTTTACCGTGTCCATCGAGGCGCGCGAGGGCGTGACCACGGGAATTTCGGCGCCCGACCGGGCGCGGACGATCGCGGTCGCGATAGATCCCACGTCCGGCGAGGAAGACATCGTGACCCCCGGCCATGTCTTTCCGCTTGTCGCTTGCGACGGCGGAGTGCTGGAGCGCGCCGGCCACACCGAGGCCTCGGTCGATATCGCCCGTCTGGCGGGTCTCAACCCCTCGGGTGTGATCTGCGAGATCATGAAGGACGACGGCACCATGGCCCGTCTTCCCGATCTCATCCCGTTCGCGCAGTTCCACGGGCTCAAGGTCGCCACGATCGCCGACCTGATCGCGTACCGTCTGCGCAACGACAGCCTTGTCGAGCGCGTCCTCGCGACGCGGCTCACGCGCAAGCACGGCGGCGAATTCCGTCTGATCGTCTATGTCAACAAGATCACCGGAGCCGAGCATCTGGCGCTGATCAAGGGCGACATTTCCGGGTCGGAACCGGTGCCGGTGAGGATGCACGCGATCAACGTGCTGGACGATGTGATCCAGGACGAGACCGCGGGTCGCGCCGGAGTGATCGAATCCTGCATCCGAACGATCGGCGAGGCGGGAAGGGGCGTCGTCGTGCTGATCCGAGATTCGTTCGCCCAGAGTTTCGTGAACCAGGTGCGTCAGCGCCACGACATTCCGGGCGATCCAGGCGCCGCCTCCATGGAGGTCAGCGTGACCACGGACGCCGAGACCGCGTTCGCGCCGCCCGCGCTCCGCGATTACGGCGTGGGCGCGCAGATCCTCCGCGATCTGGGCGTGACCGAAATGATCCTGTTGACCAACCACAACCGGACGGTGGTCGGGCTCGAGGGGTACGGGATCAGGATCGTCGGACACCGGCCGATCGAGCCGGTCGTTTAGCGGGGAGCGGGCATGGCGCCGCATGTGATGATCGTCGAGGCGCGGTTTTACGATGAAATCGCGGATGCGCTCTTCGAGGGGGCGACGGCGGCGCTCGACGCCGCGGGCGCGACCTACGAGCGGTTCTCCGTGCCCGGGGCGTTCGAGATCCCGGCCTCGATCGGCTATGCGGCGCGCGCGATGGAAGGGCCGGATCCGGCCCGCCGGTTCGACGGGTTCGTTGCGCTCGGCTGCGTCATCCGCGGCCAGACGACGCATTACGACTATGTCTGCACCGAGAGCGCGCGCGGTCTCCAGGACCTCGCCCTGCAGCGCGGCCTCGCCATCGGCTACGGCATCCTCACCTGCGAAAACGGCGAGCAGGCGATGCACCGGGCGAGACGCGACGAGGCCGATCGCGGCGGCGCGGCGGCGCGGGCCTGCCTTGCCATGATCGAGCTCAAGGCGCGACTCGGGCTGGAGGGGTAATGCCCGCGCGGCGCTCCGGCTCGGAAAGGCCGCGACCGGGAAAAGCGGCGCGGCTGAGCGCGGCACGCCTCGCCGCGGTTCAGGCGCTTTACCAGATGGAGATGAGCGGCGCGGCCATCGAGGACGTGCTGGCGGAATTCCTCCGCTACCGCCGGGACGGCGTTCTCGACCGGGACGAGACCCCGGTCCCGCCCAAGAGCGCACTCTTTACCGAGATACTTCGCGGAACGACCGTCAGGCGGGAGGAAATCGAGGACATCCTCCGCGCCGCGCTGAGCCCGTCATGGCCGCTCGAACGGATCGAGGTCCTGCTCGCCTGCATTCTCCGCGCCGGCGCGTTCGAGCTCCTCGGCCGCCCGGCGACCCCCGCCCGCGTGGCGGTCTCCGAATATGTCGATCTCGCCGACGCGTTCTTCGCCGACGCCGAGAAGGGCATGGCGAACGCCGTGCTCGACAGGATCGCCCGGCGGCTGCGCGGCGACGAATTCGCGGAGTCCGGAGGTCCCGCCGGTGCCCGGGCGGCCGCGGCCGGGTGAGTTCGAGCTCATCCGGGAGCTCTTCGCCCCGCTCGCGGCGGATGAGCCCGGAGCGCTCGGCCTCCTCGACGATGCCGCGCTGATCGCGCCACGGCCGGGCCGCGAACTCGTCACCGCGATCGACACGATCGTCGAGGGGGTCCATTTCCTACCCGCGGATCCGCCTTTCGACATCGCGCGGAAGCTGCTGCGCGTGAACCTCTCCGACCTCGCCGCGATGGGCGCGCGGCCGCGCGCGTATCTGCTGGGACTCGCCATTCCGGACGCGGTCGATTTCGACTGGCTGCGGCATTTCTCGCGCGGCCTCGCGTCGGACCAGCTCCGGTTCGGCATTTCGCTGGCCGGGGGGGATACCACCGCGACGACCGGCCCGATTTGCCTCTCCCTGACCGCGATCGGCGAGATCGAGCCGGGCAGGTCTCCGCTGCGCTCCAATGCCGCCGCCGGGGAGCATGTCTACGTCTCGGGAACCGTCGGCGACGCCGCCCTGGGTCTGCGCGCGCTGCGGGGCGAGGAGCTGGGACTCCCGGCAGGCGAACGCGAGGCGGCGATCGCCCGCTACCGCCTGCCGGAGCCGCGCCTCGATCTCGGCATGGCGCTTCCCGCGTCCGCCGCCGTCGACGTGTCCGACGGGCTGATCGCGGATATCGGGCATATCTGCGCGGCGTCCGGTCTGGGCGCCCGGATCGAAGCCGGACGGGTTCCGCTATCCGGCGCCGCCCGGTCGGCGCTCGGATCCGGCGCGGTGGAGATCGTCGACCTCCTGACCGGCGGCGACGATTACGAGCTTGTCTTCACCGCGCCGGCGGACCGCAGCGACGCCATTCGCGAAGCCGCGGCGCGGGCCCGCGTTCCGGTCGCCCGCATCGGTACGATGACGGAGGGCGAGGGGGTGTCCGTGTTCGATCCCGCGAACGCCCGGATCGCGATCGACCGCGCCGGCTACCGGCACTTCTAAGGCGGGTTCGTTTCGCTTGGAATCGCCGACGCGGTCGGGCAGGCCCTTCGATGCGCGGCTCCGCCGCTACCCAGGGTGAGGGACAGGTTGCGGGCGGCAATAGATCCTCCTCATCCCGCGTAGGCACGCCAGCGCCGTATCGAGGGACGCCTGTCCGGTGCGGTTTCGACTCCGCGACCGATACGGTTTAGTTTCCCTCCGTGCAGTTCCTTTCCGGCATCAACCGCAACGTGGCCCTGCTGGCGCTTTCCCAAGCGCTGATGATGACCACCACCTCGGCGATCATCGCCTCGGCCGCGCTGATCGGCCACGCGCTCGCCGAGGACAAGGCGCTCGCGACCCTTCCGGTCGCTTTCCAGTTCGTGGCGACCATGCTGACCTCGATACCGGCGTCGCTCTACATGCGCCGGGTCGGGCGGCGGTGGGGGTTCGTCACCGGGGCGACCGTCGGGGCCGCCGGCGCGGCGATCGCGACCGCGGCGATCGCGGTCTCCTCCTTCTGGCTGTTCGCGCTCGGCACGGCGCTGATCGGCTCGATGCTCGCATTCGGCCAGTTCTTCCGCTTCGCCGCCGCCGACACGGCGGGGCCCGACATGCGCAGCCGGGCGATTTCGCTGGTTCTGCTGGGCGGCGTGGTGGCGGCTTTCACCGGCCCCAACCTGGCGCGGTTCACCAAGGATCTGTTCGATCCGCTGGTCTTCGCCGGCACCTTCGCGGCGATCGTGCTGATCTACCTGGCGATGGGCCTTGTGGCGTCGTTGCTCACCATCCCGCCGATGAGCGCGGCGGAAAAGAGGGGACCGCAACGTCCGCTGCTGGAAATCCTCTCCCAGCCCAAATGCATCGTCGCGATCCTCGGCGCGGTATCCGGCTACGCGGTCATGACCTTCGTGATGACCGTGACGCCGCTGGCGATGGCCGATTGCGGTTTCGCGTTCGGCGACTCGGCATCGGTGATCCAGTGGCACATCGTGGGCATGTTCCTGCCCTCGTTCTTCACCGGCCACCTGGTCGTCCGATTCGGCGCGACCAACATCATGATCGTCGGCGCGCTGCTCCAGGCGCTGTGCGTCGCGATCAACTTCGCCGGCATCGAGTATCTCAACTTCGTGAGCGCGCTGATCCTGCTGGGCGTGGGTTGGAACTTCCTGTTCATCGGTGGCACCAGCCTGTTGACGGAGTGCTACCGCCCCTCGGAGATGGCGAAGACCCAGGGGTTCAACGATTTCTGCATCTGGGGCTTCGTCGCCGTCGGCGCGGTGCTGTCCGGTGCATCGATCCATCACTTGGGATGGGCGATCGTCAACGCGGTGACGCTCCCCCTGATCGCGATGGCGCTGATCGCCACGATGTGGCTCCGGTTCGATCTCGCGCGGCACCGGGCGGCGGCCTGAGAGCGCGGACGCGGCGCGCCCGATGTTGCCTTGGAAACCGAGTTCTGGCATGTTCCGCGCGCTCGTCCGAGCCCTACCCGCCAATGGCAATCGGCTCTGCGCTCAAGACCGCGCGTTCCGCGCTGCCCGTCTCGAAAAGCTGAAGGATTCTGGACCATGATGGCAACCTATTGGATCGTCATCGCCTGCGGCGCGCTGGCGATCCTTTACGGACTCTATGCGGTTCGATCGATCCTGGCCGCGAGTCCCGGCACGGAACGCATGGTGGAGATCGCGGGCGCGATCCAGGAAGGCGCGCGCGCCTATCTCAACCGCCAGTATTTGACTATCGGCATCGTCGGCATCGCCGTGGGCGTCATTCTCGGCCTGCTTCTCGACGTCTTCGTGGGTCTCGGTTTCTTCGTGGGCGCGATACTGTCCGGGGTCGCCGGCTATATCGGCATGAACGTGTCGGTCCGCGCCAATGTCAGGACCGCGAACGCGGCGCGGACCGGCGGCATCAAGCCGGCTCTCGATGTCGCCTTCAAGTCGGGCGCGGTGACCGGGATGCTGGTCGTCGGTCTCGGCCTGCTCGGCGTCGTCGTCTACTACATCATCCTGCGCGGCGTCCACGATCCCTCCGATCCGGCCGGGCTCCGCCACATTCTCGAGGCGCTGGTGGCGCTCGGTTTCGGCGCTTCCCTGATCTCGATCTTCGCCCGCCTCGGCGGCGGCATCTTCACCAAGGGCGCCGATGTCGGCGCCGACCTCGTCGGCAAGATCGAGGCCGGCATTCCCGAGGACGACCCGCGCAACGCCGGCGTCATCGCCGACAACGTGGGCGACAATGTCGGCGACTGCGCCGGCATGGCGGCCGATCTGTTCGAGACCTACGCGGTCACCGTGGTGGCGACGATGCTGCTCGGCGCGATCTTCTTCACCGGCGCCTTGCAGGAAACGATGATGGCCCTGCCGCTCGTCATCGGGGCGGTCTGTATCATCGGCTCGGTGATCGGCACCTTCTTCGTGCGGCTCGGCGCGAGCAACAACGTGATGGCCGCGCTCTACAAGGGGTTCGTCGCCGCGGCGCTGATCTCCGCCGTTCTGATCGCGCTGGCGATCTACCTCATCTTCGGGAGCTTCTCCGCCGAGATTGCGCTCGCCGGCGACAAGATCGCGCCGCGCCACCTCCTCTATTGCGGGCTCGTGGGGCTGGCGGTCACCGGGCTTCTGGTGTGGATCACGGAGTATTACACCTCGACCGCCTACCGGCCCGTCCGGAGCGTCGCCAAGGCGTCCGAGACCGGGCACGCGACCAATGTGATCCAGGGGCTCGCGGTGTCGCTCGAAGCGACCGCGCTGCCGGTGATGGTGATCTGCGCCGGCATCGTCGTCTCCTACTTCGCGGCGGGGCTCTACGGAATCGCGATCGCCGCGACGACCATGCTCGCGCTCGCCGGCATGGTGGTCGCGCTCGACGCGTACGGGCCGGTGACCGACAACGCGGGCGGCATCGCGGAGATGGCGGACCTGCCCGACGACGTCCGCAAGCATACCGACCTCCTCGACGCGGTCGGCAACACCACCAAGGCGGTCACCAAGGGCTACGCCATCGGCTCCGCCGGTCTCGCGGCGCTCGTCCTGTTCGCCGCCTACACCCAGGACCTCCAGTACTACTTCCCCGAGCTCGCCAAGAGCATCTCCTTCCAGCTCGCCGATCCCTACGTGGTGATCGGTCTGTTCGTGGGTGGGCTTCTGCCATACCTGTTCGGCGCTCTCGGCATGATGGCCGTGGGCCGCGCCGGGGCGCAGGTGGTCGTCGAGGTCAGGCGGCAATTCCGCGAGATCCCGGGGATCATGGACGGCACCAGCCGGCCCGAATACGGCCGCGCGGTCGATCTCCTCACCCGAGCCGCGATCCGCGAGATGATCGTTCCGTCCATGCTGCCGGTACTCGCGCCGATCGTGACCTATTTCGTGATGTCGTGGATCGGCGGGCCCGCGGCCGGGTTCACGACGCTGGGCGCGATGCTCCTCGGCACCATCGTCACCGGCATCTTCGTCGCGATCTCGATGACCTCGGGCGGCGGCGCCTGGGACAATGCCAAGAAATACATCGAGGACGGCAACCACGGCGGCAAGGGATCGGATGCCCACATGGCCGCGGTGACCGGCGATACCGTCGGCGATCCCTACAAGGATACCGCCGGGCCCGCGGTCAACCCGATGATCAAGATCATCAATATCGTGGCGCTGCTGTTGCTCGCGGTACTTGCCGCCTGACGCGCCGGCGCCCCGCGCTCCGGGCTTCTACCGCTCGGTGTTGGGCGTGAACCGGCCGATATTGCCGATCAGCTGTTCGAGGATCGTGAACTCGTTGCCCTCGGTGGGCGTCACGCGATCCACGGGGTCGGGTTTGGCGACCTGCGTGGCGTCGATCGCGTTGACCTCGCTGACCCGCCCGTCGACGCCGAAACGGATTTCGACAACCCGATGCTCAAGCACTTCCGGTTTGAGAAAGGCGACGGTTCTGGTGCGCTTTCCGATATAGTACCAGACGTCGCTTTCCTCGAACGCACCGACGGCCGACGGGGTTCCGAGGGTCTCCCTCACCTGTTCCCGGGTCTGCTTTCCGGGCGCGATTTTTTCCATCGACTCGGCGAGCGGGATGTTGCCGTTATTGTCCTGGATCGGCGAGCAGGCGAGAAGAAGCGCCGCTGCGGCGGCCGCAGCGACGCCGGGGACCGGGCAACGAACTGGGAGTCGAGCGCGCATCGGTATCGGGGTCCGCCCTTCGCCGGCCCGCCGGGACTGCCCGCTGGACCTGCGCCAGAGTTTGCATCAAGTTTCCCACCTGTCAATGCGGAGGCCGGGGTCGCCGCGACATGCTGAAACGCTTGCGCGACAGGAAGGCGGCGCGCGAAACCGCCGGGGCGCTCTACCGCGCGGTGGTGGCGCGGGCCCGCTCGCCGTCGTTCTATGGCGAGGCGGGCGTGCCGGACACGCTGGACGGCCGGTTCGAGCTCGTCGCGCTGCACGCGTTCATGGTGTTGCGCCGGCTGCAGGAGGATCCGGAGCGAACCGGGGTTCTGGCCCAGGCCCTGTTCGATACGATGTTCGACGATATGGACCGCAGCCTCAGGGAGATGGGGGCGGGCGATCTCGGCGTCGGACGCCGGGTCAAGTTCATGGCGAGTTCTTTCCTCGGGCGGGTCAAGGCCTATGAAGCGGGACTCGAGAGCGGGGACGAGGCGCTCCGGTCCGCGCTCGTCCGCAATCTTTACGGCACGGTCCCGGCGCCCGCCGACGACGCACGGGCGATGGCGCGCTATACGCGGGACCAGCTCGCGTCGCTGGAGGCCCAACCGCTGGACGATCTCGTCGCGGGCAGCGTGCGCTTCGATGTCGATGTCGCGCTTCCCGCCGGGACAGGCTGAGCGGGGACCGGCATGACGCCCGAATTCTCGCGCCCCGTCCGCGTCGACCGGATTCCCGCTTCGGGGATCGTCCGCGAAATCGCCGCGGCGGAGGACGAACGCCGCGCCCTTGCCAGCCGCTTCGCCATCGTCTCGATCGAATCGCTCTCCGCCCGGGTTGCGCTCAGACGCGCGGGCGGGGGCGACGTCGCCGTTTCGGGGCGTTTCTCCGCCCGCGTCGTGCAGGAATGCGTGGTCACGCTCGATCCCGTCGCCAGCGAGATCGAAGAGGAGGTCGCGCTTCTCTTCCGGCCCGTCGCGCAGGAGGCGCTCGACGAAAAGACGGTCGTCATTTCGGCCCACGAGGATTTCGAGCCCTTCGCCGGGGAGTCGCTCGATATCGGCGAAGTCGTGGCCGTCGAGCTGGCCCTTTGCCTCGATCCCTTTCCCCGGTCGCCGGAAGCCGACGCGGCGGCCGCAGACCGCGAAGGCGGCGAACCGCTGCCCGACGCCGGCGATTCGCCTTTTCGTGCGCTGGCGGCACGAACCGAAAACGGGTAGACTGCGCTTTCGCTTGCCGGTCGGGTTCCGGTCGGCTAGGTATCCGCGAAATCCCCTTCGACAATCTCAACCAGAGACGCTGGCGATGGCTGTACCGAAGAAGAAAGTGTCCAAGTCCCGCCGCGACAAGCGGCGTTCGCATCATGCGCTGAGCGCGGCGGCTTACGGCGAGTGCCCGAACTGCGGCGAATACAAGCTTCCGCACCATGTCTGTCCGTCCTGCGGGTATTACGACGGTCGGGAAGTCACGGAGGCGAGTACGGCGTAGCCCGACGCACTCCACCGGAGGCCGGTTTCGGTTGAAGGCGCTGATCACAATTGCGCTCGACGCGATGGGAGGCGATAACGCGCCGCGCATCGTGGTCCGGGGCGCGAACATCGCGCGGAGACGTTATCCCGACGTCCGCTTCCGGCTGTTCGGAGACGAGCGCAAGATCGCGCCGCTCCTCAAGCGGCTGCCCAAGCTGCGCCGGGCGATCGCCATCGATCACACCGAGGAGATGATCTCCGACGACGACAAGCCTTCCCACGCGCTGCGCCAGGGAAAGCGGTCGAGCATGCGGCTCGCCATCGACGCGGTGCGCGCCGGCGAGGCGGAAGGCGTTGTCTCGGCGGGCAATACCGGCGCGCTGATGGCGTTGGCGAAGTTCACGCTCAAGACCCTGCCCGGGATCGACCGCCCCGCGATCGCGGCGGTGTTTCCCAATTACCGCAGCGAGAGCGTGATGCTCGACCTCGGCGCGAATGTCGAGTGCGATGCCGACAACCTGATCCAGTTCGCCGTCATGGGATCCGAGTTCGGACGCACCGTCCTGGGCCTCGAAAACCCCTCGGTAGGCCTCCTCAATGTCGGCACCGAAGAGGTCAAGGGGCACGAGGCGGTTCGCCAGGCGGCGGCGATACTGCGCGCGGACGGCGCCGGCATCCGTTATCACGGCTTCGTCGAAGGCGACGATATCGCCATGGGGACCGTCGACGTCATCGTCTCCGACGGGTTTTCCGGCAATATCGCGCTCAAGACGATCGAGGGTTCGGTGAAGCTCTATTCGGAGTTCATGCGGAAGGCGTTCAAGAGCTCCGTGAGCTCGCGGCTGGGCTACCTGCTCGCCCGGCGCAGCCTCAACAAGCTGCGCGCCCGCGTCGATCCGAGGCGCTACAACGGCGCGATGTTCCTCGGGCTCAACGGCAACGTGGTCAAGAGCCACGGCTCCACCGACGCCTTCGGATTCGCCAACGCGATCGGCGTGGCGGTGGACATGGCCGCGCATCGGTTCAACGAAAAGATCACCGCGCAGCTCGACCGAGGCTCGCTGTCGATGCCCGTCCGGACGCGCGCGGCCGTATCCTGATGGTGACGCGGGCCGTCGTCGCCGGCTGCGGCGGGTATCTGCCCGAAAAGGTGCTGACCAACGAAGACCTCGCGCGGATGGTCGACACCTCGGACGACTGGATCGTCCAGCGCACCGGTATTCTCGAGCGCCGCATCGCGGCCGAAGGGGAATTCACCTCGCATCTCGCGACGGCCGCGGCGCGCACGGCGCTCGGCCGGGCCGGGATGGAGCCGTCCGATCTCGACCTGATCGTGGTCGCGACCGCGACGCCGGACGAGACCTTTCCCGCGACCGCGACGCGGGTCCAGAACGAGCTCGGAATGACGCGGGGCGCCGCCTTCGACGTCCAGGCGGTCTGCTCGGGGTTCATTTACGCGCTCAACGTGGCGGACAATTTCATCCGCCTCGGTCAGGCCGTCAGCGCGCTCGTCATCGGCGCGGAGACCTTTTCCCGCATCCTCGACTGGACCGACCGGGCGACCTGCGTGCTGTTCGGCGACGGGGCGGGCGCGGTGGTGCTGCGCGCGGAGGAGGGGGCCGGGACCGCGGAGGACCGCGGCGTGCTCTCGAACCATCTCCATTCCGACGGACGCCACCACGATCTCCTCTTCGTCGACGGCGGACCGTCGAGCACCCGCACCGTCGGACATCTCAGGATGGCGGGCCGCGACGTGTTCCGCCACGCGGTGGTCAATCTCGCGACGGTGATGCAGGAGGCGCTGGCCGCCAACGGCGTCGGCGCGGACGACGTCGACTGGGTGGTGCCGCACCAGGCGAATCTTCGGATCATCAAGGGCACGTCGGGCAAGCTGGGGATGCCGGAGGAAAAGGTGATCGTGACCGTCGACCGGCATGCCAATACTTCGGCGGCGTCGATTCCTCTCGCGCTCGCCGAAGCGGCGGGGGACGGCAGGATCAAGCCCGGCGATCTTTGCCTTCTCGAGGCGATGGGCGGCGGTTTCGCCTGGGGCGCCAGCCTGGTCCGCTGGTAGGCGGGACGGGCCGCGCGGATTCGCCCGGCTGCGCTTGACGCGGTATTACATTAGGCACTCCGTCTATCCTATTGATAATTGACTGAATTCTTTGTTCGGCTTACCCTGAGCAAGGAACAGGCGGAGGCTTGGGGAAATGGCGTCAGCGACGGTGACGCGCGCGCATCTGGCCGAGGCGGTGTATCGGGAAATCGGGCTGTCGCGCAACGAATCGGCCGATCTGGTGGAAACCGTGCTCCGCGAGGTCTCGGATTCGCTGGCCCGCGGCGAATCGGTCAAGATTTCCTCGTTCGGCAGCTTCTCGGTCCGCCAGAAGGGCGCCAGGGTGGGGCGCAATCCCAAGACCGGCGAAGAGGTCCCGATCCTGCCCCGCAAGGTGCTGGTCTTCCGCGCTTCCAACGTGCTCAAGTCGAGAATCAACCAATCGATGGCGGCCGCGCGGCCGGGCGGCCCGGACGAGCCCGGCGACTGAGTCATGGCGGAGGCGCTACGGCCGGTCGAAGCGAGGCGCCGCGGGTCGGCGAAGTCGGCGTCCGCTTTCCGCACCATCAGCGAGGTGGCGAACGAACTCGACGTGCCGCAGCACGTGCTGCGTTTCTGGGAGAGCAAGTTCATCCAGGTAAAGCCGATGAAGCGCGGCGGCGGGCGGCGCTACTACCGCCCGGAGGACATCGACCTTCTGAGATCGATCCGCGAGCTGCTCTATACCGACGGCTATACCATCAAGGGCGTTCAGAAGCTGCTGCGCGAGGGCGGCGTGAAGGCGCTCGCCGAGCGCCAGAACAGCCGGGCCCGGCCGGAAGTTCCGGAGCCGCGGGCCCGGCCCGAACCGGTCCCCGCCGCCCCGGCCGCCGATGCGTCCGAAGTCGAGGCGCTGAGAGCCGCGCTGGCGGAGCTCGTGGAAGAGCTCGAACGGATCGGAGCCCGCCTCCGCAACGCGCTCGATTAGGCCGGCGCTTCCCGGCTCCGCCGTTGTAATCCACTCCGAAGGTGCTATATGGTCGGCTGCGTAATCGGACCGCCCGAACGGGCGCCGAAGCCGACGGAGCGTGGCGCAGTCTGGTAGCGCACTTGACTGGGGGTCAAGGGGTCGTAGGTTCAAATCCTATCGCTCCGACCAAAGGTATCAGGGGTTTGGCGCGTACCGCCGGACCCCTGATGCGCATGGGGCGGCAACGCCCGTCGGGGCGCGTGAACCGGTTCGTCGAATCAATCGATTAGTTCGATGTTCGAAGGAATGGGATGAACTCCCGCGGTCGACATTTTTCCGCAATTTTTCCTCGGCTGGGAAGCCGGCTCGCGCGCGCCGTCGCGATCGCGGCGGCCCTTCTCGCGCTCGGCGGATGCGTGCCCGAGGCAGGAGCGCCGCCTCCGAGGGTCGAGGCCGCCCCGCCGCCCGTGGCGAAGGCTCCCGCGCTTCCGCCCGCCCCGAAGGCCGATCCGGTGCCCGAAAGCCCGGCGTCCGCGCCCGGCGAAACCCGGGATTCCGCCGACACGGACGAAGCACCGGTCGTCGTCGGAATCCTGCTGCCGCTGTCGGGAGACGAGCGCGAGCTCGGTCGCGCGATGCTGAGCGGCGCCATGATGGCCGTGTTCGACCACGCCGCTCCCGGCCTCGCGCTCAAGCCCTACGACACGGCGGGAACGCCGGCGGGCGCGGCGGAAGCGGCGGCGGCGGCGCTGAAGGACGGCGCGAGGCTGCTGCTCGGCCCGCTGTTCTCGGACTCCGTCGCGGCGGTCGCGCCCGTCGCCGAGCGCGCGGGCGTCAACGTGGTCGCGTTCACCAACGACCGGGCTGCGGCGGGGCGGGGCGTCTTCATCCTCGGTCATCATCTGGAGCCGCAGATCCGCGCGGTCCTGGCCTATGCCGGCGGGCGCGGGATCCGCAGCCTGGCGGTTCTGGTCCCGACCGGCAGGTTCGGCGCCCAGGCCGCCGTCGCCGCCGACGCCGCGGCGCGGGAGGCCGGCATCAGGGTGCACGAGATCGCCGTTTACACCGACGACGTGCCGTCGATCGACCGCGCGGTTCGCCGGCTTGCCCGCTACGACGGCCGCAAGGCCGCGCTGAGCGAACGCCGCACCGCCCTGAAACGGCGCGGGGACCCCGAATCGCTCGCCATTCTGGAGCGGCTGAAGAATCGCGACACATTGGGAAATGTCGGGTTCGACGCGATTCTGGTGCCGTCCGGCAGCAGCCCCGTCTACGCCATCGCGGCGCGTTTGCCGTATTACGACATTCCGAGCGATCGGGTGCGCGTGCTCGGCATTTCGACCTGGGACCGGCTCGAGCTGAGATACGAGCCGGCGCTCAGGGGCGCGTGGTACGCGAGCCCTGCCACCGAGCTGGGCAGCCTGTTCGAGCGGCGCTTCTCCGAATTCTTCGGCAAGCCGCCCGGCCCGCTCGCGGCGCTCGCCTATGACGCGGCGGCGGTCGCGGCGCTGCTCGGGCGGCGTCCCGGGGCGGATTTCGGCGTCCCGGCGCTGCGCGACGCGCGCGGCTTCGAGGGTGCCTCCGGGCTGTTTCGCTTCCACGCCGACGGGCTGTCGGAGCGCAGCTACGCGATCGTCGAGGTCGGAGAAGACGGGGTGAAGCCCGTGAGCCCGGCGCGCCGGAGCTTCGATGCGCCGCGCGCCGAGGCCAGCCTCGAGACCCCGACCCGTACCAACTGAGGCGTTTCCCGGCGGTCAGCCGAGCAACGCGTCGACCTCTTCGTCGGTGGGAAAGCGCCCGGTCCCGAGCTTGGACCAGGCGGTCCGCCCGTCGATGACGATCTCGAAGGCGCCGGTCGCCCCGGGAGCGATCTCGACGTCCCCGGCGCCGCGTGCCTTGAGCCTGTCCCTCGCACGGAGGGTGCGCGGCTCGTAGTTTCATCTCACGCAGTATTCGATCCGTATCGCCATTCCCGCTCCTCCGGCCCTCGCGCGGTCCGACAACGATGTCTATAGTCCGCCGCTCGTCGGATCATAGGCAATAACGGCCGCCCCGCAACGCGGCGGCGGCTGTCCTGTGTATGCTCCCGACCGTCTAACGCGGTTTGTCGGAACGGCGCCATGGCTGAGCGCGCGATGCGCGGATGAGGGGCAGGTTTCGCCGCGGGGGCGCGCTGACGGCGCTCCTGATCACCGTATTCATGGACATGGTGGGGTTCGGGATCATCATCCCGCTGACCCCGTTCTGGGCCGAGCGGTTCGGCGCCGGGCCGGCGACGGTAACGCTCCTCTTCGCGACCTACTCCGCCTTCGGGTTCGTATTCTCGTTCTTGTGGGGCTGGGCGAGCGACAAGTGGGGGCGGAAGCCCATCCTGCTCCTGAGCCTCATGGGCTCGGTGCTCTCCTTCCTCTGGCTCGGCTTCGCCGAGGCGCTCTGGATGCTGTTCGCGGCGCGCGCGATGGGCGGCATCTTCGGCGCCAATATCGCGGTCGGCCAAGCCTATATCGCCGATGTGACGCCGGAAGAGGACCGGGCCAAGGGGCTCGGCCTGTTCGGCGCCGCCTTCGGGCTCGGCTTCGTGCTCGGCCCGGCGATCGGCGGCATTCTCGCCGGGCCGGACCCGGCCAACCCGGATTTCCGCACGCCGTTCCTCGCCGCCGCCGCGATGTCGTTCGTGGGCGTCCTTTTCGGGCTCCTGTTTCTGCCGGAGCCGGAACGCCGTCGACGGTCCGGCCCGCGCTACAGCGTCCCCGCCCAGCTCGCCGGGTTCGCCAAGGTTCTCGCCATGCCGGCCGTCGGCATCCCCATCCTCTGCTTCGCCATGATGGGCTTCGCCATGGGCGGGCTGGAATCCACCTTCGCCATCTGGGCAGAGCGCGCGGTGGGCTGGGGGCCGCGCGAGACCGGCTTCTTCTTCGCCTATATCGGCGTGCTGCTGGTGATCGTCCAGGGCGGGCTGGTCGGGGTCGTGGTGAGGTTGCGCGGCGAGAGGCGGACGGCGGCCTACGGGATCCTGGCGATGGCGGTCGGCATCGGCACGCTGCCCTTGTCCGACACGGTGACCGCGATCGCGCTGTCGGGCGCCGCGATCACGCTGGGTTACGGCCTCGGACAACCCGCCTTCAACGCGCTGATCTCGCGCGCCTCGCCGGATGAGTCGCAGGGCGCGATCCTCGGCGTGACGCAATCGGTCCAGAGCCTGATGCGCATCCTGGGGCCGATAACCGCCGGCGCGCTGTTCGCCGCCTGGGGACGCGACATGCCCTATATCGCCGGCGCCGCGATCCTGGCGGTCGCCTTCGTCGTGGCGCTTACCATGGTCCGCGGCCGCGGTCGCGGCCGGCGGACTGTCTGAACCGGCGATGCAAGCTTTGCTTCGGCGATGCCCCTTGAGATTGAATTGTTTTTCATGATATTCACCCCGAACGGGTTAAAGTGATCGAGTCCGGAAGAAGCCAGACAGGGTTCCGACCGAATGAACGCCGATATCCTGCAATACGCCAATTTGGCCGGCGTTATCGCTGTCCTGGCTTTTCTCTGGAACCTGCACCGCGATATCGTGGGCCTGCGGGATCGCATGGCCAGGCTGGAAGGCGATTTGCGGGAGCGCCTCGCTCGCCTGGAGGGGGCGGTCGACCTTCTCACCAAATTTCTGGTCGATAGAGAACGCCGCCCGGCGGGGGCGGCGGAATAAGAAATACGCGCCGTCACGGACGATCCCGCGGTTCGCCGCGGTCCTTCAATGATAGCGCTTGGCCGATCGGCGCCGCGACCACGGGCATGAAGCCGATGGACCGCGAGGGTTTTGCCGCCGTATCGCTCCCATGATCCGCGGCCGCGGCGGGCGGATCGCCTGAGCGGGCCGGCGAGACGAATCGGCCCCGCTCATCGCCACGGGTCGGGCCGACCGTGGCGGTGCGCAAGAAAGCTGCTCCTTTGCAACCGGAATAGGGGACGAGGCAATTCTGGTTCTCGGCAAGCGTTCTTGGACGCTGAACCATGACCACCAAAAAGCTCCGAAATTCCAAAGACAAAACGACAAAATTTTCCTTTGAAGAATATTTTTCTTGACTCGGGACGTGTTTTGGGGTAAATTTATCAAAGTCGAAAAGTGAGGGCGCCGGAGATGCCGGCGCCCTTCTCGTTGCCCGGCGCGGCGTCGGGGACGGCTTGCCGAATCGGGGCCGAATAGGCACCATCGGCGGAGGGAACGGATTGCGCCCGGGAGGCATTGAATGACGGAGTTGAATTACGCCGCGCCGGACAGTCTCGACGCGGCGGTCGGGATGCTGGCCGACGCCGGGGCCGGGGCTAGGATCCTGGCCGGTGGCACCGACGTGCTGGTCCTGCTGCACGGGGACCTGATCGAGCCCGAACTTATCGTCGATATCAAGAACATACCCGAACTAACTGATATATCGGTTGAAGACGGTGCCTGGAAAATCGGCGCGGCCACCTCGGGCATGAAGCTGATGGGTCACGAGGGCTTCGCTGCCGCATGGCCCGGCGTGATCGAGGGCGTGGCCCTGATCGGGTCGATCCAGGTCAAGGGCAGGGCGAGCGTCGGCGGCAATCTTTGCAACGCATCGCCCGCGGCCGACAGCGTTCCGCCGCTGATCGCCGCTGGCGCGGTGGCCAACATCGCGGGACCCGGCGGGCGGCGCGACCTGCCCGTGGAGGACGTCGTAACCGGCCCCGGCCAGACCGCGCTGGAGGCGGGGGAGATGGTGGTCTCGTTCACCTTCCCCAAACGCCCGCCGCACTCTGGGGACTGCTATCTCAGGCTGACGCCCCGGACCGAGATGGACATCGCCGTGGTCGGCGCGGCGGTAAACGTCACGCTCGACGATGGCGGCACCTGCACCGCCGCCCGGGTCTCGCTCGGCGCGGTGGCGCCGACGCCGCTGCTGGTGGAGGACGCCGCGGCCGCGCTGATCGGCACCCCGGCGGACGACGCGGCCCTGGTGGCGTTGTCCGAGGCGGCAAGCGCCGCCTGCGATCCGATCGACGACAAGCGCGGGACGATCGCGTACCGGATCAAGACCGCCGGCGTGATGGCGCGGCGCGCGGCCGAGACCGCGCTCGAGCGTGCGAGGAGAAACTGATGCCCAAGGCTCACGTATCCACGACAATCAACGGCGACGAGTACGAGTTCCTCTGCGAGCCGGGCCAGACGCTCGTCGACGTCATCCGCAACGGGCTCGGCCTGACCGGGACCAAGGAGGGGTGCTCCACCGGCGACTGCGGCGCGTGCTCGGTCATGCTGGACGGCGAGCTGGTCTGCTCCTGCCTGGTGCTCGCCGTCGAGGCCGACGGCAAGAACGTCGACACCATCGAGGGGATGGCCGAGGGCGAGGACGAGCTGCACCCGCTGCAGCGCAATTTCCTCGAGCTCAACGGGCTGCAATGCGGCATCTGCACGCCGGGCATCCTGATCGCGGCGCGGGCGCTGCTGGAGCGCAACCCCGACCCCACCGAAACCGAAATCCGCTTCTGGCTGGCCGGCAATCTCTGCCGGTGCACCGGCTACGACAAGGTCATCCGCTCCGTCCAGGCGGCCGCGGAAGAGATGAGGGAGAGCTGAAGATGGCGAGCATTCTGGAAAACAGCGGCTTCAACCCCGACAAGGAACTCAAGGTCGTCGGCACCAACCCGGTCAAGCAGGACGGGCCGGACAAGGTCACGGGCCGCGCCAAGTTCGGCGCCGACCTGATCCTTCCCGGAATGCTGTTCGGCAAGATTCTCAGGAGCCCGCACCCGCACGCGATCCTGAAGTCGATCGACACGTCGAAGGCGGAGGCCCTGCCGGGCGTGAAGGCGGTGGTCACGCGGGACGATTTCCCGGAACTGCCGCTCGGCTCGCCGGGCGGGGACCTGTCGCGCAACATCATGGCGCGCGAGAAGGTGTTCTATGACGGCCATCCGGTGGCCGCGGTCGCTGCGACCAGCGAACCCGTCGCCAAACGGGCGCTCAAGCTGATCGAGGTCGAATACGAGACGCTCCCGCACGTGATCGACCCGGTCGAGGCGATGCAGCCGGGCGCGCCGATCCTGCACGACCATCTCAGGACCAAGGGCGTCGAGGGGGCGGAGGATTCGCCGACCAACGTCGTCGAGCGGCTCGACCTCGCGATGGGCGACGTGGAGGCGGGCTTCGCCGAAGCCGACGTGATCGTTGAGCGCGAATACGATTCGAAGCCGATGCACCAGGGCTATATCGAGCCGCAGGGATGCGTCGCCAACTGCAACGAGGACGACCAGATCGAGCTCTGGTGCTGCACCCAGGGCACGCATGTCTTCCGCGACCGGCTGGCCGACATCCTCCGGCTCGATTCCTCGCGCATCAAGGTGATGCAGTCCGAGATGGGCGGCGGCTTCGGCGGCAAGACCGGGTTCTACGGCGAGCCCCTCGCGGTGGTGCTTTCCAAGAAGGCGCGCCGCCCGGTCAAGATCGTGCTGACCCGGAACGAGGTCTTCCGCTGCACCGGCCCGGTCTCGGGCACTCGCTCCCGGATCAAGATGGGCTGCACCAACGACGGCAAGATCGTCGCGGCGGAGGCCGAGCTGATCTTCCAGACGGGCGCGTTCACGGGCTCGATGTTCTTCAACGCGCCGCACGCGATGTTCACCCGTTACGCGCTGGACAACATCAAGACGACCGCCTGGGAGGTGGTCTCCAACCGGCCCAAGGTGAACGCGTTCAGGGCGCCCTGCGTGCCGCAGATCGTCTTCGGGGTCGAGGGCATCGTTACCGAGCTCGCCAACAAGATCGGCATGGACGAGATCGACTTCCGACTCAAGAACGCCGCGACCGAGGGCTATACGACGCTCTACGGCGCCACCTTCGGGCCGATCGGCTTCGTCGAAACGCTCGAAGCCGCCAAGAAGACCGACCACTACAACGCGCCGGTCAAGCCGGGCGAGGGGAGGGGCCTCGCCGCGGGTTTCTGGTTCAACCGGGGCGGCGACACGACGGGTTCGCTCACCATCACCCCCGACGGATCGGTCAACATCATGCTCGGGACCTCCGACGTCGCGGGATCGCGCGTCTCCATCAGCATGATGGCGGCGGAGGAGCTCGGCGTTCCGCTCGAGAAGGTGCGGGCGAACTTCGCCGACACCAGCGCGATCGGCAACAACCGCGTGACCGCCGGCAGCCGCACGACGTTCTCGTCCGGCATGGTGATCGTCGACGGCGCGCGCCAGGCGATCGACAAGATGGTCGCGCGCGCCGCCGAGATCTGGGGCGTCTCGCCGGAGGAGGTCACGTTCGAGGACGGCCACTGCCGCCCGGCGAGCGCCAACGTGGGCGATTTCGAACCGCTCTCGATCAAGGACATCGCGTCGCGGACCAGCGTCAGCCACGGCGCCATCGCCGGCCATTCGGAGATGAACGTGACCGGCGAGGGGCCCGGCTTCGGGGTGCATATCGTCGACCTCAAGGTGGATCGCGGCACCGGCCGGGTGGACGTGACGCGCTACACCGTGATCGAGGACGCCGGCAAGGCGATCCACCCGCTCCAGGTCGAGGGCCAGTACCAGGGCGGCGCGGTGCAGGGCGTCGGCTGGGCGCTCAACGAGGAGTACATCTACCGCGAGGACGGGACGCTCGATAACCCGAGCTTCCTCGACTACCGGATGCCGGTGGCCTCCGACGTGCCGATGATCGACACGGTGATCGTCGAAGTTCCCAACCCGAACCACCCCTACGGCCTCCGGGGCGTGGGCGAGGTGCCGGTTGTCCCGACGCTGGCCGCGATCGGCAACGCCATCGGCGACGCGATCGGGATCCGACCGCAGTCGCTGCCCATGTCGCCGCCCAAGCTGCTGGAGCTGATGGACGGCGGCGAGACCAAGGCGGCCGCCGAGTAGCGCGGCGCCCCACGCGCGCGAGTCCTCGGGCAGCCTCCGCCGAGCTTGCCGAAGGGGAGATATCCGTGGCGCACGGTTCCGCGGTGCCCCGACCGGGGCATTTTTGGGCTCGGCCGCTCGGTCGAAATGTCGGGTTGGGACGGACCGGAGGCGGTCCTTCGACCCGGCGGCGATGGATCCGTCCGCTGCTACTCGGCCGGCGCCTCTCCGGGTTCCGGTTCGTTGCGGCCGAGGATATAGCTCTCCACGAAGGTCAGCTTTCCCTTTGCCTCGGCCAGACCCTGTTCGACGGAGCGGAGGCGAGAGTCGATGCCGTCGAGGCGAGAGTCGATACCGTCGAGACGTTTGTCGATACCGTCGAACCGCTTGTCCACGCCGTCGAACCGTTTGTCCACGCCGTCGAAAAGTTTGTCCACGCCGTCGAACCGTTTGTCGATGTCCCGGCGCAGCGATCCGATCATGGTTACGATCAGCGCGGCCAGCGCGACGAACACGCCGGCCATCATGATCGGGCCCGCATCCATAATGTGAACTCCGGCGGCCTGTTGCCCATGCGGTTCCCGCACGGTCGAGCGCACGCTATCAGACCCGCCGGACGGCGTCCACGCCGCTTCCGCGCAGCGGCCGGGGCGGGGGTCCCCCGCGGTTGAACGAGTACCGCCTGGGTGTGGACGTGGGCGGCACTCATACCGACCTCGTCCTCGTCGACGGGTCGGGCGGAGTGCGCGTGGAAAAGGTGCCGAGCACGCCCGGCAACCCGTCCATCGCCGTCCTTGAGGGAATCGGCCGGCTCGTCGACTCCGGAATCGCGCCTGGAGACATCGGTTTCTTCGGCCATGGCACCACGGTGACGACCAACGCGCTGCTAGAAATGAAGGGTGCGCGCGCCGGTTTGCTGATCAACGAAGGCTTCCGCGCGATCCAGGAAGTGCAGACGGGCGCGCGCGAGACCAACCAGTTCGACCTCAAGTTCCGCCGCGCCGCACCGCTGGTTCCGCAAAGCCGGACAGAGGAAATCGGCGGGCGCATCGACTATCGCGGCCGCGAGATCGAGCCGCTCGACGAGGATGCGGTCGAGCGCGCCGCGCGGGAGCTGTCCCGGAAGGGCGTGGAGGCGTTCGCCGTCTGCTTCCTGTTCTCGTTCATGAACCCCGCGCACGAGCGCCGCGCGGGGGAGATCGTGCGCCGCGCCGTACCGGATTCCCACGTGTCGCTGTCCTCGGAGGTCCTGCCGCGGATCCGCGAGTGGCCCAGGCTGTCGGCCTGCCTGATCGACGCTTATCTGGGGCCGGTGCTGGCGCGCTATGTAGGGGATTTGGACGTCGGCCTCGATGCGCGCGGCATCGGCACGCCGAGACGCTTCCTGATGCAGTCGAACGGCGGCGTAATGCCGCTTTCGGCCGCGCACGGTCGGGGCCGGACGGTGCACACGCTGCTCTCCGGACCCGCCGCTGGGGTTCGGGCTTGCGGCCACGTGCTGGGCGAACGTCAAGGACGGCCGCGGCTGATCGCCATGGACATGGGCGGCACGAGCTGCGACATCGCCTTCATCGAGGACGGCGTTCCGCTGGAGGTCACCGAAGGGACCGTCGGCGAGCGCAAGCTCGACGTGCCCGCCCTCGACATCGCCACCATCTCGGCGGGCGGCGGCACTGTCGCCCGGGTCAACGCCGCCAATCTTCTCACGGTCGGGCCGGACAGCGCCGGCGCCGAGCCCGGGCCGGTCTGCTACGGGCTGGGCGGCGACCGCCCGACGGTGACCGATGCCGACCTGGTATCGGGTTTCCTCAACCCGGAATTCCTGCTCGGCGGGGCGACCGCGCTCGACGCGGAAGCGGCCGGGAGGGCCATCGAGACCCGCATCGCGCGGCCGATGGGGCTGTCGACGCGCGAGGCCGCGTCCGGAATCGTGCGGCTGATCAACGCGCGGATGGCCGACGAAATCCGGGTCCAGGCGGCGAGGAAAGTCGTCGACCTCGCCGCCGCGAGCCTGGTTGCGTTCGGCGGCGCGGGACCGGTCCACGCGGCGATGGTGGCGGAAGAGCTCGGCATCCGGCGCGTGCTGGTGCCGCCGCGACCGGGTGCGTTCTCCGCGCTCGGCCTGCTGTGCTCGGATGTCGTCCATGACTATATCCGATCCGAAATCGTCGAGCTCGGGGCGTTGAGTCCGGAACGCGCCGAAAGCCTGTTCCGCGCGCTGGAGGAGCGGGCGGAACGGGAACTGTCCGAGGAGGGTCTGGGCGGGAGCGAGCGGCAATTCGTCCGCGAGCTGGACCTCCGCTATGCCGGGCAGGGTTACGAGATCCGCACCCCGCTCCACGGTCTCGATTGGCGCCCGGTCGCCGAAAAGGGACTCGCCCAGGTGGAGGAGCGGTTCCACGCGCTCCACCTTCGCCTGCACGGCCATTCGGCACCGGACTCGACCGTCGAGGCGGTAAGCTTCCGGCTCCGCGTCCGGATGCCGATGCCGAGGCCGGAGCTCGTCGAGAACGGCGTGGCCGCCGCGTCCGAGGCGGGACCCGGAACCGCCCGGAGCGTGACCTTCGACGGACGGACCCGGTTGGAGGCGCCGGTCCATTGCCGCGCGGATATCGGCGAGGACCCGACGATGGGCCCGCTGATCGTCGAACAGGTCGATGCCACGACCGTGGTGCCGCCCGGCTGGTCGGCGCATGGCGACGGGTTCGGCAACATCGTCCTGGACGCTCGATGAGCGTCGATCCGATCACGGTGGCACTGCTGCGGAACCGCATCGCGAGCGTGATGCAGCAGATGGACTACCACTTCTTCCGGTCGGGCTATTCGACCATCGTCCGGGAGTCGCGCGACTTCAGCTGCATCGTCGTCGACGCCGAAGGGCGGCTGCTGGCGGCGCCGTGGATGTTCTTCCACGGACCGGTCTATTTCCACCTGGTGCAGCGCATCCTCGCGCTTTACGGGGCGGAGAACCTGCGCGAAGGCGACGTGTTCGTCACCAACCACCCCTATGAGGGGAACATGCCGCACGCCTCGGACATGGGCTTCGTGGCGCCTGTCGTGCATGACGGCAGGCTGGTCGCCTTCGCCGCCACGATCGCTCACAAGGCGGACGTGGGCGGGACGGTCCCGGGCTCGACCTACGGCCAGGCCACCGAGCTCTATCACGAGGGGATGCTGCTGCCCCCGGTCCGCATCCACGACGCCGGCGAGCCGGACGAGGACATGATGCGGCTGATCGCCGCCAACACGCGGGCGCCCTACGTCGTGCTGGGCGATATTTCCGGACAGATCGGCGTCACGCGAATCGGACGCGAGCACGTGCACGCGATGTGCGCGCGCTACGGTACCGACACGGTGGTCGAGGCGATGGAAGCGATGATCGACTTATCGACCGAAGAGTTCCGCGCCGCCCTTGCATCGATCCCGGACGGCGTCGGAGAGGCGGAAGGATTCCTCGACCACGACGGGGTGGACGATACTAGGCCCGTCCGCATCCACGTCCGGGTAAGGGTGTCGGAGGGGACGCTCGAATTCGACTTCGCGGGATGCGATCCCCAGACGAAGGGGCCGGCCAATCTCCGCATCGCCATGGTGGAAGGGTGCGTCTGGTACTGCCTGATCGGGCTGCTCGATCCGACGCTCCGCTACGGCGACGGCGCGCGCCGCCTGGTCTCGTTCAGGTTCGCCGAGCGGAGCGTGTTGAGCGCCGAGCCGCCGGCGCCCTGTTCGAGCTACATGAAGACCTGCCAGAAGCTGGTAGACGTGATCCTGGAGGCGCTCGACCCGCTGCTGCCCGGCCGGTCGATCGCCCACTCCGGCGGCAGCGGCGGCAGCATCGTCGTCGCGCGTCCCGGCGGCAACCGTCCCGGCCGCGGCAACCAGTACGAGATCTTCGGCTCGGCCTACGGCGCGGGGGAGGGGGCGGACGGCGCTTCCGGGGTGACCGTTCACCTCGCCAACCTATACGCCGCGCCGGTGGAGATCGTCGAATCCGAGTTCCCCTGCCGGATCCGGCGTTTCGAACTCAACCCCGACAGCGGCGGGGCAGGGGAGTTCCGCGGCGGTCTCAATTTCCGCCGGGTCTACGAGATGCTGGAGCCGGCGCAGGTCGTCTATCGTTCCGACCGCGCCGCGGTGCCGCCGGCGGGACTGCGCGGCGGCAAACCGGGCGGGCCGAGCCGTTTCGTCCTCCACCCCGGCACCGACCGGGAAGAGGTCATGCCGTCCTCCTGCCGGCTAAGCCTCGACGCCGGCACGGCGTTCAGCGTCCAAGGCGCGGGCGGAGGCGGCTATGGCGATCCGTCCGAGCGGTCGCCCGACAGAATCGTCCGCGACCTTGAGGAAGGGTACGTGACTCCCGAAGGCGCCCGCCGCGACTACGGCGTCGATCCCGACGCCGCCGGGAGCTGACGCGCGTCCGTATCGACCGGAGGCAGCGCGACAGCACCCCGGCGCGCGCAGGCACCGCGGGAACGGTTGCGGTGTCGAAAGCTGACGGAGCCCGAATTCCCTTCGGCCGTCCGTACAGGCTTACTTGCTGTCGATGAACTTGACCAGATCGGTCAGCGTCTCGAACTGCCGGCACTCCTCGGCGACCAGCCCCAGGCCGAACTGCTCGTTCACAATCTTGAAAAAGGCGATGCAGTCCACCGAAGACACGCCGGAGTCGACGAGCTTGGTGTCGAAGCGGGGTTCGCGGCCGATGTCGAGATTCTCGGTGATGATCTGCCTGAGTTGGTCTTCGGTGGATGCCATGAGGTCATTCTCCAGTATGGTCGAACAAGAGGGTCCCACGGTATCGACGTTCCGCAAGACCCCTGATGGGGCCCGCTCTCGGCAGCGCGCCGGAGGGCCATATCAGATTAGCGATCAACTTAACCGGGTCAAGTATGGAGCGAGTCCGCCACCCGAAAATCCGGTCGAGAGGGCGAGGCTCACGGAGCATCGGATCCCGTGCGCGCCGGCGGTACGAAATCAGGAGGAGAGTCGGCGGCTTGCGATCCCGGCCCCTTCGACGAGCGCCCTCAGCTTCAGCCGGGCTATCGCGGGGTCGACTTTTCCGATGCCGGCGAATGTCGCAAAGCCGCAATCGGTCCCGGCGATGACGCGTTCGCGTCCGGCGATGTCGACAAACCGGCCGATCCGTTCCGCGACGAGTTCCGGGTGCTCGACATAGTTGGTCGTCGAATCGACGACGCCGGGGATCAGAATTTTGTCGTTCCAGCCGCCACGATCGCGGAACACGGTCCACTCGTGAGCGTGGCGCGGGTTGGCGGCCTCGAACAGGAGACCCTGCGGCCTGGCGGCGAGCACCGTCTCGGCGATCGTTTCCAAAGGAATGTCGCGGTGATGCGGCCCCTCGTAATTGCCCCAACAGATGTGAAGGCGGGAGCGCTCGGCGGGTACGTTCTCAAGCGCGGCATTCATCACCTCGACCTGTATTGCCGCGCGCCGCAGGAACGCCGCGTCGTCGTCCGCGCTGTAAATCACATGCCGCCCCATCGCGAGGTCCGGACAATCGATCTGAAGGATCAGCCCGGCCTCGACGATGGCCTCGTATTCCGGCCTCATCGCGTCGGCGAGCGCCCCGAGATAGGTGTCCATGTCGGGGTAGAAGTCGTTCGCCTGGAAGACCGCGATTACCCCGGGCGAGGCGGCGTTCATGAAACCCTCGGCGGCGCCGGCCTCGTCGAGCGCCGCCGTCAGCCGTTCGATCTCGCGCGCGAGCGGAGCGCGGTCGCGGAGCGCGACCGGGCCGGTGCAGCGGGGACGGTGGAGCCGCCGCGTGCCCGCCGCCCGGCCCATCTGGCGGCGGTAATCGGGGAAGTCGCCGAGGTCGTCGAAGCGCAGGGACGGGCTCTCGCCCGAGAAACCGGAAAGCCGGTCCTGGATGTAGGTCGCGTAGCCGGTACGTCCGACCTCGCCGTCATTGACGATGTCGAGCCCGATGGCGCGCTGGTCCGCGACCGCGTCGCGGACAGCCTCGTCGGTCAGGCGGTCGAGCGCGTCCCTGTCGTATTCTTCGCCGTGCTCCTTCGCGAACAGGAGGGCGGCCAGCGCATCCGGCCGGGGCAGGCTGCCGACATGGGTGGTCGGGATACGCACGACGCCCGTACACACCGCGTCAGATGTAATGGATCGTCTGGCCCATCAGGTCCCGCCACGCCACCGGGGCGCCGGCCTTCTCGGCGGCTTCCTCGGGCGCCAGCTCCGGGTCGAAGAGAGCCGCGCGGAAGCGCCTGCCGTTCACCTCGTCCGTGGCGCGCGAGGCCAGCCAGACGATGGGCGCGCGCATCACCTCCGGCTGGATCAGGTAGTTGCGGTCGGAATATTTCCCGTCGGCCGGAATCATTCGCGTATTCGCTCGCCCGCCGGGAACCAGCACGTTGGCGGTCACGCCCGTCTCCTCCAGCTCGAAGGCGAGGATCGAGGTCAGCGCCTCCGTCGCCGCCTTGGCGGGGCCGTAGGGGCCGAGGCCGGGGTTGAGCATCGTATCGAGGCTGGTGGTCACGTTGACGATCCGCCCCCAGCCGCGCTCCAGCATGCCAGGGAGCGCGGCCCGGGTCATGATGAAGGGTCCGGACGAATTGACCGCGACGGTCGCGAGCCAGAGGTCGAGGTCGGCTTCCCAGATCGGCCGGCGCGGAGCCGTGTTGGTGGGCGAGTGCTCCTGCGGCCCGAGCGCGGCGTTGTTGACCAGCATGTCGAGCTTGCCGAAGGCGCCATTCACCTCGTCGACCGCCCGCGCGGCGTCGTCCGCGCCGGTGACGTCGCCCTGGACGGCGAGCACGCGTCCCGGGTCGGTGGCCGCGCCGATCGCGGATGCCGCCTCGTCGAGCTCGGGCCGGTCCCGCTCCATCAACGCGACGCTCGCTCCCGCCTCGGCCAGTGCGGTCGCCATTTCGCGTCCCAGGCCCCGGCCGGCACCGGTGACGAGGATCGACGTTCCGCTCAGATCGGCGCTCATTCGGTTTTCTCCGTTCGCGTGGGTGTGAAAAAGAAGAGAAGCTATCCCGCGACGTCCAGCGCGATATGGACGACCTCTTTGCCGTCGTCGACCTCGCGGCCCAGCGCGCGCACCGCCGTGTCGGTCTCCTCCAGCGGAAACATATGCGAGCAAAGGGGCTGGAGCTCGCCGCCGCGCCGTTTGAGGATGTCGAGAGAGCGTTCGATCGAGACCCAGCCGGCCGAAAGGAGGCCGATCAGCTGGATCTCGTTGATCACGATCTTGTCGGTGATCAGGTTTCCGACCGGCTTGAAGCTCTTGAGTCCGGCGAGAACGATCCGCCCGCCGCGCCGCACCATGTCGACCGCGTCGACGATGGGCTGGGTCGCGCCGGCGGAGACCTCGACGACGACGTCGGCGCCCCGGCCGCCGGTCGCCTGCATCACCCGTTCGACCGGGTTCTCGCTGTCGACGTCGATCGCGATGTCGGCGCCCAGCTGCCTGGCGAGTTCGAGCCGGTGGGCGTCATTCGCGGTGCCGGTGACGATGACCGTGCCGGCGCCGGCTTCCCGGGCCGCGACCACGCAGAGAAGGCCCCGCTGGCCGGGGCCCTCGATCACCACCGTTTCGCCGATCTGGGTGTTGGGCGCTTCATAGGCCCAGCGCACCCCGTTTGAGAGCGGGTTGAACAGCGACAGCACGTCGCGGGGAATGTCGCCGGGAACCTTGTGAACCAGGGTGTTGGGATGGAGGAACATGTGGCTCGCATAGCCGCCCCAGAGGCCCGGCGCCTTCTCGGTCGAGGCGTAGAGCCCGTAGCCCAGATTGCTCTCGCAGAGCGTCGTCTTGCCGATCGCGCACTGGAAACAGTGCCCGCAGGGGATGATCGACTCCACCACCACCCGGTCGCCCTCCCTGGCGCCCCAGCGTTTGGCGGCCTCGGGACCCACCCGGTCCAGCCAGCCCATGATCTCGTGCCCCGGGATGATCGGCGTGATGTCCCACGGCGTGCCGGCTAGGTGCCCGGTGTACTGCTCGTAGTCGGTGCCGCAGAGCCCCGCCGCCTCGACCCGCAGCACGCCCTCGTCGGGCGCGATGTCGGGCAGGTCGAATTCCCGGAACTCGAACGTGCGCGGACCCGTCAGGACCGCCGCGTCGGCCCTTTCCACCATGGCGCTTCTCCCGAGGGAGGGGCCGCCGGCGGTGAGGACGGCGGCCCGAACCCTTCCGGTTGTCAGGCTCCCGCGTGCGACTTGGCGACCGCCTTCATCAGCTCGAACATCTCCTTGGTGTCCTTTCGCTGCCCGAGGACATCGTCGCCGATCGGCGCTACCGTCTCCATGAACTTCTTCTGGTCGTCCGCCGACAGGCGGATCACCTCGGCCCCGCCGTCTCGCCATTTCTGCTCGGCGCGCGATCCGTAGTCCTGCGCGGTCTTGAACATGAAGCTCTCGACCGCCTTCCCGGCATCCTCGACCGCCTGCTGCAGGTCTCGCGGTAGCTTGTTGTAGAACGCCATCGACACGAAGCCGATGCAGGGGATGTAGGTGTCGTTCACCACCGTGATGAACTTGGCTTCGGTGAAGTGCTTGGTCGCCGCCATCACCGTGATGTTGGAGCGGATCCCGTCGATCAGCTTCCGCTGCAGCGCCGGCAGGGTCTCCGAATAGGGCATCGGCACGCCGGTCGCCCCGAGACGGGCCATCACCTCGGTCTCGACCTTGGTGGCGAGCACGCGGAACTTCAGGCCCTTGAAGTCGCCCAGCTTGCGGACCGGGGTAAGCGAGGCGTAGGAGGTCGGGCCGTACATCCAGATGCTGACGCCCTTGACCCCCTTGGTCGTCGCCACGTTGAGGAACTTGTCGCGGAACCGCGGGTCGGTGATCGTCTTGTGGGCGTGCTCGTCGCTGTTGAAGACGCCCGGAACCTCGAGCACCTGGAAGCGCGGGTCGACGCCCTTGAGGAAGCCCGCCGGGGTCCCGAAAAACTCCACCGTCCCGAGTTGCAGCCCCTCGACAAGACGCGGAATCTTGCCGAGCTGGGCGGACGGGAAGAGCTGGGCGGTAATCTTGCCGTCCGTCTTCATCTCGATCTGGCGCTTGTATTCCCTGATGAACTCATGCAGCGGGTCGTTCGCGACCACGATCGCGAGCTTCATCGTGTGTTTGCCCTGCGCCGCCGCCGGCGCGCCGCCCCCGAGAAGGGCGAAGGCGGGGAGTGCGAGAGCGAGCGCGCAAGCCCCGAAGCGTCTGATCCCCATCGTGACTGTCTCCTCGATGATTGGCCAACTGCCCGGGCGCTTGCGGCGCGGGCGCGGAATTGTCGCCGAACGGCGGCGACGTGTAAACGTGGCTGCCCACGGGAACGTCGATTGATCGGCCCGCCACAGATGTGCAATATTTCTACACATACTGATTGGATAGACATCGTATGGCGAGGGTCCAACTCTTGATCCCCGACGAGGATCGGGATCGTTTTGCACATCAGGCGCGGCAAGAGGGCTTGTCGTTGAGCGCATGGTTGCGGGCGGCTGCTCACGAACGGCTGCAAAGGCGCCGGCAAAGCCGCCCGTTCCGGTCGCCGGCCGCGCTGGAAGAATTTTTCCGGGAATGCGACACGCTTGACGGACCGTCGTCGGAGCCGGAGTGGGAGGAGCATCTGACGGCGATCGACGAGTCGCGCCGGCGCGGCACACCCGGCTCATGATCTTCGTCGACACCAACGTGTTCATGTACGCGGTCGGTCGGGCGCATCCGCTTCGCGAGCCGGCCCGGACGTTCCTCGCCGCCTGCATCCGCGAGCGCATCCGGCTCGTCACCTCGGCGGAAGTCGCACAGGAGCTCGCGCATGCCTATCTCGGAGCGGGGAGGGTGGCGACATTCGATGCCGCGCTCGAGTTGATCGAACGGTGCGAAATCGACGTATGGCCGCTGACAAACGAAGACGTCACGCTGGCGCGTCAGCTTTGCGACCTGTATCCGGGCCTCGGCGCCCGCGATCTTTGCCATCTGGCGAGTTGCCGGCGGCGGGGTGTCGGCGATATCAAGACTTTCGACCGGGCGTTGGCCGCCGTCGCGGGTCGGGTCGACATCGGTGAGGCCGACGCCTAACCGGCGGCGATGCGGGTCGCCGCGAATTCGGGGTAGGTCTCGGCCACGCGCTCGCGGACGACGCCGCGGATCAGGGCGAGCCTGGCGGGGCCGGGCGGGGGCGTTCGGGGAACTTCCGACGGTATCTCGAAATCGAACCCGGTCGCCTCTTTCACCTCTTCCAACTCCACGCCGGGATGAAGGCTCTGCAGCCGGAACCTCCCGGCGTCCCGGTCGAAGGCCATGACGCAGAGCTTCGTGACCAGGGCGTGGGGGCCGCCGGTGCGATGGACGGAGGGCGGGCTGGTGCCCGGTGCACTCACGAAATCGACCTTCGGCACCAATACGCGGCGGCTGTGCTCTTCCCTGAACAGGATCACGCGAGGAATGAGAAAATACAGGAAAGCCGACCCATAACCTCCTGGAAAACGGGTATTTACAGCCGGATATGAGCCGGTCCCGACCAGGTTGATGTTGCCTTCTCCGTCGATCTGGCCGCCGCCGAGAAAGAACGCGTCGATCCGCCCTTGCGCGGCGCGGTCGTGGATCTCGCTGCCGCCGTCGTTGAAGGGGTTGTAGCGCCGGCTGCCGAGGATGCTCGCACGGGTGCGGCCTTGGCTCTCTTCCTCGATCAGCAATGCCGCGGTTGCCGCGACCGGCGAGCTGGTCCCGACCGCGACGTTCCCGAGCCCCTCGATCGCGCGCGCGAGGACGCAGGCGAGGAATTCGTCCGTGGTGGGCGGGGCGGTCACGCGGCCCGGCCGACTCCGGACACGTGCCCGTCGAGCCAGGCTGCGAAACCGGCCTCCGTCGCGGCGGCCGCGGCGTACCCGGCGAGGCATTCGCGGTCCGCCCGATAGGCGCCGGGGAAGGCGAGGGGCCAGGCGCCCCTTGGCGCGTGCGCGGCGGCCTCGACATAGATCGGCGCGACGGTGCCCGCCGTCATGCGCTCGTCGTCGAGCAGGTTGCCGTCGTAACGCTCCTCGAAGGTGGCGACCGAGCCATGCGCGGCATGCGCCAGCACCGCCGCCTCGCGGGCGTTCCCGACCCAGAGGTTGCCGTGCGAGTCGCAGAGCCGCGCGTGGATCAGCGCGATGTCGGGCCGCACCGCGGGCAGGACGACGACGGGATCTTCGCCGTCCGCGAACGGGTTCTGCATGACCCGCCAGTCGTCCCGGTGGGTCAGAATGTCGGAGCCCAGAATGCCGCGCAGCCCGACGAAGGGCATGCCCTTTTCGCCTGCCTGCACGGCGGCGTACATGGCCTGGCAGGTGCTGTCGACGACGCGCACGGTGCCGTTCTCCGCCGCGCGGCGAAAGCGCGGCGCGGCGCCGAACTCGCCGAGCGACACGCCGCTGCACTCGATAGAGGCCACGCAGCCCGCGCCGATCAGGAGATCCGCCTGGAGCCCCGCCGCGGGCAGGCACCAGAGCCGCAGTTTCTTCGCTCGGCGCCGGATCAGCGCCCGAACGACGGCCATCGACGCACCCGCGTCAGGCTTCGGCAAGGCGAGCAGGCAGCCGTCGCCGATGCGCTCGGCCAATTCCTCGACGGTCGCTTCCGAAAATCCGGTCACACGAGGCTCCGCTGGTTCGCTTGCGCCATAGTGCCGCCCGCCGGATTGGCTGGCAACGGCGGGATCAGGGTCGGGCGGGGAGAGGCGTTCCGCCTTGCGGCAGGGCGGCGTCCTCGCCCGCTTCCCGCTGCCGGGCCCACATCTGCGCGTAGGTGCCGTCGCGCGCGAGCAGCGCCGCGTGGGCGCCGCGTTCGACGATGCGACCCTCTTCCAGGACGAGAATCTCGTCGGCGTCGACCACCGTGGACAGCCGGTGCGCGATCACCAGCGTCGTCCGGTCCCGCGATATTTCCCTGAGAGCGACCTGAATTTCCCGTTCGGTGCGGGTGTCGAGCGCCGAGGTGGCCTCGTCGAACATCAGGATGCGGGGGCGCTTGAGGATCGTCCGGGCGATCGCCACGCGCTGCTTCTCGCCGCCCGAGAGCTTGAGCCCGCGTTCGCCGACCACCGTCTGGTAGCCGTCCGGCATCGCCGCGATCTGGTCGTGGATCGCGGCGGTGCGCGCGGCCGCCTCGACCTCGGCCGGCGTCGCGTCGGGTCGGCCGTAGGCGATATTGTAATAGACGGTATCGTTGAACAGCACGGTGTCCTGCGGGACGATCCCGATCGAGGCGCGGACGCTCGCCTGGGTGACGCTCCGGATGTCCTGGCCGTCGATGGCGATCTCGCCGTCGGTCACGTCGTAGAACCGGTAGAGCAGGCGCGACAGGGTCGATTTCCCGGCCCCCGTGGGCCCCACTATGGCGACGCGGCGCCCGGGCGGGACGGCGAAGCTCACTTCGTGCAGGATGCGGCGGCGCGAATCGTAACCGAACGAGACGTCGCGGAAGACGATCTCTCCCGGCCCGTCGGCGAGCGGCCGGGCAAGCGGGGCGTCCTCCACCTCGGGCTCGACGCCGAGGAGGTAGAACATCGCTTCCATGTCGGCCAGCGACTGCTTGATCTCGCGATAGACGAAGCCGAGATAGCCGAGCGGCAGATAGAGCTGGATGAGATAGGTGTTGACCATGACGAAATCGCCGACCGTCATCGTGCCTTCCGCCACGCCGTAGCCCGCCATCAGCATCATCCCGGCGAGCCCGCAGCCGACGATAAGCGCCTGTCCGATGTTGAGCAGCGACAGCGAGGCGTTGCTGGTCACCGCCGCCCGCTCGTAGCGCCGCAGCGCCGAATCGAAGCGGCGCGCCTCATAGGCCTCGTTGCCGAAATACTTGACGGTCTCGTAATTGAGCAGGCTGTCGATCGCCCGCGTGTTCGCTTCCTGGTCGGTCTCGTTCATGCGCCTGCGGTATTTCAGGCGCCACTCGGTGACGACCATCGTGTAGGCCACGAATCCCACGATGGTGCAGAGCGTCACCAGCGCGAACCAGAAATTGAACAGGGTCCACAGGATGACGCAGACCATCGCCAGTTCGAGCAGCGTCGGCAGGATGTGGAACAGCGCGAAGCGGAGCAGGAAATCGATCGCCTTGGTGCCGCGTTCGATCGCCCGCGACAGCCCGCCGGTCTGGCGGTCGAGATGGAAGCGGAGCGCGAGCCCGTGCAGGTGGCGGAAGGTCGCGAGCGCGACCTGGCGGATCGCCCGCTGGCCGACCTTGGCGAAGATCGCGTCGCGGAGTTCCCCGAAGGCGGTCGCCAGCACCCGGACGATGCCGTAGCCGAGGATCACGCCGACGGGCACGACCGCCAGCACCTCGCCGTCCGCGCCGAGGATATCCACCGCCTCCTTGTAAAGGACCGGAATATAGACGGTGGCGATCTTGGCAAGCGCGAGGAAGCCCAGCGCCACCGCGACCCGTAACCTGATCTCGAACGCGCCCCTGGGCCAGAGATAGGGCAGCAGCGAAGCCAGAGCGTGCCACTCGAAGCTGTCCTCTAGCTTGCGGCCCGATCCGGTCCGCTCGGCCTCGGTCATGGCGGGTTTGCGGCAGTGTCACGCATTGCCTGTCATATAGAGGCGGGCGCCGGCGCTGGCCAGCGTCGGCCGTTCTTCGTTGCCGAGTCGTCCGAACCGTGGCACTAACGCTCCGGTGCGCTGCCTCTTCAGGGATCCGGAAAGGGGCCGATGGCATTTCGCAACGCTTGGCGGCTGCTGATCGTCGGCGGCGTTCTCGTTACGCTGGCCTCGCCCGGTTGGGCCGATCCGGCTTTCGACGCCTGGCTCGAAGGCGTTCGCAAGGAGGCCCGCGACCGGGGGCTCAAGGAATCGACGATCGAGTCCGCCCTGTCGGATATCGACCCGATAAAGCGCGTCGTCGAGCTCGACCGCCGGCAGCCCGAATTCAAGCTGACGCTCGACCGGTACCTGTCGCGGGTGGTGTCGAAGGCGCGGATCGAGAAGGGCAGGGCGCGGCTTGCCGAGCACCGGGACCTCCTCGGCAAGATTTCGGCGAAATACAGGGTCCAGCCCCGCTTCGTCGTGGCGCTCTGGGGCATCGAGACCGATTTCGGACGCTATCTCGGCGGTTTTCCGGTCATCCCGGCGCTGGCTTCCCTTGCCTATGACGGGCGCCGGTCGGCCTATTTCCGCAAGGAACTTTTCAACGCGCTCACCGTCATCGACCAGGGGCACATCGCGGCGAAGGACATGATGGGCTCGTGGGCGGGCGCGATGGGGCAGAACCAGTTCATGCCGTCGTCGTTCCTGCGTTACGCGGTCGATTACGACGGGGACGGGCGGCGCGATATCTGGGGCACGCTCGGCGACGTCTTCGCTTCCAGCGCCAACTATCTGAGCAAGGTGGGCTGGCGCGGCGACCAGACCTGGGGCCGCATGGTACGGCTGCCGAAGGGGTTCGACCGGACGGCGATCGGGCTCAAGGTGCGCAAGGGGCTGCACGACTGGCAGCGTCTCGGCGTACGCAGGCCGGACGGCCGGAACCTGCCGACCCGCAACCTGCGGTCCTCGATCCTGCAGCCGGGCGGCGCGAACGGATCAGCCTATGTCGTCTACGACAACTTCCGGGCGATCCTCCGGTGGAACCGGTCGAACCTGTTCGCGACGGCGGTCGGCACGCTTGCCGACCGCATCGGCGGCCGATAGAGGCGGCGAGCGATGGGTCCGCACCATCCCCGCGTTCTAGCGATCGAAAGCCTCCGGCGACGGGCGAAGGCCGCCTTCGGCGTCGGAGCCGTTCTTCTGGTCGCCGCGTGCGGCAGTGGCGAACGCAAGACGGCCTATGTCGCGCCGCCGCCCGTGGAGGGGACCTACAAGGTCGGCAAGCCCTACGACATCGACGGCGTCACCTATCGGCCGATGATCGACGAGAGCTACGACGAGACCGGGATCGCGTCGTGGTACGGCCCCAAATTCCACGGCAAACGCACCGCGAACGGTGAGTTCTTCGACATGAACGCCGTATCCGCGGCGCACCAGACGTTGCCCATGCCCTCCATGGTCCGGGTCACCAACCTGGACAACGGGCGCCAGATCGAGGTTCGTGTCAACGACCGCGGGCCGTTCGTGCGCGGGCGCATCATCGACATGTCGCGCCGGGGTGCCCAGCTGCTGGGGTTCCGCTACAAGGGGACGGCCCGCGTGCGGGTCCGGATCATGCCCGAGGAAAGCCGGCAAGTGGCTGCGCTCGCAAGGAAGACCGCGCCGCCGGCGACGATGCAAAGCGCGGCCGACGGCGTGGTGTTCGAGCCGCTGCCCGCGAACACGGGGCCGGTCGAGTCGGCTTCTCTGCCGCCGCCGGGCGCGGGTTCGGGGAAGGTCCCGGCGATCGAACGCGTCTACATCCAGGCCGGCGCCTTCCTCAACCGGGAGAACGCCAACAAGCTGAAGGCCAGGCTCGCGCCGCTTGGCCGCGCCGTGATCGCACAGCGCGGCACGGGTCCGCTGCTCTACCGCGTCCTGCTCGGCCCCTATACCGATGTGGCCCGGGCGAGGAGCCTCCTCGGCGCGGTGTCGGCGCGAAGCCGTTCGAACGCCAAGATCGTGTCGAACTGATCCGCCGGCGCGCATGAAGGGCGGCCGGTTCATCACCATCGAAGGCGGCGAGGGGGCGGGCAAGTCGACCCAGGCCGGCCGGCTCGCGCGAAGCCTCGAACGGCGCGGCGTCCCCTCCACGGTCACCCGCGAGCCGGGCGGCACCGTCGAGGCGGAACGGATCCGGGCCCTGCTGCTCGGTCCCGGAGCGTCCAGGTGGGAGCCGGAGACCGAGGTCCTGCTCTATTTCGCCGGACGGGTGGAGAACCTCACAAAGACGGTCAAGCCCGCGCTCGCGGACGGCCGTACCGTGATCTGCGACCGTTTCGCCGACTCGACGCTTGCATACCAGGGTTACGGGGCAGGCGCTCCGCTCGAATTGATCCGGTCGATCGGCGAGGCCGCGCTGGGCGGGTTCCAGCCCGACCTCACGCTGATACTCGACCTGGACCCGGAGACGGGGCTCGAGCGCACCCGGACCCGTTCCGCGTTTCAGGACAGGTACGAAAGGCAATTGCTCGACTTTCATCGTCGGGTGCGAAACGGTTTCCTGGAAATTGCCGCCTCGGAGCCCAGCCGTTGCGCGGTAATCGACGCCGCGCGGGACGAAGACCGGGTTGCGGAGGAAGTCCTCGCCGCGGTTCTGCGCCGGTTGGACGAAGCGTCGGGCTGACCGGGGACGAGCAATGCCGATGCAACCGCGCGAAAATCCGGCCCTGTTCGGCCACGAAGCCGCGGAGGCGGTTTTCCTCTCCGCCTGGCGTTCCGGGCGGGTGCCGCACGCCTGGCTGATCGCGGGACCGCAAGGCATCGGCAAGGCGACCCTCGCCTTCAGGATCGCGCGGTTCGTCCTCGCGGGAGGAGACGCGGGGGAGGACGGTTCCCTCGCGGTCGCGGAGGATCGTCCGGTGTTTCGCCGGGTCGCGTCGGGCGGACACTCGGATCTGCTCACGCTTTCCCGTGACCTCACGGGGGACCGACCAAAGACGTCGATCGAGGTTGCCGCGGTGCGCGCCGCGGGGGACTTCGTGCACCTGACCGCGGCCGAGGGGACGTGGCGGGCGGTGGTCGTCGACAGCGCCGACGAGCTCAATCCGAACGCCGCAAACGCTCTTCTGAAAATACTTGAGGAACCGTCGGACAATACGCTGATACTTATGGTTTCCCATTCGCCCGGCCGATTGCTTCCGACGATTCGCTCACGTTGCTGCCGACTGGCGCTCGACCGGGTCGCGGATGCGGCGATGCGAGAAATTCTGACGCGCGGCGGGGCAGGGGTGGAGCCCGGCGATCTCGCCCGGCTGCTCGCGGTCGCCGAGGGCAGCCCGGGGCGCGCGTTCGCGCTGCTGGAAGCCGGAGGGCTCGAACTGCTGGATACCGTCGTCGGTCTTGCGGCCACGCTCCCCGATCTCGATCTGCCGGCGCTGCACGAGTTCTCCGACCGTCTCACCCGGCGGGACGCGGAGCCGGCCTACCGGACGGCGATGCAGCTCTTCCTGTGGTGGATCGCTCGCGTCGCGCGCGCGGGCGCCGACGGCGGACTTCCGGGAGAAGAAGTCGTCGAGGGCGAGGGAAAGGCCGCGTCGAACGTCGCCGCCCGCGCCGGTCTTGATCGTCTGGCCACGCTATGGGAGAAGTGTGCCCGGCTGATCGACCGGGCCGAAAGCGTCAACCTCGACCGCAAGCAGGTCGTGCTGGGCGCGTTCCGGCAACTGCAATCCGCGATGCGCGTCTGACCGCGCCCGAGCACCGGAGGGCGAGATGTCCGACGATAAGCGCTTCTACCTGACGACGCCGATCTACTACGTCAACGACGCTCCCCATATCGGGCACGCCTATACGACGCTGGCCTGCGACGCGCTGGCGCGCTTCATGAGGCTCGACGGCTATGACGTGTTCTTTCTGACCGGCACCGACGAGCACGGCCAGAAGGTAGAGAAATCGGCGCAGGCTGCGGGCATGGATCCCCAGGCCTTCACGGATCGGGTATCGGAGAACTTCCGCGAACTCGCCAAGGCGATGAATTTCTCCAACGACGCGTTCATACGCACCACCGAGCCCCGCCACGCCCGGGCTTCGCAGGCGATCTGGCAGGCCCTGATGGATAACGGCCACATCTATCTCGGCAGCTATTCCGGATGGTACGCGGTGCGCGACGAGGCGTTTTACGACGAGAACGAGATCGCCGAAGGCGAAGACGGGATCAGGCGCGCGCCGTCGGGCGCCGAGGCGGAATGGGTGGAAGAGCCGAGCTATTTCTTCGATCTGTCCAAGTGGCAGGACCGGCTGCTGGCGTTCTACGAGGCCAACCCCGACTTCATCGCGCCGCCGTCGCGCCGCAACGAGGTGGTGAGCTTCGTCAAAGGCGGGCTCAAGGATCTCTCGATCTCGCGCACCAGCTTCAAGTGGGGCGTGCCGGTGCCGGACGACGCCGACCACATCATGTATGTGTGGCTCGACGCGCTCACCAACTACGCCACGGCGGTCGATTATCCGGACACGGATTCGCCCGATTTTTCAATGTACTGGCCGTGCGATCTTCACATGGTCGGCAAGGATATCCTGCGCTTCCACGCGGTCTACTGGCCGGCCTTCCTGATGGGCGCGGGCATCGACCCGCCCAAGCGGATCTTCGCGCACGGCTGGTGGACCAACGAGGGCCAGAAGATCTCGAAATCGATCGGCAACATCATCGATCCTTTCGAGGTGATCGAGCGTTACGGCCTCGATCAGGTGCGCTACTTCCTGCTGCGCGAGGTGCCGTTCGGAAACGACGGCGATTTCTCGCACCGCGCCATGGTGAACCGCATCAACGGCGACCTCGCCAACGATCTCGGCAATCTCGTCCAGCGGGTCGCGTCGATGATCCAGCGCTATTTCGACGGCACGATGCCGGTGCACGCGGGCGGACACCGGGATGCCGACCATGAGCTGCTGGACGCGGCTTCCGGGCTGCTCGAAACCTGCCGCGACCGCATGCGCGCGCAGGCCTTCCACGAGGCGCTGGACGCGGTCTGGTCGGTCGTCCGCCAGGCCAACGCCTATGTCGACCGCCAGGCGCCCTGGGCGTCCATCAAGGAAGACAGGGTTCGGACCGGGGCGGTGCTTGCCACGCTGGTCCAGACGATCCGGCGCGTCGCGATCGTGCTGCAACCCTTCATGCCCGAATCGGCCGGGCGCATCCTCGACCAGCTCGCCGTCGACCCGGGGCGGCGCACATTCGCCAACCTCGGATCGGCCGACAACGTGCCGGTGGGGACGGCGCTGCCCAAGCCCAGCCCGGTCTTTCCCCGGATGCAGGAAGAAACCGCCGGAGAGGCGTCCGCGTGATGCTGGTCGACAGCCACTGCCACCTCGATTTCGACGCGTTCGAAGAGGATCGGGCCGAGGCCCTGCAACGCGCGCGTGAAGCGGGCGTCGGCCGCGTCGTGACCATCTGCACGAAGCTGACCGAGTTCGAACGCGTGCGGTCGCTGGCGCGGGACCACGGGGCGGTCGACTGCTCGGTCGGTATTCACCCCCACCATGTCGAAGAAGAAGGGATCGCCGAGACCGAACGGCTGGTCGCGCTCGCCGCGGAGCCCGAGGTCGTGGGCATCGGCGAGACCGGGCTCGACTTCTATTACGATCGCAGCCCGCGCGAGGATCAGCGCATGAGCTTCCGCAACCATATCGCGGCCGCGCGCGAGACGGGCTTGCCGCTGATCGTCCATACGCGGGATGCCGACGACGAAACGGCGGCTATTCTGGCGGAAGAGATGGAGGAGGGGGCCTTCTCCGGAGTCATTCACTGCTTCAGCGCTGGCCCCGCGCTCGCCGAGACGGCGATCGGTCTCGGGCTCTACATATCGTTTTCCGGCATCGTGACGTTCAGGAAGTCGGACGAATTGCGGAGGATCGCGGCCGGGGTTCCGCTGGATCGGATACTGGTCGAGACCGACGCGCCCTATCTCGCGCCCGTGCCGAGGCGGGGCAAGCGCAACGAGCCCGCCTTCGTCGCGCACACCGCCGCCGCGGTCGCCGCCGCGAAGGGAATCGAGGTGGACGCCCTTTCGCGGCAAACCACGGATAATTTCTTCCGGTTGTTCAGGAAATCGGCGGCCCGCGCTGGCCTATGAAGATCACCGTCCTCGGCTGCGGCAGCTCCCAGGGCGTGCCGATGATCGGCGGCCGTTGGGGCGATTGCGACCCGCGCAACCCGCGCAACCGGCGCCGCCGCCCGTCTATCTTCGTCGAGTGGGACGGCGTCAACATCCTGGTCGATACCTCGCCGGACCTTCGCGCGCAGGCCCTCGACGCGGGCATCGACCGGGTCGACGCGGTCCTGTTCACTCACGCCCACGCGGACCATGTGCACGGTATCGACGATCTGCGAGGCATCTGGCGCGGAACCGGGAGGGACATCGACGTCTACGCCGAGAGCGACGTGCTGGACGAGATCGTCAGCCGGTTTCCCTACCTGTTCCACGGCGCGAGCGGTCCCGAACGCAACTATCCGCCGTTCCTCAGGCCCCACGCCATCGACGGCGCGATCGAGACGAACGGCGTCGCGATCCTTCCGTTCGAGCAGGATCACGGCATTTGCGCCTCGACGGGGTTCCGCTTCGGCGACTTCGCGTATTCGACCGACGTGGTGCGCCTGTCCGACCAGAGCCTCGACCTGCTCGCCGGTACCGACACCTGGCTCGTCGATTGCCTGCGGCTCCACCGGTCCCATCCCACGCACGCGCACTGGCCGGTGACGGGCGCCTGGCTCGACCGCGTACAGCCCCGGCGCGCGATCCTGACCCACATGAACCATCATGCGGACTACGACGCGATGCTGGCGGCCACGCCGGACGATGTCGAGCCCGCCTACGACGGAATGCAGATTA
>JAJEHI010000190.1 GCA_022823775.1 Defluviicoccus sp. | reverse complement strand
ACATGGCGATCACGCACTCCACGCACGAGGCACCGACGCAGGAAGCCGCCCTGCCCTCCGCCCTGGCCGGGATCAACAGCAATGTGCTGGACGACTCGGTCCTCAAGAAGCTGGTGGATCCCGATGTCTACTACGCCCTGGCGCAGTGCCGCGCGACGGGCGTGCCGATGGACCGGGAATTCGCCAACGCTCTGGCGAAATCCATCCGGGAGTGGGCGCAATCCAAGGGCTGCATCGGATATTCCCACTGGTTCTCGCCGATGCGGGGCGCGATCCATGGAGAGAAGCTGGAGACGTTCGTCGGAGTCGATTTCGCCACCGACCGGCTGATCATCGACCTGTCCGGCTCGCAACTCTTCCAGACGGAAACGGACGGTTCCTCGTTCCCCAACGGGGGGCTGCGCCAGACCCATCAGGCCGCCGCCTATATCGGCTGGGACACCGGATCGCCGCCATTCGTCTACCGCCAGACGCTCTATATCCCGTCCGCCTTCGTGACCTGGAACGGGGAGGCCCTCGACCAGAAGACCCCGCTGCTGCGCGCCGACATGGCGGTCAACGAGCTGAGCGTCCGGCTTTTGTCTCTGCTTGGCGACAACGTCACCCGCGAGGTCGTGTGCAACGTGGGCTGGGAACAGGAGTTCTTTCTGATCGACAGGGAGAAGTACCTCGCGCGGCCCGACCTCGTCGCCGCGGGGCGCACGTTGCTGGGCGCGGCGCCGCTGCGCGGCCAGGAGATGGACGGCAACTATTTCTCCAAGCTGTCGCCCAGGGTGCACCGCTACATCGCCGAGGCCCGGGACAAGATGTGGGAGCTCGGGATTTCCATCCATTGCACCCACAACGAGGTGGCCCCGGCCCAGCACGAAATCTCGCCGATCTTCGGTCTGGCGAACCTTGCCGCGGACACGAACGTTCTCGCCATGGACGTGCTTCGCGATCTCGCCTTCGACCACGACCTCGTCGTCCTGTTCCACGAAAAGCCGTTCGCCGGCATCAACGGGACGGGCAAGCACAACAATTGGGGCCTCAACACCGACAGCGGCGTCAATCTGTTCGTGCCGGGCGAGACGGAGGAGGAGGACCGGCGCTTCATCGCCTTCGTCGCGGCCCTGTTGCGCGGGGTCAACATGCACGGAGACCTGCTGCGCTGCGGCGTATCGACGGCCGGCAACGACCACCGGCTGGGCGCCCAGGAGGCGCCCCCCGCAATCATCACGCTCCATCTCGGCGAGCGCCTCGAGGCGCATGTCAAGGCGGTGGCGGAAGGCGGCGGCTTCGGCGGTTACGGGACCGAGAAGAAGGAGATCGAGATAACCGCGCCGGTCGCCGATGTCAGGGCCAACCTGGAAGACCGCAACCGCACCGCGCCGTTCCCCTGGTGCGGCAACCGCTTCGAATTCCGCGCCGTCGGCGGCAACCAGCACATCGCCTTCCCGCTGACGATGGTCAACGCCGCGTTGGCCGACAGCCTGAAGCACATGTGCGACGAGATCGACGCTGGCAAGCCGGCGGACCAGGTCATTCGGGAGACCATCCAGGAAAACCAGGGGGCGCTGTTCAGCGGCGACGGGTATTCCGACGCGCTCTACGAGCACGCCGAGAAGCACAGGCTGATCCACCTCAAGAGCAGCCCCGAGGCCTACGAAGCGCTGACGGCGGAGAAGAACGTCAAGCTGATGGGCGATCTCGGCATCTTCAACGAGCGCGAGTTGGCGGCGCGCCAGGGCGTGCTCCAGGAAGCCTATGCAACGGAGCTGTGGATCGAGGCGCGCGCCCAGTTGCGGATTATGCGGACGCTGATCGTTCCGGTCGTCGTCGAGGATGTCCGTTCGGACGGCGAGTCCGGTTTCAAGTCGCGGCTGTTCGACGAGAAACGGCAGCTTGCCGAGCGGCTTTTTTCGGAGATCGACAGTCTGGCCGACGTATTCGAGGCCTTCCCGCACGACGACCCCGGACAGTCGGCGTCATACGCGCATGAGACCCTCAAGCCCCGCATGCAGTCGGCGCGCGACGTGGTCGACCGGCTGGAGGTGCTGGTGGATGCGCGCTCGTGGCCGATGCCGACCTACTCGGAAGTCCTGCACGATCATCAATAGGTATCCACGACGCGAACCACAACTACGGAGTCGGAAACGATGGAAGTAACCACGGAACGGCGGGATGGCGTGCTGACGGTCCGGGTCGACGGGCGCATCGACGGATCGAACGCCGCAGGGTTCGAGAAGACGGTCAGGGCCGCGATCAAGGAAAGCGACCGCGCGGTGTTGATCGATTGCACGGATCTGAGCTTCATCAGCAGCGCCGGGCTTCGCGTGGTGCTGTTGACCGGCAAGTCGCTGATGGGCCGGAACGCCGGGTTCGCGCTGTGCTCCATGTCCGAACCGATCCGGGAGGTTTTCCGGATCAGCGGGTTCGACACGGTCGTCGCGATCCACCCGACCAGGGAAGAAGCGTTCGTGTCCTTCGGACCCTGAGCGTGCGCCGACGGATACGTGGTCGGGACGCCCATCCAGGGTCGTATTCGGGGCACGGCGAGGTACGGCGTGAGACGACGCTCGAACTCGCTCCCGGCAGCCGTTCCGGCGACCGGATCGAAGGTATCCGGCGGAACGTGCTCCGCATATACCGCTCGGACCGCCAATCGTGGCGACAACGGGGTTCGTCATCGAGGGCAACGGCTTGGGCGCCGCCTTTGGCATGCGCCACTGGACCGAGAGAAGGTGGAGATAAAGACAGGATCTCGCGTACCCATGCCGTGGCGAAGACCCGTTGCATCGGCGGTGATATCTCCGATTCAAAGACCATGATCAAGATCGATAGGCATGTCCATGCGGGCGACGGGTTATCGGTCGGGGTGTCTTGCTCCTTCGGCAGGCACACCGACGGCAATTTCGACAACATCAGAAAACGCGGTGTTGCGCTGCGCTACCATTTCTGAGCCTCGCCCTCCTGCCAGACAGTGACAGGATCCGGGACGACAGGCCTGCGATCGACGATCACCGAACTTGCAGATCGTGCAGTCTTGAGCACAGCAATCGCCGGCTTCAGGATCCGGGGCGGGGTTCTTCTGGAGGGGGTGGTTGCAGGGTCGGGTGCAGGGCGGTAAAGATCGAATCGAAGCTGCCCTCGCCGCCGTCGGCCTCGGCGAAGGCGGCGCTGGCGTGGCCGGCGGCAAGCTGCGGGGTTCCGTCCCCGGCCGGGCGGCCGGAGAACCGGCCGGACCAGGACCCGTCCGACCGAACGATTGCGCGATCGGGGTGAGTCACCGCGACGGAGGCGTCCGCGAACCCTCCTGTCCCGCCGATCGCGGCCGGCGCGAAGCGGATCTCGTAGCCGGTGGGCGGGTGCTCGACCGCCGCGTCGCCACGCCGCCAGCCGAGGATCGTATAGAGATGCTCGCGCTCGAGCGCGATGTCGCCGACGCAACCGATACAGCCGGCGACGGTGCCGGCGGCGAAATCCGCTTGCAGCGTCATCGTCGCTGCAAACTCCTCGGCCAGCGGCTCCGCGCCGGGCCGGCGGTAGCGGTAGACCCCGCCGGCGCTGCCGGCATAGCTCGCCGTGCCCGAGACCGGGAGCTCGGGCGGGACGCGCGCGTCGAGCTCCGGACCGTCGACGAAGGGCACGATCTCGGCGTCCGCTGGGTCGAGGCGCCGCGTCGTCCGCGCGCCGTCGAAGCGCATCCAGAACCCGGCCGACAGGTAGTCGGTCGGGTCGTCATTGTCCCAGCTCACCAGGGCGTAGGCGATCGAAACGCCGTCCCGGCCGGTCTTGCCCATGGTCCAGCGCCGGCCCGAGTGGTTGGGCATGAACGGGAACCAGGACCACGAATACCATTCGTCGCGGAGGCTCGAGAATTGCTCCGTGCGGCCGTCCGCGCGCGGAATCGCGATGCGCAGCACCTCGCCGTCGAAGCTCGTCGGGCGGGGGAAGGCCTGCTCGTCGCCGCCGCTGGAGCAGGCGCCGAGCGCCAGCGCGAGCGAGAGGCAAACGAGACGGGCGGTAATCTCCATGAAATCCAGTCTCCTCGATCAAATTGGGGCAACAGGAAAGCGCCCGTCGGGACACCAATTATAACGGCTCGGCGTCCTGGCTGCCCCGGGCCCGGTTCTTGTGGGGGGAGGGGGATGCGTTTCGCGGTTCGGGCGAAGTCCTTCGGCCAGCCAAGTCGAGCTGAACGAGATGGAGATGCAGTACGATTTCGGTGCCGATGACAGTCCAGAGATCACGGTTGGTAGCCAGCATTCGCCACCGGGTCAGTATTTCCAGCGCTGGGACAGGATCGCGCCGAGCGTGTGCAGCCAGGTGCGGAACGGATCGGCGCTGCTAGAAAAAGCGGTTGTCGCCAGCACCGCAGCCCCAAGACCAGGCTTGCATATTCCGACTTATCAGATGCCGATAGCGATGGACACCGCCGAGCGAACCGGGTGCCGCGGGAATGAGGCCGTGGAGCTGGGTCGGTTTGTCGACGCCACGGTTCTGCTCGAGAATGGGGAGATAAACGTCCTCGTGGGCTCGGAAGGTCGGCGATGTCTCCCCCCGGGTCGATCTCAACCAGCCAGTCGGCGGCAGTCATCGACCGGGGACGCAATATGCCGAACCCGCAGGCGAAGGAAATCCCGCGCAGCGCCGATCGTTTCATGGGCCGACCGTGCCGCGCCGCCGGGCCCCGTGCAACGCCGCAGTGTCGGGAGTGTCGATAAATCCGGTCATGCCATTGTCGGTCGAGACGCGGGCCGGCGCGACAAAGGTCAGCGCCCGACTGCGCGGAATTGATCGCCCGCGAACAACAGGCAATAGAGGACGGGAGCCGCCACCAGCGTCAGCAGGGACGCGAACGCCAGCCCGCTCATGATCGTCACCGCCATGGAGACGAAGAATGCGTCGGTCAACAGCGGCGTCATGCCGAGGATCGTCGTCGCCGCCGAGAGGAACACCGGGCGCAGGCGCGAGGTGCAGGCGCCGATGATCGCCTCCGTCAACGCTTCGCCCCCGCGGCGGACGAGATCGATCTCCTCGACCAGAACGATGCCGTTCTTGATCAGCATGCCCGACAGGCTGAGCAGCCCGAGCAGGGCGGTGAATGTGAAGGGGAGGCCGGTGCCCAGCAGCCCGATCAAGACCCCGGTCACCGCCATCGGAACCAGCAGCCAAATAATGAGCGGCTGCCGCAAGGCGTTGAACAGGAGGATCGAGATCACGACCATGACGACGAAGCTCAGGGGCAATTGTGCCGCTAGGCCGGACTGCGCATCGCCCGAGGTCTCGTATTCGCCGCCCCAGGCCATCCGGTAGCCCGGGGGAAGCGGCATGTCCTCCACCGTCCCGCGGATCGCGGCATGAAGTTCGGCGGCCGTCCTGCCGGGCGGGATATCGGACGCCACGGTCAGGGTCGGCAATCGGTCGCGCCGGTGAACCAGCGTGTTCCGCGCCTCAAAGGTAAAACCCTCGATCGCCTGCTCGATGGGGATGAAGGCGCCGGCCGTGGCGGAATAGACCATCTGGTCGCCCAGCCTGAGGCCGGAATCCCGCGGCAGGCGCACCATGATCGGGATCAGCCGTTCGCCCTCGCGATACACTCCCGCGCGGAGTCCGTCGGTGGCGAACTTGAGCGTCGCCGCGATGTCCTCGCGTGCAATCCCCGCAGCCTGGGCCCGGGCATTGGCGTATACTGGCTTGATAACGAGCTCCTGTTCGCGCCAGTCGGTGCGCAGAGACTTCAGTTCGGTCGAGGCCGCCGCCATCCGCGCCATCGCCTCGCGCCCGAGGCTGCGCAGCACCTTCGGATCGGTGCCGGAGAAGCGGACCGCGATCGGATCGCCGCCGCCCGGACCGAAGACCGGGCGCCGGGTGCGGAACTCGCCCTCGGGAAAACTGCCGCGGCCGAACGCTTCCAGCTCCGCCCGCAGCGCCGGAATCCGCTCGACGCTCCGGGCGCGGACGATGAGATGGCCGTAGCTCGGGTTGGGCTTCTGGGCCGCATACGTCAGAACGAAGCGCGAGGCGCCCCGACCGACGAACGTGGCGACGGAGTCCACGTCCGCGCGCGCGGCCAGCCACGCCTCGACGCTTGCGAGATCCTCGGCCACGCGATGGATCGAGGTTCCCTGCGGCAGCTTGTAATGAACGAAGAAGATCGGCGTATTGGAATCCGGAAAGAACTGCTGCCTGAGCTGGGTGAAGCCCAACATCGAGGCGGCGGTGAGCGCGATCAGCGCGGCGACCACGGGCCAGCGCAGCTTCAGCGCTCCCCGCAGCACCGCGCCGTATACCCGGAACGGGAGGCTGCCGTAGGGGGGTTCTCCAGTGTCGCCGCCGCGCCTGAAGAAATAGTGGCCCAGCAGCGGCGTGACGGTCACCGCGAGCATCCAGGACAGCAGCAGCGAGATACCGATCACCGCGAACAGGGAGAACAGAAACTCGCCGGTCGCATCCGGGCTGAGGCCGATCCCGGCGAACGCCATGATGCCGATCACGGTGGCCCCGAGCAGCGGGATCTGCGTTCGGGCTGCCGCCTCGTCCGCCGCGTCGCGGGAAGATCGGCCGCGAAGCATGGCGATCTGCATGCCCTCGGCGACCACTATGGCGTTGTCGACCAGCATCCCCATCGCGATGATCAGCCCGCCTAGCGAAATCCGCTCCATCTCGATGGAAAAAATCATCATAAACAGGAGCGTGCCGAGGACCGTCAGCAGAAGCGTCGTTCCGACGACCGCGCCGGCGCGCCACCCCATGAACAGGGCGAGCACGACGGTGACGATCGCGACCGACATCGCCAGATTGCGGACAAAGTCGTTCGACGCCTCCTCGACGACCCGGTGCTGGCGGTAGATCGGGTTCAGCTCGACGCCGACCGGGATGGCGCGCTCGAGTTCGGCCAGGCGCCGCTCCACCCGCTTGCCGACGGCAACGATGTTCTCGGTCGCGAGGCCCGCGACCCCGAGCGTGAAGGCTTCGACGCCGTCGAAGCGCACGATCGACCCGGGATCGGGTAGCCGGCCCCGGTTGACCGTGGCGAGGTCCGCCAGGTTGATCGTCTCGCCGCCGACGCCGACCGCGAGGCCGGCGATTTCCGAGACCGTGCCGGAGCCGGCCGGCGCGGCGATGCGCGCGGCCTCGGTCGACCCGGCGTCGACCACGGAGTTGGCGTTGGCGATCGCCCGGGCGATGACCTGCGGCGGGACGTTCAGGTTGACTGCAAGGACGAGCTTTGGCTCGACGAAGATCGCCTCTCCCGGGAGCCCACTCACGCTCACGTCGGCGACGCCTTCGACCGCGAGCAGCTCCCGCCGCAGGAAGGTGGCCAGACCGTGTTTCTCCGCGTCACTGAAGCCCTCGGCGGTGACGGCGTAGTAGATGCCGAACACGTCGCCGAACCGGTCGTTCACCAGTGGAGCCTCCACCCCCGGCGGCAATCGCCGCGCGGCGTCCCCGAGCCTCGCCCGAAGCTCGGTCCAGATCGCCGGAAGCTCCGAGCCATCGAACCCGGACTCTATGTGCACCTCGATCCGGGACACGCCGGGCCGGTTGATCGAATCGATCCGGTCGACCTCGCTCATTTTCTGGATGGCCGATTCCAGCGGTTCGGAGACTTCCTCGGCGACCTGCCCGGCCGACGCCCCGGGGTAGCGGGTCTCGACCACCGCCTGCTTGATGGTGAAGGCGGGATCCTCCAGCCGTCCGAGGGAAAGGAACGCCCACAGTCCCCCGGCCAGGCAGACCAGGATGACGATCCACGTCGGCAGGGGCCTGTCGATGCTGCCGCGCGCAATCCTCACGACACGGCCCTCAGCGCGGCAACCCGCGGAACCGGCGCACCCTGTCGCCGTCCTTGAGCGCGTTCGCCCCGGCAGCGACGATCTCCTCGCCGACGGCCAGCCCCTCGATCGCCCGGAACTCGCCGGCGCCGCCGACCGTGAGCTTCACCCGCTTCGCCTCGACCACGCCTTCGTCGCCCTCGACCGCCCGAAACACCATCACCGAGGTCGAGCCGTCGGGGGCGATCGCCACGGCGGAGGCCGGGACGACGATCCCCGAACCGGGGATGCGCCCGGTCGCCAGGATCGTCACCGACGAGCCGGGCAGGATGTTGAGACCCTCGGGAGGGGCCATGCCGAAGGTGACCCGAAAGGTCTGGCCGACCCGGGACGTTTCGGCGTTGAACTCACGCGCCTCCACCGGGAACAGCATCTCGCTGGCCGGGAAGCGCGCGACGGCGGTGACGTCGGGATCGCGGCCGACGCGCTGGAACAGCACTTCCGGCACGTCGATCTCGATGCGGACTTCCGACATGTCGTGCAGCCGCACCACCGGCGTCCCGGCATTGACGGTGGCGAACCTGGCGACGCTGCGGCGTGCCACCAGCGCATCGAAGGGCGCGTGAAGGGTGGCATGCCTGAGGGCGTATTCCGCGTTGCGCAGCGCGATCCGGGCCAGACCTGCTTCGGTGGTTGCATCCTCGACGCTGACCCGGCTGGCCGCTCTCCCCTGCAGCTTCTTCAGACGCTCGGCGCGCCTCCGGGCCCGGTTCCATTGCAGGCGTGCCTGCTCCAGGGACAGCTTGAACGGCTCGAGATCGAGCTGGGCGATCACTCCGCCGGCGGGAAGGATCCGTCCCTCCACCGCGGGAAACCGAACGATTTGCCCCGCCGTCTTGAAAGCGAGGTCGACCGTCTGCCTGGCGACGACCTTGCCAAAGAACTGCCGTGTAACGCTCGTCGCGGCAGCTTCGACCGCGATCAGCTTGACCGGCCGGGGAGGCTCCTCGGCCGAGAGCGGCGCGGTACAGGCCGCCAGCGCGGCGGCGAGAATGGGCAAGAGTCGCTTCATGCGGACTTCGTCCGGATCTTAGCGGATACCGGTTCCGCGCGGAGTACCCTTCCGGGCGCGGGATGCAGCGCCCACCTCAGCCGACGATCCGCCAGGACCCATCCGGCTGTCGGCAGGCGCGTCCGTAAGCCTGTTCCGTCTTGCCGCCGACGGTGATCGTCTGCTGATACTCGCGGCAATATTGCCCGGCTTGGGTCCGGTAGGTCCTGGTCGGGGTGACCGTTCCCTCGTTCCCCGAATCCGGATTGCGCCATGCGCTCGCGGCGCCGGTCCGGTTCCTCTCCAGCGCGGTCTGGGTCGAGCGCCGCATCGCCAGCCGGTCGGCCCGGTCGAGCGACCTGCCGACCTCGCCGCCGAGCGCCGCGCCGGCCAGCGTGCCGACGGCGACCGCGATCGTCCTGCCCGTGCCCTTGCCGACATGCGCGCCCGCGAGCGCGCCCAGCCCCGCGCCGATCACCGTGCCGGCCTTCTCCTTCTCGCCGCCGCTGCAGGCGGCCAGCGCAACCGTCGCCACGGCGACAATCGCTGTTTTCCCTGGGTGCATTCCCCGTTCCTCCCGTTTGACCGCTCTACGGCCCGCCGTCCTGTCGGTCCCTATATCCTCGGTTTTCGCAAATGCCAAGGCGTGCGTATTGCCGGAAGGTTCTCCGGAACCGAGTTCGAGCGGGTGAGGGTCGTCACGGGCAGCGGGCAGATCCAGGCGGAGGGGGCCACGGCGCGGTTCAGCAGCGGCTTCTACGGCGCCGGAGCCGAGGAGGCCGGCGGCGTGTACGAGATCGTGGGCGGTCGTGAACAAGACCCCGGTCGCGTGATCGGCGCATTCGGCGGACGAAAAGCCCAGTGAAATCCGGACCGCCGAGACGGTGCGGTGGGGGCTCGCCTCTGTGACCTCCTGCCGCTCCGTCATCACCGGCCCAAGCCGAGCGCGGCGTCGACGCAGCCGATGCGGGCCGCGCGGTAGATGCCGAGCCGGTAGCTTCTCGGCTGTCCCCGCACCCGCTCCACGATCCGGTCTGCGGCGCGGGCGATCTCGGCCGCCTTCCGCTCGCGGAGAATCCTCGTCGCCTCCGCCGCGCCCGGCCGGGCCTCCATGCCCGAATGCCAGGCGCTCACCGCGATGCAGGGCTCGAACGCATAGCGCATCGCCTCGGCCCGGTAATCGATCGCCGCGGAGCCCGCGTCGCCGGACGCAAGCCAGACTGGCCCTCCGACAACGATCGCATGGAGAGCGTCGGGAAGGACGCCTTTCACGGTTTCTCCCTCCGATCTCGTCCGCCGCTTTCAGCGATAGAACTCGACGTAAAACCGAACATCGCCCACGGGCTCGACCTCGTGCGGCACTTCCGGCTCCACCACGCCGGGGCGGTCCGGCGACAACTCGAACTCCCGGATGACCGGCTCCAGAATGCGGTAACGCAGCCTGCCCTCCAGGATGACGATCCTCGCCCAGGTTCCGGTCTTGGTCCGATGGGACCTGCGGAGGTTGTCCGGTATCGACCGCGCCGAAAACGTGTCGGTGCGGGCGTAGGCCGAGACGCCATCAGGAAGGAGTTTCATCCCGAGTCCGGCGGTTGACGGTGGGTTGGATTCGCCGAGGCCTCTTTATACTGAACGGATGAGCGTATTTGCAGGGGCCGATGAGGCTCATCCTTTGGGCGATCGTTGTGGCGCGGCGTGGAAGGTCTCCCGGCATTCGTTCTCCCCGGCCACGGTATCGGCCGCCATCTCCGCGCGCGCCGGCCCGGAGCGGACGCGGAGATCGATGGCGAAGCCCGGCCGACAATGCTATCGGTGCCGCATGTCGGTCCAGGGGGAATTCGCGTCATGACGAGACTTGCGGTGCTGGGCTGCGGCCGGGCCGGGCTGATGCACGCCGGGAACATCGCCGCGCACCCGCGCGCCGTGCTCGCCGGCGTCCATGACATCGCCGCCTCCGCGGCGGAGAACGCCGCGCATGCGCTGGGAGCGAGGATATTCGGCTCCGCCGGGGAGGCGCTGGCCAGCCCGGACGTTGATGCCGTGGTGATCGCGAGCGCGACCGCCACCCATTGCGACTATATCGAGGCCGCGGTGGAGGCCGGCAAGCCGGTGCTGTGCGAGAAGCCGCTGGACGTCTCGCTGGAGCGGGTGGAGCTGTGCCGGCGCCGGATCGGCGATACCGACCTGCCGATCATGCTGGGCTTCATGCGCCGCTTCGACGCCGGGCACCGCGCCGCGCGCCAGGCGCTGCTCGACGGCGAGATCGGCGAGCTTCATCAGGTCGTCATCACCTCGCGCGACCCGTGCCTGTCGTCCGACGCCTATATCGAGACGTCGGGCGGGATCTTCCGCGACATGACGATCCACGACTTCGACCTGGCGCGCTTCATGCTGGGCGAGGAGGTGGTCTCGGTCTTCGCGACCGGCTCGCGGCTCGTCGATCCGCCTCTGATGGAGCGGTGCGGCGATTACGACACCGCGGCGGCGGTGCTGACCACGGGGAGCGGCAAGCAGGCGATCATCGTGAATTCGCGCGAGGCGGCCTATGGGTACGACCAGCGGGTGGAGCTGTTCGGCAGCAGGGGGATGGCGCTGTCGGACAACCCGCGCGAGAACGCGATGACCAGACATGTCCGTGGCGCGACGAACGTCTCGGCGCCGCTGCTGCATTTCTTCGTCGAGCGCTACCGGGCGGCGTTCGTCGCGGAGATCAGGAGTTTCGTGGACGCGGTTGAGGGTAGCGCGCCGGTCGAGGTGGGCTTCGAGGACGGGCGTCTTGCGCTGGTGCTGGCCGACGCCGCGTTCAGGTCGGTCGCCGAGGGCCGCACCGTCGCGGTCGCGGAAATCGCCCAGGGCCCGACCGGCGGGCTGCGATAACGGGGCGGTCCGGACCCGTCGTCCGCCAATCCGGGCATTTGACCGTTGTCCCCGAATGTTGGCAGCATGGCGGGCAGCTCAGGCGGAACACTCCGTAGAGGGGGTGTGCGGCGTGCTTGACGGCAAGACGGCGGAAGCCGCGGGGTCGGGAGAGGGTGGCCCGTCGAGGCTGGCATGTGCGAACGTGCTGGAGCTGCCGGACGTATCCGGCGGTTACGATCGCTATATCTCATCGGGCCTTTACGACCGGCGCTATCCGGGCCCGAACCGGCGTTCGTTGCGGATAATGAAGCGCCTTCTGCCCGCCGGAGGGCGTTTTGTCGATGTCGGCGCCGGCACCGGGCGCTACGCCTTGCCGCTCCTGCATGTCGCCGGGACCAGCGGCGTGGCCCACGACATCTGCCCTGTCGCCCGCGAGAGTCTGGCAAGGCGGCTCGGCGAATTCGTTGCCGAGGGACGGCTGATAGTTCGTGGAGGAGAAGCGGACGCGCTGGCCGCGGATCGCCCCCGGGCCTTCGACCTCGGGTTGCTGGCTTTTGGCGTCCTGGCGCATGTCGCCGGCAGGGCGGAGCGGTTGCGGCTGCTCCGCGCGATGCGTTCGATGTTGAAGGAGGACGGCACCCTTTTCCTCAGCGTGCCGAACGCGCGGCGGCGGTTTCTCAGGGAGCAGGCCATGGCGGCCCCTCTGATCCGCGCAGGGAAGCTCGCGGCGGGGGACATCCTCTACAAGCGCCGGCACGAAGGCGGCGAGATCGAACTATTCTATCACCTCTACACTCCAACGGAGGTGACACGGGATCTCCGCGAGGTCGGGTTTCGTGTCGCGAGCATCGGTGCGGAAAGCTTGCTGCCGGAACGCCTAGTCGTGAGCAATCCCATGACGGGTTGGCTCGACGCCGCGGCCTGCGGCCTTGCGCCCGCCTCGCTCGGCTACGACTTGCTGGCCGTCGCCAAACCGTAAGCACCGGTTTCCCGGGACCCGGGGAAAGCGCGTGCACTGGATACGGGCACGACTCCGCTGTCATGTCCGTCGCGCGGGCCGCGCCGCGCCGCCGCCCTGGACCGCCGCCCGCGACGGCCGGAACTCCCGCGCGATGGCGGCGGGCCCGAGCCCGGCCTCGTGGGCGGCGAGGATCGGCCGCTCCCGGCAAGCCTTCACCGCCTGCGACGCGGGCGGTAGAAAGGACGATCGTTACAAGTTTCCGTCATGAGAGGAAAGTCATTCGGTATGAGCAATTACACGTCTCCATTCCGCACCGGCACGCGCATCCGGGCATCGGTCGAACGCTACGATCCGGTGGAGGGTCTCGGCGTTCTCGTGCCCGACGACGGATTGCCCGGGATGGTCTGCCGGCGGCCGGCCCTCGCCGCGGTCGGCCTCGAAACCCTTCTTGCGGGGGCGACGGTGGAGTGCGAGGCGGTGGAGGGCGAGGACGGGCTCGAGGTCTCCCGCATCCATGCGGTCCGTTTCTCCATGGCATCGCCCGGCGCGGCGTCCCCCGATCGGGCGCCCGCCGGGGCTCCGGCATCCCCCGCGCCGGGCGGCGACGGTTCGGCCCGCCGGGTGCGGGGCGCCGTCAAGTGGTTCATGCCGGCCAAGGGGTACGGCTTCCTGGAGCCCGAGGACGGCTCGGCGGACGTGTTCTGCCACCTGGGCGTGGTGCAGGCGTCGGGCCATGAGACCCTTCCCCAGGGCGCGGTCGTCGAGTGCGAGGTCGTGCAAGCCGAGCGGGGGCCCCAGGCGTCGCGCATTCTCTCGGTCGGGCCTCCGGAACCCGGAGCGGTCCACGCCCGTCCCCGGCGCGACGCGCCCGACGACCGCGCCAACGGCGCGGCCCCGGCCGAAATCATGGAGACGCCGGGGACGGTGAAGTTCTACGACCCGGTGCGGGGCTTCGGCTTCGTCGCGCCGGACGGGGGCGGCCCGGACGTGTTCGTCCATGCCAGCGTCCTCGAGCGCTGCGGCATGACCGACCCGGTGCCGGGGCAGCGGGTCTACGTCCGCGCCGAGAACATGCAGCGCGGTCTGCAGGCGAGAAGCGTCGAGCCGCTCTGAGAGGGCCCGCATTCCCGTACGCGCGCCCCGCGGGATCGCGCCGCCGCGCCGATCCCGATGGCGGGTCCGCGATGGCTCCGAACCCCGATCCGCGATACCATCGCCCGACCGGCCCGATCTCCAGGGGGACCCCGCGGGGCGGTCCCGGCGAACCAAGCGGCCATCCCCGGGCCGGCGGGCGACGTGTAGCCATGGGTGGGAAATGGCCGCATGCCCCGTACCGCCGTTGCCCGCCAACCCTTCCTCCCCCGCGCCCCCGGCCGGATGAACGGAGCGTACACGAGCCCGCTGTCGGGACGGGGCGCCGGTCCGGATCGTCAGCCGTCGAGGGAATATCCGCCGCCGCGCCAGCGCGAGCCCGACCGGTACGTGCCGCAGATCCGGTGGCTCGCCCAGGCGCTCTCGAAGGTCCTGCCGCACATCGGGCATACACGCTCCCGCGCCTCGTGGCGAGGCTCCAGACCGAGCTCCCCCGCATCCTCTTCGGCGTCGCCCATCGCCCGCGCAGGCTACCGCCCACCCCCGCGATCCGCAACGCACCGGACGGCGAGGCGGAGGCGTCGGAAGACCCGCGCGCACCGCGGAGCCCGCAGACCGTCTATATAATGTGCCAGGATCGTTAGATGGAAATATCTATTCAAGAAAGGAGAGGATTCCAAATGGACGGCCCATCCAACCGCCTCCCGAATTCAACACATGAACGCAACAAGATGGTTTCCCATACCGGATGCGGAACGCCCCCCGGACGGCGGCCTCCCGCCCGCCGCCACGATACAAGACGCCGAGGAGGGGAAAGAATATCGACGATATTCCTGTATTTCACCTAAGATCACGGCCACGGCATATGGCACGGACGGTCTCCCGGATTGCCTCTTGTCGACAAGAGGCATTCGCCTTCGCCAGGCACAAGCAGGCTTACGCATATCCCGAACTTCCCTCGATGCCACCCGAACCCCTTCTAAAGTAACGATCCCTCACGGCGAGAGAACGACCCTGACCCATCGTGACCCAATAACCCCCTCGACCGTATGGAATGTACGCCTATCAGCTCGTCGATCTTGTCGGCGACTCGCTGGGCCGGCTCGCGCAGCTGCTCCACCGTCCAGTCGGCGGCGTAGCCCTCGGTCACGTCGGAGGGGCGGGCATGGTTGACCAGCCGCTTGGTCAGGGAGCGCGGCAGCATGAGTTCGCGCTCGGCCACCGTGATGAAGGCGTTGCGCAGGCCGTGGAACCAGAACTTCGTGCCGCCGATTCGGGTGATCCCGGCGTAGTGCGCGTGAAGCTCCTCGACATGGCCCGACTTGCTCGACGGCGACGGGAAGACCCAGCTGCGGAAGGCCTCGGGCATGGCGTCGCAGTTCGCACGGCGGCGCGCGAGGATCTCGCCGAGCTGCCGCGTAACAGGCAGTTCCAGCGCCACCCCGCTCTTGGTCTCCTCGACCCGGAACAGCCCGGCGCCGAGGTCCACCCGGTCCCACGCAAGCGGCATGATCTCGCCACGGCGCATGCCGGTGTAGAGCCCGAACATCAGCAGGTCGCGGTGCACCGGGTTGACCACCGCCGCCTCGATGCCCGCGCGCCAGCGCGGCAGCACCTCGGCCGGAGAGGAAATCCGCTTGCGGGTCTTGGGATGGTAGCGCCCGCCCCCGGCGATCCAGAGCTCGACCGGATTGCGCAGCCCCTCGTGGTCGACGCAGGGGCGGCGGTATACCGAGCGCAGGAAGGACAGCGCCTGATTGGCCGGCACCGCGCCATGACGCTCGGTGATGAGACGGAACCGCTCCTCGACGTCCCGGCGCGTGATGGCGTCGAGCGCTCGCGAGCGCCAGTCTCCGAGATAGAGATCGGCGTAGCGGCGATAGGAACGCTGGGTCTCCGCCGCCCGGCCATGGCCGGACTCGATGTAGTCGTCGCAGGCCTCGCCGAGCGTCGGCAGGGCGCGCGCCTCGGCGCGCTCCCCCGCCGGATCGTCGCCGCCGGCGACGCGCCCGAGCAGTTCCTGAGCCTTGCGCCGGGCCTGTTCGCAGGTGACGCGGCCGTAGCGTCCGACGACCACGCGCTTGTTCGGGGCCTTGCGCCCGCCGTCGCCCGCGCGGTAGTTGATGACGAAGGACTTGGTTCCCGAGGGTTGGACGCGGCAGCCGAAGCCGACCAGTTTGTCGTCCCATGCGATCCAGGGCTTGTCGGCGGGCACGAGCGCGTCGACGGCGCGCTTGGTGAGGGTGAGCTTCACCTTGGCGATGCGTTTTGCGGAGTGCTGTTCCATGCTGCTCATCCTAACGCCTTCCATTTTTCGGTCAACCCCGAGATCAACCCCGGAAATGGAACCGGAGCGTATGGGAGCGCACCCTTGGCGTAGGCCGAATTGAGGGACGATCCCTAAGCCACTGGAAACAACATGCTATTTCCTACTGTTGTCTACGCCTGTCTACGAATGGCGACTATTGACAGGGAGGTTGGCGACGCGCCCGCCCGAGGCGAGGTGGTTGACGGTGACGTCGTCGCCGAGGCGGCCGACGAGTTCCGCGTGGTTCTTTCCGAAGGCCATTACGGTCTCCTGTGGTTCCTGGTTGATGACGATGGGTTCCGAACGGCCGGGAGCCGGGACACCCTCCCGAACCCCCTTCCGTTCAATCTCTCCAAGCCCCTCTCCACCTCTATTCGGCCGGGGGAAGCGACGACGCCGGGTCCCAGGGGTGGCACGGCGCCGGCTCCGCCAGGCCCGGCTGCAACGCCGGTTCCGGGAAGAGGCTCGCGAAGCCGTACTCGGGGTAGACCGCGCCCCGGTCGGGACAGCGGATGGCGCGCTCGTCCTCGGCGATCTCGCGGACGGTGTGACGGTCCACGCCGAGCTCGCGCAGCAGGTCGCCGCCCGTCGGCGGGGCGAAGCGGAAAGCGGGATTGAACATGGGCGGGTCTCCTCTGCCGGTGCCCGGTCCGGCATCGGCGCGGGGGACCTACTCCCTCCGGCCTGCCGGACACTCGCCCGACAGGCGCTCCTCTCCTCCTCTACGACGGACGGACGGCGCGGCGAATCGCGGCCAGGCGCTCGCAGACGGCCCGCGGCGCCATGGCTCCGAGGTTCAGCACCGGGATGCCGCGGGTCTTGGCGATGCGGATCCCCATGCCCGTACCGCCGACCGGCTCGCCGCGTTCCGACCAGCACACGACCGCATCGACCGGCCGGTCCAGCCGCTCGCCCAGCAGGATCGCGACATTCCGGGCATGCAGCTTCCGGGCGCCCGACGAGCAGCGGTGCCAAGCGGGATGCAGGGACGCCGCGATCTCCATGCACGCCGCCAACGCCGCCGCCGACGGCACCCGACAGTCCGGCCCCCGATGCGCGTTGTAGCCCCGCCACGGCAGCCAGATGGTCCGCTGCTCCGCCAACGCTCCCGCCGCGAACGCGCTGTCAGCTCCGCACGCCCCGCCGCTCGCCAGATGCCAGCCGGTCCGCGCCAGCCAGACCGCCATCGTCTCCATATCCGCCAGCACGGCCGCCGGCGTCTCGCGCGAGCCGATCCCCGCATAGGTCAATGTCGTCATGGTCCGATCTCCCCGGTTGCGACGGCCGCGACTCCCTCTCGGTCAACGGCTTCGTCCCCCGGCCCGCTCATCTCCACCTCTGCGGCGCGAACGGATCGGCCTCGCTTGCATTGCCGCGCTGCCCGGGGCATCGGTTGCGGCATGGAAGAACGGGGATGGATGGCGCGGCGCGGGTTCTGGCCGTTGGCGCTTCTCTGGCTGCCGGCCGGGACGGTGGCGCAGGCGGTGGTCCGGTTCGGGCCGTCGGCGGTCGGGTTCGCGGATGCCGGGGAGGCGCTGGGCTCGCTCGCCGTCGCCGTCCCGTGCGGTCTGCCGTTGGCGCTCGGCTGCCGGCGCCTGTGGCGTCTCGGCTACCGGCGTGGGGCTTGGGTGACCGGCATCGGACTGGGCGCCGCGACGATCCCGGCGACGGTGTTCGCCGGCCTGCTCGGGCCGGCGGCGATAGCGGCCTGGGCCGTCCTGCTCAGCCTGCCGGTCTGGATCGCCTGGCTATGGCTCGCGCGGCGCGGATGACCGCGGACGGCGGGCCGGCAGCGGAGCACGGCCGCCATGTGCGAGTCCCTGCCGGTCGCCAGACGGCACGGGGCCGGCTACGCAGTAGGCGGGCGGCGGAAACGGAGTGGGACGCGGCGCCGGCAACACGGCGACGGGCCGGCTGCGCAGCGGCAGGGTAGTCACGCAACGGAAGGCAGCGTTCTCAGGACCGGTTGATTTCGGCTTCCAGGGCACGCAGCCGTTCGATCAGTTCATGGAATGGCAGCGCATCGGCACCGACGATGCCGGCGCGGCGCATGGCGTCGTAGTCCGAACGCAGTCCGGCAAGCGCATCATCGTCGGGGACGAGGCGAAACCGGCCGTCGAGGCACCGGTCGTAATGGGCATAGCTCGCGTTGAAGAAGACCGACTTGTGGCGGACCACATCCTCCAGCAGTGCGCGGTCCGCGATCGCCGTCCGTCCGGCGTCGTGCGAGGCGAGGCAGGCCAGGTCGAACCAGTGGCGGGACAGGCGCTCCGGGCCGGCGGCGAGCCGCCCCCGGTGACACTCGACATGGATCAGCGTGGCCTTCTCCCAGAAGGTGCGCGCCGGCGACAGGACCGTCACGGCCGCGGCGCGCCAGTCGAGGTCCGGGGTCAGGGCGGCAATTTCGGGGGCGATCCCGTGCCGCTCGTTGGGATCGACGACGTTGCGGCCGCCGAACTCCAGCAGGACTTCCGTCGCGAGGTAGCTGTGGGGGTTGTCGACGGCCGAGGGGTAGGCCAACCACACCCGTTCGCCGTCGTCGCCGATGCGGACGGAGGGCCGGCCCGACGCCGGGATCTCGCCGGCGGCGGCTTCCAGCGCCGGGCCGACGACATGGCGGACATGGTCGTCGACGCAGGACTTGAGACGGTCGCTGAACCTCCGGATCGCGGACCGGCTGACGTCCGGCGCGAAGGGATCGAAGCCGTCGGCGAAGGCGCGGTAGTCGAGGGTAATGTCGACGTCTTCGGAGAACCGGTCGATGATGCAATAGACCTTCGAGAGGGAGGTGCCGCCCTTGAAGGCCATAGGATGACCGTCCGGGATGGAGAAGAGGATATGGAGGACATGACAGATCCACACGTCCTTCTCGAGGATGGCCGCCGGCCGGCCCAGCCGGTCGGCAGCGGTCTCGAGAATGTCCCGCCGCTCGGCGCCCGGCAGCGACAGGAAGGCGTCAGTCACCGGCGACGCCCCCCGTGTCGAGCACGTTCGTCATCCAGGCCGGCATGTCGGCCGCGCGGAGCCTGGCGAACGCTTCCGGGCCGATCGCGGTCTCGATCCTGGCGACGGCCTCCGGCGTCGCGTTGTCCTTGCCGAGATACCACAGCGCGGCCAGCGCGAGGCCGGCGGGTTCGCCGGCAAACTGGAGCCGGCGGCGGTTGGACGTGTGGATCATCCTGACTGTCGTGTTGCCGATGCGGATCGGGCGGCTCGATGCGCTGGTATGGAAGACCGGCTCGATCGGCACCTGGGTGCTGAGACCGAGGCGCCAGGCGGCCTCGGCACCGTGGACCTGGACGGTCTCGCCATTGTCCCGGGCGATGGCCCGGACCACCTCGGCGACCCCCGGACGCACGTTGCCGACAAAGCGGTTCTTGCGGGGGCGGACGAAAACGCCCCGCGCGAGACGTTCGATCCCGCCGTCCGCGGCGAGGCGCGCGAGCGTCCGGTCGACGGCGCCGCGCGAACCCAGGGCGGCGAAGCGCGAGGTCGTGAACGGTTGGCCCCGCGGCAGCTTGCGGATGTCGGTCCTGATGGTTTCGGCGACGGACATGGCGGGCTCCCTCCTGTTCGAAAACATAAGAGTTTTACCGACAAGCTTCAAGGGCGCTCAACCGATGCGCGGTGGAGGCCGCGGCGCTCAGTGCGGGGGCGGGCTCTCCGGATCGTCGTCCTCGGCCTGCATGGAGGCCGCCGCCATGGCGGTCCAGGCCGCCCGGTCGTAACCGAGCCTTCGATTCAGCTTGTCGCAGATGCTGAGCGCATCCTCCAGATTGAGGGATATGAGCGCAGTGGGGACATGCCCGGCCAGCCCTTCGATGACGATGCGGATCTGCTGCACGTCAGTCTCGACGTCGTAGGCGGGCACGAAGCAGAAGTTGGGTTCGTCCGGCAGGGTCTGCGCGGTCATGGCGTCGGTCTCCTTGTCGCGGCGGGTCGGCGGGCGCCCGGCCGGCCATACGTATCCCGGCCGGGCATTGAACGGGTGATTTCTCCGGGAGTCACGCGGCGAGCGGCCAGCGGTCGAGGAGGCGCTCGACCGTCTCCGGGTTGGGCGCGAACACGCGGGTGCGCCAGGAGACGATCTCGGTCGCGCAGCCCATGCGCTTCAGCGCGGCCATGTCGGTGTCCGCCGGTCCTTCGATCTCGACCCTGTTGCCGCCCATGAGCCGCCGGCGCGCGAGCCGCCAGCCGTTGGCGAGCGCGAGCGCGTTGCCCCGCTCCTTCACCGCCGCGAAGGCTTCCGCGCCGGTCATGGTGGGGCCGCCGTCGAGGCCGAAGCTCGCGCGCACCGCCCGCACCTGCTCGGCGTCGAGCACGCGACCGATGAGAGAGATACCGTCATCGCTGGTGAACCGCCGGACCCGCATATTCTCGGCCGGCAGGCGGTCCCAGACCGGCAGCAGCAGGCCCGAGGCGAGCCAGAAGCGCGACTCCCGGTGGGAGGGCAGACCGGCGATCTCGGCGTCCCATACGCGGCGCCATCCGGCCTCGTCGGCGCGGCGCCAGTTGGAGGCGTCGAGCTCGGCGCGGGCCATGCTCTCGCCGGTCGCAGGCCGGATGAGCCGCACCCGCTCCTTCACCCCGCCGTCGTCGAGCATGCGGGACGCAGCCGGAAGGATGACCGCGGCGCGCTTCGAGCGGGCGTTGACGGCGAGGCGCGGCTTGCCGTCGGGTCCCGGATCGCGTTCGCCGATTTCCAGCGCGGCATCGGCGGTGAGCGGCACGAGCCTGTCGCGGCGGACGATCTCGACCAGCTCGGTGGCGGCGCCGGTGCCGGGATGCTCGTAGAGCGTCTCCCGGCCGGCGATAATGAGCGAATCGGCGGTTACCGTCTCCACCCCGACCTCGTAGCTGCCGGCCTCAATGGCCTGCTCGATATTGGCGGCGATGCGCTCTTCCAGCTCGGCGAAGAGTTGGTTCTGCTCGGCGATGGGGAGCGCCAGCAGCCGGTTGAGGAACCTGGGCATGGGCGGCAGGTCCTCCTTCAGCGATCCCTCCCAGGTGAGCTTCAGCCCGGTGGCTTTCTCGAACCGCTCAAGGGTCCAGCCCTGGATGGAACCGCGCCAGAGCGCGCCGTAGAACTGCCTGAGCGCCGCCTTGGCATAGACGGATTCGAGGTTGTCGCTCTCGCGGAACAGCGCGGCATCGCTGCCGCCCATGGCGGTCTGGCTGTCCCGCTGGCCGCGGGTGATGGCGCCCAGGCTGTCGAGGCGCCGCGCAATGGTGGCGATGAACCTTCGCTCGCCCTTCACGTCCGTGGTGACGGGCCGGAACAGCGGCGCGGAGGCCTGGTGCGTCCGGTGAGTGCGACCGAGCCCCTGGATGGCCTGATCGGCGCGCCAGCCCGGCTCCAGCAGATAATGGATGCGGCGCTCCGTGTTCCCGCAGGAGAGGTCGGCGTGGTAGCTGCGCCCGGTTCCCCCCGCCATCGAGAACACGAGGATGCGCTTCTCGCCGTCCATGAACGCGGCGGTCTCGGCGAGATTGGCAGAGGCCGGCCGGCTGCGCAGCGAGAGACGTTCGCCCCTGGCGTCCGCGATGCGCAACACGCGCCGCGATCGTCCCGTGACCTCCGCGACGGCCTCGTGCCCGAAATGCTGCACGATCTGGTCGAGAGCGGTCGGCACCGGCGGGAGCGCTGCGAGCTTCTCGATCAGGGCGTCGCGGCGGTCCTCGGCTTCCTTGCAGATGACCGGGTTGCCGTCGGCATCCCTGGCGGGCCGGCTGAGGAGATTGCCCCCGTCGTCGGTGAAGGGCTCCTGCAACTGCACCGGGAAGGCGTGCATCAGGTAGGACAGGATCGCGTCGCGGGGCGTGAGGTCGATGTTGAGGTCGTCCCACTCCGAGACCGGCACCTCGGCAATGCGGCGCTCCATTAAGGCCTCGCCGGTCGAGACCAGCTGCACGACCGCCGACCGGCCGGCGGCAAGATCGGCCTCGATCGCGCGGATGGTCGAGGGGCACTTCATGCCGGTCAGAAGGTGCCCGAAGAAGCGCTGCTTGGTGCCCTCGAAGGCGGACAATGCAGCGGCCTTGGCGTTCTTGTTCAGCGTGTCCTCGCCCTGGACGATGCCGGTCGCCTTCAGCGCCTTCTCGATGTTGGCGTGGATCACCTTGAAGGCGCCGGCATAGGCGTCGTAGATGCGCCGCTGCTCGGGCGTCAGCGGGTGTTCGAGGATGTCGACCTCGATCCCGTCATAGGCCAGCGCGCGGGCCTGGTAGAGGCCGAGAGCCTTCAGATCGCGCGCCACCACCTCCATCGCGGCGACGCCGCCCGCCTCCATGGCGGAGACGAACTCGACGCGCTTCTCGAACGGCGTCTCGCCGGCGCCCCAGAGGCCGAGCCGGCCCGCATACGCCAATCCCGGAACCGTGGTCGCGCCGGTGGCCGACACATAGGCGATGCGCGCATCGGGCAGCGCGTTCTGCAAACGAAGGCCGGCCCTGCCCTGCTGGGAGGGCTTGGTCTCGCCGCGCTCGGACTTCGATCCCGCCGCATTCGCCATGGCGTGCGCCTCGTCGAACACGATGACGCCGTCGAAAGCGTGGCGGTCCTCCTCGTCGAGCGAGCCCGCCAGCCACTCGACGATCTGGTCGAGCCGCGAGGGGCGGCCCTGGCGGGACGGCGAGCGCAGCGTGGCGTAGGTCGCGAAGAGGATGCCCTCGTCGAGGGGGATCTCCATCCCCTGGCGGAAGTTGCCGAGCGGGATGACGTCGCTCTCCAGCCCGCCCAATGCCGTCCAGTCGCGCCGGGCGTCCTCCAGCAGCTTGTCGGACTGGCTGAGCCACAGCGCTTTCTTCCGTCCGCGCAGGCGGTTGTCGAGGATGATCCCCGCCACCTCGCGTCCCTTGCCGCAACCGGTGCCGTCGCCGAGCATCCAGCCCCGGCGGAAGCGCACCGGCTCCGACAGGGTCTCGCCCTCCTGGGTGACGAAAGAGGTATCGACCTCTTCCCCGTCGTCGCCGTCCTTCGGGCAGCGATGCACGGTCTCCCACTGGGATCCGATCCGGTACTGCGCGGAGAGATGGCGGTTATGGGCTTCCCCCGCCAGCACGACGCTCTCGAGCTGGGCGTCGGATAGCAGTCCATCGGTGACGACACGCTCCGGCAGCATCGGGCGCCAGGCCGGCTGCGGATGCGGGACGGCGGCCATGGCGGCGGACTGCACAAGCGGCGTCGGATGCTCGACCGCGCCCGACACCCGGACGGCGCCGGGCCGCCACGGGGCGTAGGGGCCGGCGTCGTTGGCCGACGTTTGAGCTTCGGCGGCAATCGGCTCGACCGGCCCGGTCTCGACGACCAGCTCCGAAACCGGCCCCCAGTCATGGGATCGGCGGGTCTCGGGGGTCGATGCAGACCTGGGACCCCGCTTCTCGGGCTTCGGCGTTACCGGCTTGCCGAACAGGTCGCGTGCCGGACCGGCCGGCGCGGGCGCGATCGCCTGGCGCGGCGGCATCCGCGCGATCACGGCATCGAGCAGCTCCGCGGCGTTCGCGGCGCGGGCCGT
>JAJEHI010000027.1 GCA_022823775.1 Defluviicoccus sp. | reverse complement strand
ACTGTCCGGTCTGGCCGCGTGTGGCCGCAACATCAACACGAGTCTCATAACCTGAAGGTCGCAGGTTCAAATCCTGCCCCCGCTACCACCGAGACCGACATTCCCGATCCGGGAGTGTCGGTCGCTCCCTTCGCCCTGCCGTTTCCGGCCCATTCGAGGATGGTGCCGAGGTCGCCGTGGAGCGCGGCGTGCAACTCGCCGCGCTTCGCGCCGGGGGTCAGCACGATGCGCTCGATCAACCCCCGGATGGCTTCCGCCGCCTCGTCGCGGTCGCGGGGGTCGGCCAGCGCCTCGGCGAGCCGCTCGACCTTGCGGCGGTAGACGCCGGCGATGTTGGGGTGAATGTCCGGGATGTCGACCGGGGCGGCTGACAGCCGTTCGTTGATCTCGTCCTGGCGGGCCTCCAGCTCGCGGAGCCGGTCGGACATGCCCCGCACATAGCCGCCCTCCTCAATGGCGTCGAGCATCGACGCGATCTTCTTCCCGATCCCGGCCAGCTCCTTGCGGTCCGTCACGCCCGATGCGCGGCGCTCGCGGTTGAGCCGGTTGGTCTCCTCCGCATACGCCTTCATCGCCTCGGCCGCGGCCTCGGGCGCCATCAGCTTCTCCCTGAGACCCGCCATGACCCGCTCCTCGATCTCGACGCGCCGGATGCTCCGGCTGTTGGAGCACGATGCCGTCATGACGTGGTTGGAGCAGCCATAGCGGCCCTGGCCGCGCATCGAGTAAGGGCCGCCGCACGCGCCGCATTCGAGCAGCCCGGAGAGCAGGTAGCGGGGCCGGTGGGCGGCGTTCATCCGGTTGGCGTGGGCGTTCCGCGTCGCCGCAATGGCGGTGGCGTATTTCTCCGCAAGCTCTCCCTGTCGGGCTTTCGCGGCCTGCCAAAGCTCGTCGTCCACGATGCGAAGCTCGGGAACCTCGGCGACGATCCATTCCTCGGGCGGGTTGACCCGCGCGACCCGCTTGCCGGTGTCGGGGTTCTTCATGAAGCGCTGGCGGTTCCATACCAGCCGGCCGATATAGAGCTCGTTGTTGAGCAGCCCCGTGCCGCGCTTCGCGTGACCGCGCAGCACCGAGTCGCTCCAGAGCCTGCCCTTGGCGCCGGGGATGCCTTCGTCGTTCAGCCGCCGCGCGATGGCGCGCGGGCTGGTGCCGGCGGCGAACTCCCGGAAGATGCGCCGGACGATCTCGGCCTCGGCCTCGTCGATGCTGCGCTCGCCCCGGATCGGCTCGCCGGCCTCGTCGTGCAGCCTCACCACGTCGTAGCCGTAGCAGATGCCGCCGCCCGACTTGCCGGCCTCGACCCTGCCCCGGAGACCGCGATGCGTCTTCGCCGCGAGGTCCTTCAGGAACAGCGCGTTCATCGTGCCCTTGAGGCCGACATGCAGCTCGTTGATCTCGCCTTCGCCTGCCGCGAGCGTGAAGATCATCACGCCGGCGAAGCGCAGATGCTTGTAGAGGGTCGCAACGTCGGCCTGGTCGCGGCTTATCCGGTCGAGCGCCTCGGCGACGACGATCTCGAACGCACCCCGCCGCGCGTCCTCCAGAAGCGCCTGGACGCCGGGGCGCAGGATCACGCTGTCTCCCGAGATGGCGGAGTCCCTGTACGTGCCGACGATCTTCCACCCCTCGCGCTCCGCGCGCTCGCGGCAGACCCGGAACTGGTCCTCGATGGAGGCCGGCCGCTGCTGGTCGGACGAATAGCGGGCATAGAGCGCACAGCGAAGCGTCATGGTCTCGGGTCTCCTGTCTCTCGCCGGCTTCGTCCGCCGGCGCGTTGTCGTCTGTGGTATCCCATGGGAGCGGATAGCAGGTTTACGCGGGCTCGAACCGGATACGCAGCCGGGTTCCCGTCGCCTTCGCGACCTTCTCCAGTGTGCGCGTGGATGGCGGTATCCGGCCGCTCTCCAGCCGCGCTACCGCCGATTGCGTGGTCTTCATCCGGGCGGCCAACTCCGCCTGGGTGAACCCGGCGCACCGGCGCGCTTCGATGAGCGCGCGGGCCAGCTCGAACTCCGGCTCCAGCCGCTCATAGGCTTCGCGATAGTCCGGGTCCCGGCTCCACCGCTCATGCAGTTCTTCAAGCGTGCTCATTGCGATACCTCCCGGGCGCGTTGCAGCGCCAGCTCGATCTCCCGGCGGGGCGTGCGCCGGGTCTTCTTGACGAACGCCCGCACCACCACGACCTGCCGCTCCGTCGCGGTCACGTAGAGCGCCCGCGCGATGCCGTCCCGGCCGCCGAGGCGCATCTCCCACAACGGGCCGGTCAGGTGCCTGACATGCGGCATGCCAACGCGTTCAAGGCCGTCGATGGCAATCAATCTGCCGATGCGAACGAACCGCGCCTTCATGTCGGCGGGGAGCGCATCAAGCTCCCCGTCAACGGTTGCATTCAGGGCTCTGACGCGCCAAACCATACGGCCGCATCCTATAGCATGTGTGCTATGGTGACAAGCGTCTCCTTCCGGCCCCTCCTTTCGGCCAGACCCAAGCCGGCGACGGACCCGGAACCCGTCGCGGGACGCGCCCGTCACCGCCGCCGGTTGGCCCGGAATCGGCCAGCGAGCACGGCCTCGGAAGGTCTCGGGTCCGGTTTACGATTGCGTGTATCTCGCGCTCGCGCACCGCATCGGCGCGACGGTGGTGACGGCGGACCGTCGATTCGCCGACGTTCTGGCCCCGACCGAGCATGGCGAATCCGTCCTGACGCTGGCCGACCATGCGGGAACGCGATGATCGCCGCGTCGTGCGAAATTTTTTTCATCGTAGCCAAGCGCGGCCACCGCGTGCCAGGGCGTGCCAGATGGGGACAACGCGTTGATTATGCGTAGGAAATACCCTTGTCCGACCATTTGACAAGGCTTGCTCGCAGGGTCAAATCTCCCTTCCAGGGCCACCGAATCCGGGAAGGCGGAGGCGATGCAGCGAGACGGAGACGGCCGCGAGCGGATCCGATTGCACGGCCCGGCCGCCAACGACAACGGCGGACCGGAAGCCCGGATCGACGCCGCCGTGATGCGCCTCGCCCGCCTGTTGGGACGGCAGATCGCGCGCGAGCGGTTCCGGCAATCGCAAGCCGCCAACGACAACGCGCCGACGGACGAGGCCGACGACGGATAGGAGATGGTAGCGTCCATCGGCAAGATCGCCTCGCCGGCGCAGGGCGTGGGGTATTTCGAGCGCGATGGCTACTACGCCAGGGACGACGGCGCGCACCGCGAGGCGAGCGCCTGGGCGGGCAAGGGTGCTGAAGCTCTGGGGCTCTCCGGCCCGGTCGATCCCGAGCGCTTCCGGTCGGTGCTCGAAGGCGAGGTTCCGGGCGGTCGCCGGCTCGGGCGGAAGGAACTCGGCGGCAGCATCACGCACCGGCCCGGCCGGGACGTGACGCTGAGCGCGCCGAAGTCGGTGTCCCTGATGGCGATGGTGGGCGGCGACGACCGCATCGTCGAGGCGCACGACAAGGCCGTGGCGGCGACGCTCGGCTGGATCGAGAAGAACGCCGTCGAGACCCGGATGCGCGACCCCGCGACCGGGGCGATGGTCCGGGCCGGCGACCAGAAGACGGTCGCGGCGACCTTCCGCCACGACACCTCCCGCAACCTGGATCCCCAACTCCATACCCATTGCGTCATCGCCAACATGGTCCAGGGCGAGGATTCCAAATGGCGCACGATGGTCGATGACGGGCTGTTCAAGGGCAAGATGGCCATCGGTTCGATCTACCGGGCGGAGCTGGCGCAGGGGTTGAAAGGGCTGGGCTACGGCATCGGAAAGACCCATGCCGACGGGCGGTTCGAGATCGAGGGCGTCTCCCGCGAGGTCATCGACGCCTACTCCACGCGCCGGGCGGAGATCGAGGCGGCGATGGAAGCGCGGGGCATGGGGGAGTCGAAGGACAATCCCCATCTGGCGGCGCGGGCGGCGTTGATGACGCGGGCGGCGAAACGCGACATCGACCGGGGCGCGCTGGACCGAAGCTGGAAGCGCCAGGCGAAGACGCTCGGCTTTTCTCCCGGCAAGGTGCGGGCTCAAGCCCGCAAGGCGGAGCGGGGTTTGCTCGGCCCGGACCTGTTCGCGGGTCCTGGCTATGCGGCGGGGGATGCTGCGGCCTGGGCGGTGGGGCACCTCTCCGAGCGCCAGTCGGTGTTCGGCCATGCCGATCTGCTGGCGGCGACGCTCGCGCGCGAGCCGGGCGCGGTCACCGTCGATGCGGCGGAGCGCGCCATTGCCGCCCTCGAACGCGACGGCGCGCTCCACGCCGCGCGCGGCCTCGACCATGGCCGGCACTGGACCACGGACGCGGCGCTGGCGCGGGAATCGGAGACCATCGCGCTGATGCGCGCGGGCCAGGGAGCGGAGAAGACGGTGATGCGCCGCTGGGTGGCGGAGACGAAGCTGCACCGGGGCCGGCTCAACGAGGGGCAGAAGGAAGCCGTCAAGACCGTCCTCGCATCGAAGGATCGCGTCGTCGCGGTCCAGGGCTATGCCGGCACGGGGAAGACCACCATGCTGAAGCGCCTCCGCGTGCTCGCCTCCAGCCAGGGCTACCGGACGGTGGGGCTCGCGCCCTCGGCCTCGGCGGCGAAGACGCTGGCGAACGAGTCCGGGATCGGGTCGGAGACGCTGCAACGCTACCTCGCGCGCCATGACGGGATCGCAGAGGGCCGGGGCACGGCGGAGGGGCTGCGCAAGCTCCGCGCCGCCAACGCGAAGACGGTGCTGGTGGTGGACGAATCCTCGCTCGCCTCCAGCGCGCAAATGAAGAACCTCCTGCGGATCGCGACCGCGCTCCGGCTGCCCCGCGTGGTGCTGGTGGGCGACGAGAAGCAGCTCGGCGCGGTCGAGGCGGGCAAGCCGTTCGCCCAGCTCAAGGCCGCCGGGATGACCACGGCGGTGATGGACGACATCGTGCGCCAGCGCGATGCGGAGCTGAAGGCGGCGGTCCGTGCGAGCCTCACCGGCGACGTGAAGGGCGCGTTCGCGAAGCTCGGCGACGACATCCGGCAGGTCGAATACGGCGAACTCGGCGCCGAGACCGCGCGCCAATGGCTCGGCCTCCCTCCCGAACAGCGCGCCGCGACCGGGGTGATCGCGCCGACGCGGGCGCTTCGCGACGACATCAACGCCGCGATCCGCGAGGGGCTGGTCGCCGAAGGCGCGATCTCCGGCCCCGCCCGGCCGGGCGAAAAGCTGGTTGCGCGCGATCTCACCCGCGCGCAGATGGCCCGCGCCTCGACCTACAACATAGGCGACACGGTGATCTTCAACCGCCCCTACAAGACGCTCGGGGTGGACAAGGGCGACGAGCGCCGGGTCGCCGCCATCGACCGGCGCTGGGGCGTGCTGCGTCTGGAGGACGC
>JAJEHI010000166.1 GCA_022823775.1 Defluviicoccus sp. | reverse complement strand
GCTGGTGCGCCTCAACATCATGCATCGCCGCTCCATCCTCAACATCAAGGACCCGCCCAAAACGCCGCCAAACGATGCAAGGCAGATCAGTCTCCAACTCAACCAATGCTAAACCGGACACCAGTGGCTCAAGGCCGGGGTCCAGTAAAGCGGCACGGAACGGGCGCCCGTGGCCCTGGACCCCGGCACAAGGCCGGGGTGACAACTTGGGGTCCGGCCGGAACGCCCGCCCATTCCCGCGCTTGACCGGAGACCCCGTGGGAACGACCTTAGACGTGCCGCTGAACGTCGGAGAATCCAGTCGATGTCCCGTGACGACGCGCCGGCGCCGCGCCGCAGGTCGGTCCCCGTAACCGTGGGGGGCGTGCCGATGGGCGGCGACCGTCCGATCGTGGTGCAGTCGATGACCAACACCGACACCGCCGACGTGGACGGCACGGTAGCCCAGGTGGCGGCGCTCGCCCGCGCCGGGTCGGAGATCGTCCGTATCACGGTGGACCGCGCCGAGGCCGCCGCCGCGGTGCCCCGCATCCGGGACGCGCTCGACCGGCTGGGCGTCGGCGTCCCGCTGGTCGGCGACTTCCACTATATCGGCCACAAGCTGCTGACCGACTATCCGGCCTGCGCCGAAGCGCTCGCCAAGTACCGCATCAACCCGGGCAATGTCGGCTTCCGCGCCAAGCGCGACACCCAGTTCGCGACGATGATCGAGGTCGCGCTGAAATACGACCGGCCGGTCCGCATCGGAGTCAACTGGGGCAGCCTCGACCAGGAGCTGCTGGCCCAACTGATGGACGAGAACGCGCGGCGCAAGGAACCGAAGGACGCGGCCGGGGTGACCCGGGAGGCGCTGGTGGCCTCGGCGGTGGGCAGCGCCGAACGCGCCCGCGAGCTCGGCCTCGGGGCGGACAGGATCGTGCTTTCCTGCAAGGTTTCCGCGGTGCAGGACCTGATCGCGGTCTATCGCGAGCTCGCCCGGCGGTGCGACTACGCGCTCCATCTCGGCCTTACCGAGGCGGGGATGGGCTCGAAGGGTATCGTCGCCTCCACCGCTGCGCTCGCGGTGCTGCTGCAGGAGGGGATCGGCGATACCATCCGCATTTCGCTGACCCCCGAGCCCGGCGGCGACCGCACGCGGGAAGTCGTCGTGGCCCAGGAAATCCTGCAAACGATGGGTTTGCGCGCCTTCGTGCCTCTGGTCGCCGCGTGCCCCGGCTGCGGGCGGACCACCAGCACCGTGTTCCAGGAGCTCGCCGAGGAAATCCAGGACTATGTGCGCGGGCGCATGCCGGAATGGAGCAAGGCCTATGCCGGCGTGGAGACGATGAACGTCGCGGTGATGGGCTGTATCGTCAACGGCCCCGGCGAGAGCAAGCACGCCAATATCGGGATCAGCCTGCCCGGCACCGGCGAGGAGCCCGCCGCGCCGGTCTTCATCGACGGCAAAAAGGCGGTTACCCTGCGCGGCAAGGGCATCGCGCGGGAATTCCAGAAGCTGGTCGACGAGTACGTGGAAAGCCACTACGCGCGGCGCTGAACCCGGAGGCGGCGATGGCGGGCCGAACCAGGCGCTACGATCTGATCCTCCGAGGCGGCCGGGTGATCGACCCCGCCTCGGGGCGAAACCGCAAGGCCGATGTCGGGATCGCCGGCGGGCGCATCGCCGCGGTCAAGGCGGGGATCAAGGGGGCGAAACGGGTCATCGACGTGAGCGGCGGCCTCGTGCTGCCCGGCCTGATCGACACCCACGCCCATGTCTACCGCCACGTCACGGGCGAGTTCGGGCTCGACGCCGATCTCTGCGGCGTGCGGTCGGGCGTCACCACGGTGGTCGACCAGGGCGGGCCGAGCCTGATGACGCTGCCCGGGTTCCGGAAGTTCATCGTGGAGCCGGCGAAGACCCGGGTGCTCTGCTTCCTCTCCACCTACACGGTCGGCGGGCTGGAAGGCCACCGCTACCCCTCGCTCTACGGCCCCGAGCAGGTCGACGTGAAGCGCACCGCCCGGGTCGCCATGGCGAACCGCGACATCGTCAAGGGGATCAAGGCGCATGCCGAGGTGGGCGGCGCCTCGCGCTGGGGCTGCCAGGTTCTCGAACGCGCCCGCGAGATCGCCAGCGAGGCGAAGATCCCCGTCTACGTCCATCTCGGCCAGCTCTGGCCCACCGAGAGCACCGACGTGGACCCGGACGCGGTGGTCCGCAAGATGGTGCCGCTCATGCGGAAGGGCGACATCCTCGCGCATCCCTTCACCCGCCATCCCGGCGGCTTTATTTCGGAGAAGACCGGCAAGCTCCACCCCGTCGTCAGGAAGGCGATCGCGCGCGGCGTCCGCGTCGATGTCGGTCACGGCTCCCATTTCAGCTTCAGACTGGCGCGCGCCGCGCTCGACCAGGGCATCCGGCCGTTCACCCTCGGCGCCGACCTGCACGGCTACTCGATCGCGGTGCCGGAGGCGCGGTCCGCCGAGATCGGGCTTCCCGCCAACGACCGGGCGCCGTTCGGGCTGTGCCACGCGATGACCGAGCTCCTCGCGCTCGGCATGGGGTTGGAGGACGTGGTTGCGACCGTGACTTCGAACGCGGCCGAGGCGATCGGCATGGCGGGCGAGATCGGCTCGCTGGCGAAGGGACGCGCGGCCGATGTCAGCGTCGTCGACCTGGTGCCCGGGCCGTGGGAGCTGCGCGACAATTCCGGCGAGACGGTGCTGGCGGACCGGGCGGTCGTGCCCCGCTTCGCGCTCAGGGACGGCGTGCGCTACGACGCCGACTCGCCGCTCCTTCCCGAGCTCGCCGCCGCCGCATGACATCGCAAACCCCGAATGCCGGGCGCGTCGCCGGCAGGGTCGCGCTGGTTACCGGTGCCGGCTCCATCGGGCCGGGCTGGGGCAACGGCAAGGCGGCGGCGGTGCTCTATGCGCGCGAGGGCGCGACGGTGATGTGCGTGGACAACCGGCTCGCCGCGGCCGGGGAAACCCGCGACATAATTTCCGGCGAGGGCGGCACCGCCATCGCGCATGAGGCGGACGTGACCGACGAGGGCGACATCGCCGCCATGGTCCGGGCCTGCGTCGACGCGTTCGGGCGGATCGACATATTGCACAACAATGTCGGCGGCTCGGGCCCCGGCGCGGCGCTGATGGAGGTGGCGCTCCAGGACTGGAACGACACGCTCGCGCGCAACGTCACCGGCGCCTTCCTCGCCATGAAGGCGGCGATCCCGCACATGGAAGCGCAGGGCGGGGGCGCGATCGTCAACATCTCCTCGATCGCCGGCCTCACCCATATCGGCGTGCCCTCGACCTCCTATTCGGCGGCCAAGGGGGCGCTCAACGAGCTGACCAAAAACATCGCCATCCAATACGCGGCGACGAACATCCGCGCCAACTGCGTCGCGCCCGGCCTGATGAAGACCCCTTTCATACTCCGCGAGAAGGACGGCGTTCCCAACCACATCCGCAAGGGCTACGCAACGCCGGAGGAGTACCACGCCGCCCGCGCCGTAACCGTCCCGATGCGCCGCATGGGCGATGCCTGGGACGTCGCCAAGGCGGCCCTCTTCCTCGCCAGCGACGATGCCGCCTACATCACCGGCCAGTGCCTCGTGGTGGACGGAGGCCTGACGGCCACCAGCCCGGGGGCGTGAGGGGCGCGTCCCTCGATACGGCGCTGGCGCGCCTACTCGGGATGAGGGTGCATAACAGAATCCCTCACCCTGAGTAGCCGCCGAAGGCGGCGTATCGAAGGGCGCTACGCAAGCACCGTCCCGCCGTCCACCGATATCGTCTGGCCCGTCACGAAGGCGCTGGCGTCGGAGAGCAGCCACATCGCGGTGCCGATCACGTCGTCCGGGGTCATGCTGCGGCGGATGATCTGGCCGTTCTTGATCACGTCGAGCGCGTTGTCGAGCTTGGCGGCGAAGAACTCGCGCGTTCCCTCGGTGATCACCGCGCTCGGCGCCATCGCGTTGACGCGGATGTTGTCGCGTCCGATCTCGCGGGCGAGACCGCGCGTCAGCCCCACCACCGCCGCCTTCGACGTGGTGTAGTGGAGCGCGTAGGGCATGCCGAACCGCGCGGCGAGCGAGGCGATGTTGATGACGGACCCGCCGCCGCTCTCGCGCATGACCGGCACGACGGCCTTGCAGCAGTTCCAGATGCCCTTGACGTTGACCGCCATCGCGTCGTCCCACTCGCCGGGGTCGATGTCGTCGAACCGCCCGCCGGTGAGCGCGCCGTAGAGCGCGGCGTTGTTGATCAGCCCGTCGATCCCGCCGAAGGCGTCCCTGGCGGCGCCGGCCATCGCCCGGCAAGACTCCTCGTCGCGCACGTCGAGCGGGACGCCGATGCATTCGCCGCCCTTCTCCTTCACCGCCGCGACGGTCTCTTCGGTCGGGATGACATCCGCCGCCACCACCTTCGCCCCAAGCTCCGCCGCGGCGAGCGCATAGGCCCGTCCCAGCCCCCGCCCGCCGCCGGTGATCGCGATCGTCTTTCCGTCCAGGGCAAATGCCTCGCCCGCCATCGTCATACTCCTTCGCTTGAGGTTGGGTTCAGTGTTCGAGGGGCGCGACGCCGGTCTCGTTCGCGATCCCGTCGAGCGCGGCGCGCAGCGCGTCGGGTATCGAGATGCCGTTCTCCTCCCGGTCCGCCAGACGCGCGGCGCGGCCGTCGCCCGGCACCCGGACCGCATCGAAGCCCGGCATGACCTCCGAGCCCCGCATCTGGCCGGCCACCCGGTCGACCGCGACTCCGATGGCGGCCGCGTCGCCGAACGCCGCCGGGTCGAGGGCGCAGATGAACTGCCCGGTATTGGCCGCGCGGTCGACGTCGGCGGCGTAGTCGAGCAGGTCCTCGCCCATCGCCGCGCCGTTGAGCGTGCCCGCGAGGAGCCCGATGACCAGGCCGAGCGCATAGCCCTTGTAGCCCCCCATCGGCAACAGCAGCCCTTCCGACGCGCGCGCCGGATCGGTGAGCGGGGTGCCGTCGCGCGCGACCATCCAGCCCTCGGGCATGGATTCGCCGCGCTGCGCGACGGTCCTGATCTTGCCCATCGATGCGACGGTGGTCGCGAAGTCCATCACGACCGGGGTGCCGTCGCCCGCCGGGATGGCGACGGCGAGCGGGTTGGTGCTGAGCAGCAGGTCGGTGCCGCCCCAGGGCGGCATCTGGTTGCCGCCCCCGACCGCGCCGTAGATGCCGATCATGCCGTGCGCGAGCGGCATCGCGGCATAGACGGAAGCGGCGCCGGCGTGATTGCCGTTGCGCGTGCCGGCCCAGCCGATGCCGGTTTCCGAGGCCTTGGCGATCGCCGTCCGGACGGCGCGCTCGACCGCCAGGTGACCCATCCCGTTGTCGCCGTCGACCACCGCGACCGACGCCGTTTCGCGCAGGATGCCGATCTTCGGAGTCTTGTTGATCCCGCCGCTCCGGATGCGCTTCAGGTAATCCGGCAGGCGGAAGATCCCGTGCGCGTCGAAGCCGGTGCGGTCGGCGGCGACCATCAGCCGCGCCACGTCGGCGGCATCGGCTTCGGGCAGCCCCTCGCGGATCATTACCTCGGCGATGAAGCGTTCGAGCTCGTCTGGCGGGAAACGGTCGCTCATCCCGTCCTCCGCGGCTCGCGGTGCCACGCACCAAGGCGCATCTTCGATACTAATAGGTTGAAATAATTAATCTTTACGTTCATCTCTATTGCCGTTCCATGTGAAACCCAGCCCGGTTCCGCGCTCCGCCGCGACAGGACGGAGAGACTCGTTCGCGGCAGGAATACCCCTCGCCAAGCGCCGAGTCGACGCGGCCCGGAGCGGATGCTATGCGCTGGCCGCCGGCGCCGGCGCTTTCCCCGGGATTCCCCGGGGCCGGTCGCCAACGATCCGACCGCGTTTCCGGAGCCGGCAGGGCGGCAGATTGCGTGGACGGCGGGGCGGTCCCGGACATGGCCATCGGACAATCTTCCGAAACCGGAGCGGCCGGCGAGGTCGAGACGCCGGTCCTGATCGTGGGCGGCGGACCCGTGGGCCTCGCGCTTGCCGGCGATCTGGGCTGGCGCGGGCGCCACTGCCTGCTGGTCGAACGGACCGACGGGGCGATCGTTCAGCCGCGCCAGGACCTTGTCGGTATCCGGACCACGGAGTTCTGCCGCCGCTGGGGGCTGGTCGAGGCAGTCGAGGCGGCGCCCTACGACCGCGACTATCCGCAGGACAACGTGTATATCGCCGGCCCGCTCGCCGGCGGCTGGGAAATCGGCCGCTACAAGTCGCCCAGCATGAACGAGGCCCGCCCGCCGCCCGCGAGCCCGTGCCGGCGCGAGCGTTGCCCGCAGAACATGTTCGACCCCATCCTGCGCGGGTTCGCCGGCTCGCACGAAACTGTTTCGCTGCGATACCGGCATCGATTCCTCGGTCTTCGGGCGGAGGTCGACGGCGCCATCGCGGAGATCGAGCGCACCGATACCGGCGAACGGCTGCGCGTCCGGGCGCGCTTCGTCGTCGGCTGCGACGGAGCCGGAAGCGCGGTGCGCGAGGCGCTCGGAGTCCGGCTGGCCGGCGACCCCGCGCTGACCCACACGACGAACCTGATCTTCCGCCGCGACGGGTTCGAGGCGCTGCACGACAAGCCGCCGGGCTACCGTTTCATCCTGCTCGACGAGGAAGTCGGCACCTGGGCGACGATCGTCGCGATCAACGGGCGCGACGAATGGCGGATGTCGATAATCCGCTCCAGCACGGACGGCCGGGTCCTGTCCGAAGCCGAGGTGCGACGCGCCATCCGGCGCGCGGTCGGACGCGACTTCGATTACGAGTTGCTTTCCGTGATGCCCTGGCGCCGCCGCGAGCTGGTCGCGGAAACCTTCCAGTCGGGTCCCGGAGGGCCGCTCTTCCTCGCGGGCGACGCGGCCCACGCGATGTCCCCCACCGGCGGGTTCGGCATGAATACCGGCGTCGCCGACGCGGTCGACCTCGCGTGGAAGCTCGACGCCGTGCTGGCCGGCTGGGGCGGGCCCGATCTGCTCGCCTCCTACACCGCGGAACGGCGGCCGGTGGCCCGGCGCAACGTCCGGGAGGCGTCGGGCAATCTCGCCCGCATGCTCTCGCCGGGCCCGCGGCCGGGTCTGCTCGAACCGGGGCCGGGAGGCGACGCGCTGCGGGCGCGGGTCGGGCGCGACCTGGCGACCGCCATGCTCCGCGAATGGCGTACGCTCGGCATTCATCTCGGTTACTTCTACGAGGGCTCGCCCATCTGCGTCGCCGACGGCACCCCTCCGCCGAGCCTGGATCCCGCGGTCTACGAGCCGGCGGCGCGGCCGGGCTCCCGGGCGCCGCATGCCGATCTCGGCGACGGACGCTCGACGCTGGACCTGTTCGGACGGGGTTTCGTATTGCTGGCGCTCGGCCCGTCGCCGCCCGATCCGGAACCCGTTCTCCGCGCCGCACGGATGCGCGGCATGCCCGTGGAAACCGTCGCGCTCGACCGGCCCGACATCGCGCGCCTTTATGCAAGCCCGCTGGTTCTGGTCAGGCCGGACGGGCATGTCGCCTGGCGGGGCGACGCGCCGCCGTCCGACCCCGTGAAGCTAGTGGATCGCGTGCGGGGCGCCGGCTGAACGGCTACAATCGGCGGTGAACGACGGGGGAAAGGTCATGACCGCGGCAATAGCGCCCGCGTTTTCCGAAACCGAGACCCTGGATGCGCTCTACGCGGGTCTCGCGCCGCTCAGCATCAACGCGGGCTGGGCCAAGCCGACGCCCTCGCTATGGCCCGAGCCGAGGCAGAATTTCGTGCCCTATCGCTGGTCGTGGAACGACGGCAGGGCCGCGCTGGAGGCCGCGGGCCGTCTGGTCGATACCGAGTTCGCCGAACGGCGCAATCTCATCCTGTTCAACCCGGTCGAGGGCAACACCTACGCGACGGTCCGCACGCTGATCGCCGCATACCAGGCGATCCTGCCCGGCGAGACCGCGCGCTCCCACCGGCATACGCCCAACGCGCTGCGCTTCATCCTCGAAGGCGAAGGTTCCTACACCGTCGTGGACGGCGAACGGCTGGAGATGCGCCCGGGCGACGTGCTGCTGACCCCGAACTGGTGCTGGCACGGCCACGGCAGTGAGGCGGACGGCATGTGCTTCTGGCTCGATTGCCTCGATGCGCCGCTGGTCCACCTCCTGGAGCCGATGTTCTTCGAGCCCCATCCGGAGGATTACGAGCCGGTGCGTGCGTCGCCCGCGGCGTCGCCTTTCATCTTTCGCTGGGAGGACACGCTCGCCCGCCTCGACCGCGCCGCGCCCGACCCGGAGGGGCGCCATTCCGGACGGATCGAGCTCGGCGCGCCCGCGCTGTCGTCCATCGCGCTCTACATGCAGCGCCAGCCCGCCGGCGAAGAGACCCGCGCCACGCGCACCACGGCCAACCAGGTCGTATGCGTCGCCCGGGGGACCGGCCGCACCGTCATCGACGGCGAGGCGTTTTCCTGGTCGCGGGGCGACGTGATGTCGATACCGGCGTGGCGATCGTTCGCGCATCGGGCTGAGACCGATGCCGTCCTGTTTGCGATGACCGACGAGCCGGTCATGCGCCAGCTCGGCTGGCTCAGGGTGGAGGACGGCTGAGGCACTTGTGCCGCGGGCATTTTCGGAGTGTGATTGAACCGGCGAAGCAACGCGGAAGGGGGATGGCGCGAAATGGCAGACATCCGGGAGCTCGATTTCGACAAGTTCCGTTTGCGCCGCTTCGTCGATCGCCTGATAGACATCGACGAAGTCGATATCCATGACGAGCCGGTCCCCCTGACCGGTCTCAGCCCGATCATCGAGGCGACGCCGAAGGCCGTTCTGTTCAGAAATGCCGGTCCCAGGCGATTGGAGCTCATCGCGAAGGCGTCCGCCGGTCGCCGCCGCCTGATCGCCGCTTTCGACAGCAACGAGGAAGAGATCTACGACGAATTCTACCGCCGCATGGCGAACCCGCAGGACGTGATCGAGGTGCCGTCCGACGAAGCGCCGGTTCACGCCGTCAGGCTCGTCGGCGAGGATGTCGACCTGACCGAGCTCCCTTTCCACCTGCAGCACGAGTTCGACGGCAGCTGCTACATCTCGTCCGGCATCGACTTCACCGTCGATCCCGAGACCGGGCGGACCAATGTCGGCAGCAGGCGCCTGTCGCTCAGGAACCGCTACCAGGCCGGGACCAACGTCACCGCCCCCTCCGATCTCAAGCGGATCTACCAGGCCTGCGCCGCGCGGCGCGAGCGGCTTCCCATCACCTTCACGATCGGCAGCCATCCGCTCGACATGTACGCCGCGACGACGCGCGTACCGGGCGACGAATTGAACCTGATCGCGACGATGCGGGGCGAGCCCGCCCCGGTCGTCAAAAGCCTTACCAACGATATCCGGGTGCCGGCGGACGCGGAGATCGTGCTCGAGGGCTATCTCGACGAGCGCGGCTATTGCGAGCCGGAAGGGCCGTTCGGCGAATACATGGGCTATTACGGCTCGATCCACATGGATCCCGTATTCACCTGCACCGCGATCACCATGCGGGAAGACGCGCTCTACCAGACATTGCAGCACGGCACCGCCTTCGTCCTCGACGAGACCGATTCCGCCAACATCACCTCCCTTCGCATCGAGGCCGAGGCGATGCGGATCCTGAAAGGGGCCGTGCGCGAACCGGTCGCGGCCTGTATGCGTCCGACGGCGGGCGGAATGAACGCGCTCCGGGTGTCGATCCGGCAGCGCGAGCTGGGCGAGCCGAGACACGCGATATCCGCCCTGTTCGGCGGCCTGCGCCGCCTGAAACATGTCTGGGTGTTCGACGAGGATATCGACATTCGCGACGAACGGCAGGTCGAATGGGCTTTCGGCACCCGCTTCCAGGCCGACGAGGACATCGTGATGCTGACCGGCACGATGTCGATGCCGATGGACCCGTCGCTCCAGGGGCGCAGGACCGGCGCCAAGGCGGGTTTCGACTGCACCCGTCCGTTCGGTGCCGAAAAGGAAATCCGCTTCACGCGCTGCGCGGCCAAGACGTTCGACGGACAGGCCAGGTTCCAGACCGTCGAACAGGCCCTCCGGGCGGGACCGTTGTTCTTCGGCGAGATCGTCGAATCCGTCGGCAGCGAGGACGGGCGCGAGATCGCCTGCGCGCTCGACGAATTGCGGGAGCGGGGCAGGCTCGGGCGCGACCGCGACGGGCGTTACCATGTCGCCGAAGGGGAGGCGGGGCTGACCGCGATCGTCGGCGAGCTCTACCACGATCCCAACGAGGGGACCTGACGGGCGTCTCGCGTCGCGACGAGCCCGATCGGGGGACGTAAATCGAAGGAGGAAACGAGATGAAGATACGTTATTTTGCGGGCGCGATCGGCGCCGCCGCGATGTTGGCAACGACGCCTTCGCTGGCCGCCGATCCTGTAACCGTCAAGATCGGTTCGTTCACGCCGCCCAAGGCGGCATATCTTCAGAAAATCATCATTCCGTTTCTTCGTACCGTCGAAAAGGACAGCGGCGGAGAAGTCGCGTTCAAGGAGTTCTGGGGCGGCGCGCTGATCCGCAGTCCGCGCAAGCAGTGGGAAGGCATCATGAACAAGATTCAGGATGCCGCCCAGGTGCTGCCAGCCTATACGCCCAAGCTATTCCCCGACTTCACCATATTCGCCCTGCCCTACACCTTCCGCAACACCGGGTCCGCGGAAGCCGCGGTGGCGATATGGCGCATGCACGAACAGGGCCATCTCGGCGGTCTGGAAAAGGTGCATGTGTTCGGCGTCTACACCAACGACAACAGCGGCATGCACCTCAACCGCAAGATTTCCTCGCTCGCCGACATCAAGGGGCTCAAGTTCCGGGTGCCGGGCAAGGCCGAGGCCGATGTCGTCAAGAAACTCGGCGGGACGCCGGTCGGCATGTCGATCCGCCAGGTCGCCGAGTCTCTCAATCGCGGCGTGATCCAGGGAGCGCTCGCCGGATGGTCCGCGCTCGGCACGTTCCGCATCACGCCGTTGATCAAGAGCCATATCGACATACCGCTCGGCGTGCGGACGTTCATCCTCGCCGTGCACAAGGACGTCTACAACAAGCTCGGCGGCAAGGCGCGCGACGCCCTGGCCCGCCACGGAGGCCTCAAGCTCAGCAAGGCGATGGGCAACTATTACGAGGCCGACGGGCGGAGGCTGCGCGCCGATCCGGGCGAGCGCACGGTGGTTCGCCTGTCGCAGAAGGACCATGACCGGCTCTATAACGACATCTTCAAGGCCTACCACACCGAATGGATCGCCAAGAACAAGGACGGCCAGCGCAAATACGCCGCCCTGCAGGCGATCCTGAAGGACCTCCGCGCCGGGCAGTAGGCCCGATGCCCGAGCAGCCGGGCGATACGGGCGAAAGCGTGCCGTTCGATGCGAACGGCACGCTCGGCCCGGCGGCCAACTGGATAGCGCTGATCGGCGCCACGGCCATCCTCGGGCTGGCCGCGGCGATCGTGGTCGACGTGCTGATGCGCTGGCTGCTCAACGCGCCGATCCTCGGTGTGGACGATCTGGGCAAGTACAACCTCGCCGTGATCGTCTCCAGCTTCTTTCCGATCTGCCTGATCGGCGGGCACTTCGTGACCATCCGGTTCCTCGGCAGGGCGATCGGGCCGCTCCGCGCGCTTTGGCTCGAGGCGTTCGGCGGTTTCGTCACCCTGTGCGTCTTCCTGCTGTTCAGCTGGCAGTTCTTTCGCTTCACGCTTCATGACGTCACGCTGACCGGGCTCGCGACGGCGGTGCTGGAGCTGCCGCAGGCCCCATGGTGGTGGATGGTCACGGCGATAATTTTCGCCTGCGCGGCGATCCAGGTCGTCGTGCTCCTCGAAGCCGGCGTTCGGGCCTGGCGCGGCGTGCCGAGAGCGCCCGCGACGGCGGTGGATTCCGGTGTCTAGAGCGTCCCGCCTCCGGCGCGAGCGGTGAACCGATGGATCCGGTAATCGTCGCGGTCATCGGGATCGTCGGCATGCTGGCGCTGATCGCGCTCCACGTGCCCATCGGCATCGCGATGGCGACCGCGGGGTTCTTCGGGGTCTGGCTGCTGCTCGATCTCGAACCCGCGATCAAGATGTTCGCCACCGCGCCGACGCAGGTTCTCGTGACCCAGGAGCTGGGCGCGATACCGATGTTCCTGTTGATGGGGAGCTTCGCGGCGGCGGCGGGCCTGTCGGGCGATCTCTACCGGCTGTTCTACGCCCTGATCGGGCATTATCGCGGCGGTCTCGCGATGACGACGATCGGCGGGTGCGGCGGCTTCGGCGCGGTGTGCGGTTCCTCCCTCGCCACCGCCTCCACGTTCATGCGCATCGCCCTGCCCGAAATGCGGGAACGCGGCTACCGGCCCTCTCTCGCGGCGGGTTCGATCGCCGCCGGCGGCACGCTCGGCATCCTGATTCCTCCGTCGAACCTGATGCTGCTCTACGGCGTGCTGACCGAGCAGTTCGTGATCGCGCTGTTCGCCGCGGCGGTCATCCCGGGACTCATCTGCATCGCGGTTTATTTCGCGACCATCGCGATCTACGTCCGGGTCCGTCCCGGGTCGGGCCCCGCCGGCCCCCGGATGCCCTGGCGGGAGCGGCTGACGGTGGTCAGGAGCTGCTGGGGCGTCCTGGTTCTCGCCGCGGTGGTCAGCGGCGGGATCTACGGCGGCGTGTTCACCGTGCTCGAAGCGGCGGCGGTCGGCTGTTTCATGGCGTTCGGGTTCACCTGGCTGCGCGGACGCCTGACGGTCAAGGTGCTGCGCGAGGTCCTGGTCCAGACCGCCGCGTCGACCGGGCTGATCTACATCATCATCATCGGCGCGACGATATTCACCTTCTTCATCACGCTCAGCCAGATGCCGACCGTTCTGGTGGGCGCGATCGAGCGTTCCGGCCTCGAACCCTGGATGGTCATCGTCCTGCTGCTTGCGATGTACATCGTCCTCGGCAGCATCTTCGAGACGGTCGCCGCGATGATCATCACGCTGCCGGTCGTCTTTCCGCTGGTCGTGGGGCTCGGCTTCGACCCGATCTGGTGGGGCGTCATCAACATCATGGTGATCGAGATCGGCCAGATCACGCCGCCCATCGGGATCATTCCCTTCGTGCTGCACGGCATGGCGCCGGACGTGCCGCTCAAGACCATATTCAGCGGCATCGCTCCGTTCTTCGTCGCCGACCTCGCGCGTCTCGCGATCGTCGCCATCTTTCCCGCCCTCAGCCTGTGGCTGCCCGGAATACTGGGATTGATGGTCTGATGCCGGCGATCGGCCGGCCGTTCCGCCGCAAGGAAGACCGCCGGCTGCTGACCGGGCGCGGCCGGTTCTCCGACGACGTCAACCTTCCCGGGCAGGTGTACGCGGCGATCGCGCGCTCGCCGCATGCCCATGCGCGGATCGAGGGCATCGACTCTTCGGAAGCCCTCGCGGTTCCGGGCGTCCTCGCCGTGCTTACCGGCGAGGATCTGCTCGAGGACGGTCTCGGACGCATCCCGCACAGACCGGCGCCGACGAGCCCGCCGGATATCGAGCTCGTCAACCGGGACGGCTCGCCCAGGCGCGAAATCCTCCCGTTTCCGCTGCCCGCCGACAGGGCGCGTTTCGTCGGCGAGGCGGTGGCGATGGTGATCGCGGAGACCGCCGATCTGGCGAAAGACGGCCTCGAACGGCTCGATATCGGCTACGCGCCCCTGCCGGCGGTTACCGAGGCCTCCGCGGCGGGCTCGGACGACGCCCCCCTGCTCTGGGAGGACATGGCGTCGAACGTCTGCGTCGACGCGGATGTAGGCGATTTCGGGGCGACCGGACGCGCCTTCGCCGGCGCCCGGCACGTCGTTCGGCTCGAAACCTGGATCCGGCGGGTGACCGGCGTGCCGATGGAGCCGCGCGCCGCGGTCGCCGCTTACGATTCCGAGACCGGGCGCTACACCCTCCATGCCGGCGGCGGCGGGGTCGTCCGGCCCAAGTGCGAGCTGGCCGAGATATTGGGGGTGCCCGAGGACCGGGTGCGGGTGGTCGCCGCCGATGTCGGCGGCAATTACGGGACGCGGAATGCCTTCTACCCCGAACTCGCCCTCGTCGCCTGGGCGGCGCGGCGGATCGGCCGGCCGGTCAAGTGGACGGCGGACCGCGGCGAGGCGTTCCTGAGCGACTATCAGGGCCGCGATCTCGCGGTCGCGGCGGAGCTCGCCCTCGACGGGGACGGCCGTTTCCTCGCGATGCGGGGCTCCAACACGAGCAACGTCGGCGCGCACACCGTCTCCATCGTGCCGCTGATCAAGGGCGTCGAAATCATGACCGGGCTCTACCGGATTCCGGCCGCCGGCTTCCGGGCCCGCGCGGCGGTGACCAACACGCCGCCCACCAACCCCTATCGCAGCGCCGGACGGCCGGAGGTCATGTTCGTCCTGGAAAGGCTGGTCGACATGGCCGCCGCCGAGCACGGTTTCGACCGCGTGGCGCTGAGGCGAAAAAACCTGGTGCCGGAAAGCGCGATGCCGTTCCCCAACCCGCTCGGCATGACCTACGACAGCGGCGACTACGAATCGGCCATGGATGCCGCGATCGCCGCCGCCGACTGGGCCGGATTCGCCGAACGCCGCGAGGAGTCGCGGGAGCGGGGCCTGCGGCGCGGCATCGGCATCGCCAACTATATCGAGACGTCGACCGGCGCCCCTCGGGAACGGGCCGAGATAACGGTGCGGCCCGAAGGGCGGATCGACGTCGTGATCGGCACGTTGTCGAGCGGCCAGGGCCACGAGACGAGCTTCGCCCAGCTCGCCGCCGAATGGTTCGGCGTATCCCTCGACGACGTGAACCTGATCACCGGCGATACCGACATCGTCTCCGTCGGAGGCGGTTCCCATTCCGGGCGTTCGATGCGTCTTGCCGGGATCACCATGGGCAAGGCCACCGACGAGATCCTGGAAAAGGGGCGCGGGATCGCCGCCTTCCTCATGGAGGCCGCGGTTGAGGACATCGCCTTCGCCGACGGCAGCTTCACGGTCTCGGGCACCGACCGTTCGGTGGACCTGTTCGATGTCGCCCGCGCCGCCGAGCGCGGCGACGGCCTGCCCGAGGATTTGCGCGGGCCGCTTGCCGGCATTTCCGACGAGATCGTTCGCGTCGCGGCCTTCCCCTATGGCTGCCATGTGTGCGAGGTCGAGGTCGATCCGGAGACCGGAACCGTGGAGATCCTGCGCTATACCGGGGTCGACGATGTCGGCCGCGCCATCAATCCGATGATCCTTCACGGGCAGGCGCACGGAAGCATCGCCCAGGGTCTCGGCGAGGCCATGATGGAGCACAGCGTCTACGATCCGGCGAGCGGCCAGGCGCTGGCCGCCTCGTTCATGGATTACGCGATGCCGCGCGCCGACCGTCTGCCGTCTTTCCGCACCGAGATCAGCGAGGTTCCGACGCCCGACAACCCGCTCGGGATTCGCTCGGGGGGCGAAGGCGGCACCACCCCGTCGCTCGCGGCTTATGTCAACGCGGTCGTCGACGCTCTTGCCGAATTCGGCGTCGACCACCTCGAAATGCCCGTCGGCCCCGAGAGCGTGTGGCGGGCCATTCGGGAAGCGAACGCCGGCGCCTGAAGCAGGAGGAGCAGCATCATGTCCGACGAAATCCTGGTCCGGACTTCCGGCCGCGCGACGGAGATCGTCCTCAACCGTCCGGACGCGGGAAACGCCGTGACGAACGAAATGGCCGCCGCGCTCGAAAGCGCGATCGCGGGAGCGGGGGAATCCCATTTCATCGTCCTGCGCGGGGCGGGCGAGGATTTCTGCACCGGGCGCGCCGGCATGGGGAACCGTCCGGCCGAGCGTCCTCCGGCCTATGAGCGCCGCGGCCAGAACCAGGTGATCTTCGACTGCTACGGCGCCTTCCGCCGTTCCCCCGTTCCGGTCGTCGGCGTGGTCCAGGGCCGGGCGCTGGGTTTCGGTTGCGCGCTGGCGTCGCTCTGCGACATCACGCTCGCGAGCACGGCGGCGACATTCCAGCTGCCGGAGATGGGGCACAACATCATGCCCACCATGGCGATGTCGTCTCTCGTCGACCGCGTGCCGCGCAAGGCGCTGATGTATCTCACCTACTCGACCATGGCGATCGACGCCCAAAAGGCGCTCTCCTTCGGGATCGTGAGCGACGCGGTTCCGCCCGGGGACCTCGAAAACGCCTTCGAGGACCTTTGCCAGGCCCTCGAAAAGGCGCCGCGCCCGGCGATCATGGCGGTCAAGGAGTACGCCCGCTCGGCGCTCTCGATGGACATCGCGAGCGCGGTGGACTTCGCCCGCAACCTGCACGCGACGGTGAACTCGGCACCCGACCTGCGCGGCTGATCGGGTCGGGACGGGCGCGATCCCCTATCGCCTGGTTTCCCGGTGCCAGACATAGAGGCCGCTGCCGGTCACGATCAGGGCGCCGAAGATGCTGAATTCGTCCGGGAAGTCGCCGAAGACGAGAAAGCCCAGCGTCGTCGCCCATATCAGCTGGCTGTAGATGAAGGGCGAGAGCACCGAGGCGGGCGCGCGCTCCAGCCCCTTGATCAGCAGATAGTGGCCGAGCCCGAACAGGCACCCGGTCGCCGCCATCATGAACCAGCCGAGGGCGTCTGGCGCGGTCCAGCTGAACGGGACGATCAGCGACATGACCACCGTGCCGACGGCGGCCGACCAGAACAGGCTGGTCCTCGCATGGTCGGTGCGCCCGGCGATCCGGGTCAGCACCTGGTAGAGCGCGTAGCAGACCGCGGTGCCGAGCGGCAGGATCGCCGCCCAGTGCGTCACCCCGAGACCGGGCCGGATGATCACCATGACGCCTCCGAACCCGACTAGGATCGCGATCCAGCGGCGGATCCCCACCTGTTCCTTGAGCATCGGGATCGAGAAGGCGGTCACCAGAAGCGGCGCGAAGAAGTTGATCGCCACCGCGTCGGCGAGGGCGAGGTAGCGGAGCGCGCCGAAGAACAGGAGCGTTCCCAGAAGCAGGATCGCCGAGCGCGAGAATTGCAGCCACGGGCGCGCCGTCCGCATCTGGGCGGCGATGCCCGAGCGCGCGAAGATCGCGAGGAACACGATGGCGTGGAAGACGTACCGGCCCCAGACGATCTGCGCCGTGTCGTAATGCCGCGTCAGCAGCTTGACCACGCTCTCGCCGCAGCCGAACAGCGCGGTCCCGCACAGCATCAGGACGATGCCGATGCGGATGTCCCGCGCCGGGATGCCGCGCGATGGGGCGGACGCGTCACTCACCCGGATCTTGTCCGGGCCATCGAGCCTCCTGTCCGAGTCCCGGCCACGCGGCGGGCGCCGAGGCCGCCTCGGCCGCGTCCTCCGGCGCCAGGGACGGATCCCACCGGACGGCGAGGAAGCGCCGCCCCGTCACCCCGTCCGAGGCGGGGTCGAGCAGCCAGCGGATCGGCGCGGCCATGACGGCGGGCTGGATCATCGCGTCCCGGTCGGGCGAGGAGTCCGGCGGGACCATCGCGGTGTTGGCGGGCCCGCCCGGGATCAGCGCGTTGACCGTCACCCCGGTCCCTTCGAGGTCGCCGGCCCAGATCGCCGTGCTCGCTTCGAGCGCCGCCTTGGACGGGCCGTAGGGCGTCCAGCCCGGCCGGGTCATGGTGTCGAGGCTGGTGGTCACGTTGACGATCCGCCCCCAGCCGGCTTCCGTCAGATGCGGCAGGATCGCCTTGGCGAGCATGAAGGGCGCCATCGCGTTGGTCTCCACGACGGTCCGCCAGCGCTCGTCGGTCACCTCCCAGAACTTCACCCGGTCGATGTAGTAGCTGGCGCGGATGCTCGACTGCCCGATGCCGGCGTTGTTGACCAGCGCATGGACGGCGCCGAACTCCGAGACCGCGCGCGCGACGATGCCCGCGCACGAATCCGCGTCGCGGATGTCGCCGGCATGCGCGGCGACCCGCCCCTCGGGCAGCCGTTCCACGAGGCCGGCGAGCGCGTCCCCGTCGATGTCGACGGCCAGCACGCGCGCGCCGCCATCGACCAGCGCACGGGTCATCGCGGCGCCGAGGCCGCCGGCCGCGCCGGTCACGATCGCCGCGACCTGGGAGAGGTTTTCGGGTTTCATCGTCCTGCTCGGGGGTGGGTGGGCCGCGCGAAACTAGCCGCGCGCCCGCTCGCGGTCGAGACCTTGGGGCGGCCCGCCTTCCCGAGCCGGTCACGGTCGGCGGAGGCCGACCATGACGCGGGTGTGCGTCTGGACTTGCGCCGCGCCATGCGGGATCATCACTGGGACACAGGACTGGAGAGACCCGAATGGCCCTGACCGCGCAAAGCGTGCTGGAAGAGATCGACCGGATTCACAAGGCAAAGCCGCTCTACGGCCATCCCCTGTGGGCCGGGATGCTGGACGACAGCCATTCGCTGGAGCAAATCCGCTATTTCTGCAAGCAGCACGGGATCCTGCCGCTGCACAACCACAACTATCACGGCCGGCTCTACGTCATCTGCCCCGACCCCGCCTGGCGCGAGGAGATCGCCGAGGTGACCTACGAGGAGGCGACCGGCCGGCTGCATGCCGACGGCGTCTCCCACCACAAGCTCTATCTCAACTACGCGGCCGCGATCGGGCTCTCGAAGGAGGAGATGTACGCCACCAGGTACTGCGCCGGGACGACCGCCTTCTTCGCCTATTTCTCCTATATCTGCGGCAAGACCTTTCTCGAGGGGGTGGCCTCGCACATGCTGGGCGGAGAGGCGCCGATCCCCGGCACCTACGGGCGGATCGCCGAACGGCTCAAGGCGCGCTTCGGGCTCGACGAAAAGGGGGTCGCCTACTGGCGGGTGCACGACACCGCCGACGAGGAACATTCCGGGGTCGGGAAGAAGCTGCTCGACCGGTTCGCGACCACCCGGGAGGACCTGGAGCTCGTCGTCGATACCGTCCAGACCACGGTCGACGTAATGCACCTGATGTACGACGACATCTGGGCACACATGCAGCGGATCGAGTCCGCCGAAGCGGCCGAATAGGAGGCGTGGCGATGGAGCGCGAACATCACAGGGGAACCTGGCAGGAGAACCGTTCGTTCTCCCCCGTCGTGACCACGAAGGGCGGGCGCATGGTGTGGGCCGCGGGCCACGGCGCGCCGGCGGACGCCGACGGCAACTCGCTCGCCGGGGATTTCGCGGCCCAGACCCGCGAATCCTTCCGCCTGCTTGCCGCGACGCTGGAGCGCGCCGGGGCGACGCTGGACGACATGGTGACGATGACCGTGTTCGTGATCGACTCGCGCTACGGCACCGAATTCACCGAGATCCGCAAGGAGTTCTTCTCCGACGGCTACCCGGCGAGCGCGCTGATCACCTGCGCCGGTTTCGCCCAGCCCGAGATGATGGTGGAGATCCAGGGCATCGCCGTGGTGGACGACGAGGGAGACTAGACGATGGCCGACAAGACCCCGTTCCGGAAGGAGCTGGAAGCCGCGGTGCTGGAGCGCCACTGCGCCAACCATCCGATGACCGAGAAATGGGCCAGGGGCGACCTCGGGCGCCGCGCCTGCATGGGCTGGGCGGTCGAGCACTGGCACTGGATCTCCAACATGGTGCAGGAGGCCTCGTTCAACATCTGCGCCAAGGCGCCGCCCGACGTGGTCGAGCTCGAGCTCGAGAACTTCCACGAGGAGACCGACCCCGGGCATTCGCATCTCGACATCGTGCTCCGCTTCGCCGAGGCGAACGGCGCCGATCTCGACGAGGTCAGGGCGGGGCGCGGTCTGCCCACCACGCGGTCATGGGTCGCCTGGCTCAAATGGGTGGCGAAGGAGCATCCTTGGCACTGCGCGGTCGCGGCGATCCGGATCGGCACCGAGTCGCAGTCGCCGATGCTCTATTCCAAGGTGCTGCCGGCGCTGCGCGAGGTCTACAAGTACCCCGAGCCCGCGATCGAGCATTTCTGGCTCCACGCCGAGGTCGACATCGAGCACGGCGACCGCGGCTTCGCGGCGCTGGAGCGCCACTGCACGACGCGCGAAATGAAGGACGAGGCGATCCACTGGGCGCGCGAGAGCGCGGTGATGCGCTGGTTCTATTTCGACGGAATCTTCCTGCACTACGAGAACGACTACGCGCTGGCGTAAGCGTCCCCTCTTCCATCATTTCGACCGAACGAAGCGAGCGGAGAAATCCGCCACCCCGGTTTCCCCGACCGTCATGCCCGGACTCGTTCCACTGCTGTCCGGTTTAACTTCGGGACGGGCTCCGCGCCGATGTGCGAGTGTGCGAGACCGTCGCCGCTCCCCCTGTTGTCACCCCGGCCTTGAGCCGGGGTCGAGACTGTCAGGCACCGCTCTCGCCCGGCTTCCCCCGGATCGGCGTCCGGGGCAGGCTTGGACCCCGGCTCAAGGCCACTGGTGTCCGGTTTAAAATGGTGGACAGGGTGCATGACATTGATTCTATTCGTTTCCTGACGTTTTGCGGCGTTTGGGACACGAAAGGAGATCAATGTCATGCGGCACCAGAATAGCGTCT
>JAJEHI010000044.1 GCA_022823775.1 Defluviicoccus sp. | reverse complement strand
AGCGCTCCAAATCCTTCGCCGCCGTCCGCGCCGCCAAACGCCCGGACTTCAAGAACATCCAGGACAAGGTCGACGCGAGGCGCCGGCCGGCGGAAACCGGAGACTAGAGCGATATCCGATTGCCGCGGCCCCCCTCTCCCCGCGGGGGAGAGGGGACTCGCTTTGCGACCCCTTCCCTGCCTTCTCCCCTCCCGCTCGCGGGAGGGGCCGGGGGAGGGCGCCTGCACGCCCCCTGAAACACCCACCCCGAAACGAGGAGACCGCAATGCCGACGCTCGCCTTCGGGCGCGACGCGGAGATCGCGCGCTGGGTCGGAGACCGGATCGGGATCGACGATTTCGGCCCCTGCGCCGCCATCGGCGTGGTGGACGACGGCATCCCGGTCGCCGGGATCGTCTATTCGGGCTGGCGCGACCGGCCCGGCGCGCTGGAGATGTCGATCGCCGCGGTCTCGCCGCGCTGGTGCACCGGCCGGGTGCTCGAGGCGCTGTTCCGCTACCCGTTCGAACAGCTCGGCGCGCGCCGGGTGCAGGCCACCGTCCGGCGCGGCAACCGGACCGCGCGCCGGTTCGTCGAACGGCTGGGCTTCCGCTACGAGGGCATGGCGCGGGAAGCCTGGCCGACCGGAGAGGACGCCGCCCTCTATTCGATGCTGCGGCGCGAATGCCGCTGGACAGGAGACAGACATGGGAAAGAAAGCCCCCAAACCGCCCCCCGTACCGGACCCCTCCGCGCTCGTCGCCGCGCAGGCCGAGGCCAACCGGATCAGCCAGTTCACGCCGCAGGGCAACCTGCTCTACGGCACGGTGACCGATGACGGGGGCTTCGCCTTCGACCCCGGCGCGTCGGCCCACGCGACGCAGGTGACCGAGACCCCGTTCCAGCAGGAATTCCGCACCCTGCAGGAGGCGATCGCCCGGATCCTCGCCGACCGGACGCTGGACGGCGCGCGCGGGCTCGACGAGGGCGGGCTCGATACCGCCGGCCTGCCGCCGGGCTTCGATCCGGCGGAGCTCGCCGCGCTGCGCGGCCGCGCCGAACGGGCGGCGTACGGGCGCGCGCTCGACTTGCTGGAGCCCGAGATCGAGCGCCAGGAGAACCGCCTCCGCCAGAGCCTCGCCAACCGGGGCCTCCCGATCGCCCCCGGCAGCGCCGGCGGCGACGAGTACGGCCGGTTCCTCGATGCCGGCAACCGCGCGCGCCAGGACGCGGCCTGGGCGGCGGTGGCGCAGGGCGGCGCGGAGGCCGACCGGGCGTTCAACCGCGCGGCGGCGGCGCGCAACCAGGCCTTCGCCGAACGCGCGGCGCTGCGCCAGCAGCAGTTCAACGAGCTCGCCGCGCTGCTCGGCGGCCAGCAGATCGCGCCCGTCGGCCTGCCCAACTTCGCGCCCGCCGCCCCGCTCGACGTGCTGGGCGCCAACGCGCTCGCCCAGCGGGCCGGGCTCAACCGCTACAACGCGGAGCTCCAGCAGTGGGGCGCCCTCCATCGCGGTCTCGGCGGCGCCCTGGGCCAGATGGTCCCGCTCTTCGGGTGACGACCGGAAACCTTGCCGACACAGGAGGAAACAGATGTCGCAACGAGAAATGCCGCCAATGCCGAAATCCGACCCGAGGACGGTCGCCCTCCGCATGCTCGCGGCCTATCTGACGGCCGCCGGATCGAAACCGCTGGAGGACAGGGGGACGATGCCCGCGCCGCCCGGCGGGCCGGCGGGCGGGGTCGCGTTCCCGCGCGTCCCGGCGCAGCCGCCGCGGCCGGGATCGCCGCCGCTGGTGCCCTTTCCGACGCTCCCGCCCGCCGCGGCGGCGCACGGGCGGCCGACGGCGATGGACGTGATCGCGCGCTTCGTCGAGGCGTCCCGCGCCCGCGGGGGCCGGGCATGAGCGGCGCGCCGGACGACCGCTACGTTTCGTCCGCCGCGCCGTTCAACGGCGAGGACCGGCTGCTGCTCGCCCGGCTCGACGAACGCACCCGGGCGATCCACCAGCAGCTCGAGAACTTCGTGACCCGGGACTCCTTCCGCCCGGTGATGCTGATCGCCTACGGCATGATGGCCTCGGTCGCGCTGGCGCTGTTGGGCGCGGTGCTGGAGTCGGTGTTGGGATGAGGACGGTACCGGGGTCCCTCCGGCCCTCCCCCGGCCCCTCCCGCGAGCGGGCGGGGGGAAGAGAGGGAGGAGGGGCCGTCTCCGCTCCCCGCTGTCACCCCGGCCTTGAGCCGGGGTGACGACAGGAGGCACGGGCCACCGGTGCGGACGCCCACCGCCCCGCGCCCCTTTGTCGTCATGCCCGGACTTGTTCCGGGCATCCGCGTGAGGCCGTCGCCTCGTTCCCTCCCGGCGCGCACCGCGATGCAACAAGACGTGGATGGCCGGAACAAGTCCGGCCATGACGGCGGGGGGTGACGGGAGGGGAAACCGAGCCGATGCCGGCGCCGTCGCCGCCCTCCCCCGGCCCCTCCCGCAAGCGGGTGGGGAGAAGAGAGGTAGGAGGGGAGGCGCCGCGCGACTCCCCCTCTCCCCGCCGGGGAGAGGGCCGGGGAGAGGGGTCCATGGCGATGACGGGGCGCGCGGCGGCCCGGCCGCGCTATGTCTTCGCCGCCCCGATCGCGGCCAGCACGCGTCTCGGCGTCAGCGGGGTTTCGTTGAACTGCGCCCCCGTCGCGGCGAAGGCGTCGGCCAGCGCGTTGGCGATGGCGGCGGGCGGGGCGATGGCGCCGCCTTCGCCCATCCCCTTCATGCCGAACCTGGTCGAGGTCGCCGGCGTCGCCATGTGGCCGATGGCGAAGGCGGGAATCTCGGTCGCGCCCGGCAGCAGGTAGTCGGCGAAGGTGGTGGCGAGCGGCTGGCCGCCGGCGTCGAACACGACCTCCTCGTAAAGCGCGGTGCCGATCCCCTGCGCGGTGCCGCCGGCGATCTGGCCGTCGACGACCATCGGGTTGACCACGGTGCCGCAATCCTCGACCACGGCGTAGTCGAGGATCTCGACCGCGCCGGTCGCCGGGTCGACCGCGACCGCCGCGGCGTGGGTGGCGTATGAGAAGACGCCGGAGGATTCGGTGGGCTCCCAGGTCTCGGTCACGTCGAGCACCGGGTCCATGCCGTCGGGAAGCTGCTCCTGGCGGAGATGGGCGATGCGGCCGATCTCGGCGAACGAAATCGAGCCCGACGGTCCCGCCGCCTCGCCGTCGGCGAAGCGGATGTCGGCCGCGTCGCATTGCAGGTGGTGGGCCGCGATCCGCGCCATCCTGCCGCGCAGCGCGATGCAGGCGTTGGAGACCGCGCCGCCGCCCATCACGATCGAGCGCGAGGCGAAGGTGCCCATCCCGAAGGGCGAGGTCGCGGTGTCGCCGAAACGGACCGAGACGTCGTCCGGGTGGATGCCGAGCTCCTCGCAGGCGATCTGGGCGAGCGTGGTCTCCATCCCCTGTCCGTGGCTGTGGATCGCCACCAGCAGATGCAGGGTGCCGTCGGCGTGCATGCGCGCGGTGGCGGTCTCGTAGCCGGCCACGATGGGGGTGCGGCGGCGCACCCATTCCTCGGCGCCGTGGGCGGATTGCTCGGTGAAGCTGCCGAGCCCGACGCCGAGCAGGCGCCCGTCGGGCAGCGTCTCCGCCTGCCGCGCCCGGATGCCCTCGTAGTCGACCAGCCGCGCGGCCCGGCGCACCGCCTCCGGGTAGTCGCCGTTGTCGAACTTCATGTCGCAGACCGTGCGGTAGGGCATCTCGTCCGGCCCGACCATGTTGTCGATGCGGACCTCGAGCGGGTCGCGGCCGACTTCGCGCGCGACCTCGTCTATCGTGCGCTCGATGGCGAAGCAGGCGCCCGGACGCGCCACCCCGCGATAGACGCCGAGCGGCGGCTTGTTGGTGGCGACCGTCCAGGTCTCGGCGCGGAAATGCTCGATCCGGTAGGGGCCGGGCAGGTTGCGCGCGGCCATGCCGGTCTCCATGAACGGGCCGGTATGCCAGAGCGCGTAGGCGCCGCCGTCGATGGTGATCTCGGCGTCGATCCCGGCCACGATCCCGCGCCCGTCCGCGTAGGCGGTGACGCGGTAGACATGCTCGCGCGCCTGGCAGGCGGCGCTCAGATGCTCGGCTACGTCCTCGATCCAGCGCACCGGGCGGCCGGTCTCGAGCGCGATGGCGCAGACCGCGAGGTCCTCCGGCATCATCCGCGCCTTGCCGCCGAACCCGCCGCCCACGTCGGGCGAGATCACCCGGACCTGGCGCATCCGGAGGCCCAGCATCTCGGCGAGCCCCACCCGCATGATGTGCGGGATCTGCGAGGTCAGGTGGACGACCAGCTCGTCCTCCCGCTCGTCCCAGTGCGCGAGCACGGCGCGCCCCTCCATCGGTATCGTCGACTGCCGGTTCATGCGGTAATCCCGCGTCACCCGGACCGGCGCGTCGCGCACCGAATCGATGTCGCCGCCGGCGATGGGGACCGCGACATAGACGTTGTCGCCCCATTCCTCGTGCACCAGCGCGGCCGGGTCGTTGCGCGCGGCGATGGGCTCGACCACGGCGGGGAGGGGTTCGAGATCGGCGACCGTGGCGGCGGCAAGGTCCTCGGCCCCGGCGCGCGTCGCCGCCACGCAGGCCGCGATGGGCTCGCCGGCGTAGCGCGCCTTGCCGCGCGCGAGCGGCCAGTGGTCGGCCGGCTTGAAGCCCGGTATGTCCGGCACCACGCGGATGGGCTTGAGGCCCGGCAGGTCGTCGGCGAGGTAGACATTTCCGCCGCCCGGTTTGACGACGTCCCGGATCCGCGCGTGCCCCAGCGGGCTCCGCAGGAACGCGACCTCCAGCGTCCCCGGCATCGCGATGTCGGCGACATAGCGCCCCCGCCCGCGCAGGAACCTGGCATCCTCCTTGCGCGGCACGCTCGCGCCCACGCCGAACCCGGCGGTCGATCGCTGAGGCATCGGTTGCTCCCTCGCCGCGCGGGGCTCAAGCCGTCCCCGGCCCCCGCCAATCGAAAGGATTAAGCACGGAAGCGCCCAAACCGTCGACATCGGAGGTATTGCGCGTCACGAGCGTCATGTCGAACCGTTTGGCGGTCGCGGCGAGCAGGGCATCAATGACCGGAATGGGCCGGATGGCGCTCAATGCGCCCCAGATGTCCGCCACCCGGGCGTCGACCGGCAGGATGCGGTCGCCGAACCTTTGTTCGACCTGGCGCAGCCAGCGTTCCAACGTCGCCGCCTTCCGGCCGTCGCGCGGTCTCACGCGCTCGATTCCCTTGCGGATCTCTCCGGCGACCAGCACGCTAAGAAACAGATCCTCCTGCGCTACTCCTGCGTACCACGCCGAAACCCGGGGATCGCAACGATCGCCCTTGCGCAGTTCGGAGATGACATTGGTGTCGATCAGGTATGTCAGAACTCGACCTCGCGACCCGGGTCACGCGAACGGTCGATGTCGATCCCTTCGAGGGGAGCGGCGGCAAGCAACGCCTTGAGGTCGGACTTTCGGGCCTCGCTGTCGGGAAATTCCAAAATCAGGTCGCCATCATCCCCGCCGAACCGCACTCCGGCGATCTCGCACGCCATCCGCAGGCGTTGCTCGCATTGTGGCCGAGAGAGGTTGGTGTCGACCCACCATGGGCCGGTCAGGCGTGCCGCGAATTTTCCGGCCAGCTCAGGCTTTCTCAGATATAGGTCGGTTGGGTTCCTTGCGACGACTCTGCGAGACCTCGTGGTTACCCGCGACAATCGCTCGAAGAACTGTGAATCGAATTCCCCGAGCTGCCGAAGACAGGTCATGTAGGCTTGCTTGAGACTTCCAGCCTCAACCCTGTTCCCGAGCAGGACGAAGGCGTACGCCCCGGTTCGGCGCGGCCTGGAATCCGAGGGCAAGACCGTCGGCGAGGAGGGAGGTAGATCGAACAAGTTGCGAAGGATCTCGTTGGGACTCTGATCGAAACTCGTTCGGCGGTTCTCGATGGCGCGATGCACGTCGAGGTCGATTGCGATTTTCGTGGTTTGCGACACGATGCCCGATTATTCCTTATAAGGACGCGAATCACTGTCCCTTATAAGGTAAGTCGGTGGACTTGTCAACACTCTGTCGCGGGCGGGTGACCCATGAGCGTTTGTGTCGGTTGAGGAGAAGGGGATGCTCCGCGGGTTGCCGGGGTCCACGCTAAGAGACCCTCCCACGCCGCAAAGCGCGACTGTCGAGAGTTTGCCTGCGGCGTTTCGGATCCGGCTGAACCGTCAGTCGCGGGGGTCCGGCTCGGCGAGGCCGGACAGCTCGACCGGCGGCCGGTCCGGAAACCGCGCGATCAGCGACAGGCTCCCGCCCATCGCCTCGACCGTCCTGCGCAGCGTCGAAAGCAGGATGTCGCTTCTCTGTTCGAGCCGCGAGACGCCGTCCTGGCCGATGCCGAGCTCGCGCGCGACGCTGACCTGGGTGAGCTTCCGCGCCTTGCGCAACTCGCGCAGCGTCATCTCCTCGGCGATGAGCTCCGCGGCGCGGTCCTCGATCTTGCGGCGTCTCGCGGGGTCGAGGTCCGCCATCATGTCCTTCAGGCTCACGGTCATCGCGATCCTCCTTTCTCGGCGAGCCCGGCGAGGTGCCGGTCGAAGCGCTCGTCGGCCTTGCGGATGAGCGCCCGGTAGAACCGCCTGGAACCGCCGCCCGACTTGTCGCCGGCAACGAGCAGTATGGCCCTGCGTTCGGGATCGAATGCGAAGGCGAGGCGCCATGCTCCATCGGCCGCGTCGAAGCGCATCTCCTTCATGTTCGCATGGCGCGAACCGTTCAGCGTGTCCACGCGGGGACGACCGAGTTGCGGTCCGAAGTGCTCAAGCAGGCGGGCGATGGCATAGACCTCGTCCTGGACGTGTCGGCGCAGACCGTGAAACTCCCGCACGAACTCGTCGTGGAACTCTACCGTCCAGCTCACCGGTAAATTATGGCTTTATATGCATATGGTGTCAACTGCATATCGAAAGCCGCGATGTCACGAGACCGGGGTCGGGTCCGCCGGGCATGACGGGCTAACGCATTTTTCGACCGGGCCGGCTGCCGCCCGGAAGGCCCCTCACCCTGACCCTCTCCCCGGTGGGGAGAGGGGATTCGCTCGCCGCCTCACTTCCCCCCTCCCGCTTGCGGGAGGGGAGAAGCGAGGGATGAAGCGGCGCCGCGTGAATCCCCCTCTCCCCACCGGGGAGAGGGTCGGGGAGAGGGGGGATCGCCCTGGACCCCGGGGGTCTCTCCCCTATCCCGTCATATCGACCGGAGCCGGCCGGAGGGAGGCGGAGCGGAGATATCCGTCACGCACCGGCGCGATCCGGTGGGATGCGCCGATCCATGCCCCGACGACATACACTCTGACCGACGCGGCATTGTCTTGCCTATCTTGGGGGCGTTATTGAAGCAACTCTTGCCTATGCTACGGGCGGCTTGCCGAGTCGGCTGGCACGACCTCGACCGTCGATGCGTCGGTCAGCCTTGTCGACCGCTTTGTCTGGAGAATGCCGACATGAGATTCCATGTTGCTTGCGTCCTGGGGGCGGCAGCCATCCTCTCCCTCGCGGCCTGCGGCGGGGGCGGCTCGCAGCCGACCCTCGGCCTCGACGACATCAGGGAGCTCACCGGCCTGTCCGCGCCGGTCGAGACCGGGCCGGCGCAGCAGGCGCGCCGGCAGGACATACTCGCGCGCGCCGATTCCCTGGTCGTTTCCACGATGCACGGGGAGCTCGCGGACGGGACCTTCACGATCCGGCAGGTGTCGGAATGCTCCGGGATCGAGTGCCGGCTGCTCGACCCCATAACCGGCGAGACCGAGACAGCCGGCCTCGACACGGCCGCGGGCGAGCTTGGCGACGCGGAACCCATCGGCTCGGCGCATGGCATCACGCTGATGTCGAATAGCGGGCAGCAGATGGGCGTGGACGTGTCCTCGCTCGGTGCCTGGATGGAGCACGGCTCGTTCGCGCTCAACGGCCTGCGCGTGGTCGGCGAAGACTTCGAAAGCAATATCCTGCACGCGGTGGCCCTTGGAGATCTCACCGATCGCCCGCTGACCGGGTCCGCCACCTGGGTCGGCATCATGGTGGGAACGCCGGTTGTCGGGGACGATCGCGGCGACCGGCTGGTCGGGACGGCAGCGCTGAACTACGGCATGCCGACCGGTGGGCTCGATGTCGGGTTCAGCGGCATCCGGAACATCGACCGCGGGACGGCTCATTCGACGGAGGCGGTGCTCTTCACCGGCCTCGAGGTCGGCCCGGACGGGACGTTCTCGCGGGGCCAGTCGGGCGCGCGTATCCAGGGCGGCTTCTACGGTCCGGGCCACGCCGAGGCGGGGGGCATCTTCGAGCAGTCCGACATCGTCGGCGCCTTCGGCGCGAAGCGGCAATAGCACCCGGTCGAGGTTATCCCCTTCAGGCTACAGAATTTGGCCGTCCCGCTTCCCGCATTTGCCGGCGCTGGTGCTGGATCGTTTCTCCGCGATCGGCATTCGCCGGGTAACTGCTCGGTTACCGGGTTACGGGGCAGACCTGGCGCCGATCGAAGGGGACGACGGGGTTCTGTCGTCTCCCGCGTCGGCCCCGGCGCGCGAGGCGCGTGACTGGCGATCCCTGCACGAGCAGGAACATGCCCGCGCGGAGCGGGAGGGGGGAAGCCAGGCGGGATCGGCGCCCGCAAGCCCCCTCTGCCCCACGGGGAGAGGGTCGGGTCGGGGATCGCCCCCGGAGGGCGGCGGCGCGTCCGCCTACGCCTTCCCCGCCTCCCTCAGGATCGCCCGCACCCTCTCCGGCGTGACCGGCAGGCGGTCGATGGCGCCGGGGATGCCGATGGCCGCGTCGATGGCGGAGGCGATGGCGGCGCCGACGGCGTTGATGCCGCCTTCGCCGGCGCCCTTCACGCCGAGCCCGTTATAGGGGCTCGGCGCGTCCTCGGTCAGCAGCAGGTCTATCGGCGGGGTCTCGGCGAGCGTCGGCATCAGGTAGTCGGCGAAGGTGACGGAGAGCGGCGCGCCGGTGCCGTCGTAGCGGAACTCCTCGTAGAGCGCGCCGCCGATGCCCTGAACGCAGCCTCCCATCAGCTGGCCGTCGACCAGCATCGGGTTCACCGCGCGGCCGACATCGTAGGCGACGAGGAACCGCTCGACCTCGACCGCGCCCGTGCCCCGGTCGACGGAGACGGCCGCGACGTGGACGCCGTAGGGGTAGGCCATCAGGTCGGTGCGGTGCCAGCCTTCCGCCGAGAGGCCGGGATCGCGCCCCGCCAGCAGCGGCGAGCCCGGCGCCAGCCTGCGGGCGATCTCGCCGAGTTCGATCGCCGCGCCGCTCTCGCGGTCGGTCCGCGCGACCGTGCCGTCGGCGACATCGAGCGCGTCGGCCGGCGCCTGCAGCAGTTCCGCCGCCGCCTCGATGGCCTTGGCGCGCAGATTTGCGCTCGCGATCCGGACCGCCTCGCCGGTCATCACCGTGGCGCGCGAGGAGTGCGCGCCGAAGCCGTAATCGATGACGTCGGTGCGGCCGTGGACGACGCGGACGCGGCGGTAATCGACCCCGAGCGTTCCGGCGCAGATCTGGGCCATGACGGTCTCGAACCCCTGGCCGAGCGAGGCGCCGCCGGTCAGCAGCTCGACCGCGCCCGTCGTGTCGACCCGGATGCGCACCCCGTCGGCCGGGCCCGGGCCGCTCTTCTCGACGAACAAGGCGAGTCCCGCGCCGGCCATTTCGCCGTTGGCGCGGCGAGTCGACATTTCGGCCTGCATCCGGTCCCATCCGGCGCGCGCCAGCGCCTTGTCGAGCAGCTTCGCGTAGTCGCCCGAATCGTAGACCACCTCGTGGTCGATCGTGTCGATGCCGCCCGCGAACGGCATTCGCTCCGCCGCGATCAAATTGCGGCGCCTTATCTCGACCGGGTCGACATTCAGATATGCCGCCACGGCGTCGAACAGGCGTTCGCGGACGAACGTCGCCTCGTAGCGGCCGGGCGAGCGGTAGGTCGCGGCCGGCGTCTTGTTGGTGAGCCGGACGTGTCCGCGCGACCGGTAGGCAGGCATCCGGTAGGGACCGGGCATCATGCCGGCCGTCATGTCGGGGACGCGTACCCCGTGGGTACGGATATAGGCGCCCTGGTCGTGCAGGAAAATGTTGTCGACGCCGCGCACGATGCCGTCGGCGTCGACGGCCGCGCGAATCCGGTGGCGCTGCTCGCGCGAATGGTTGGTCGCCTGCAGATGCTCCCAGCGGTCCTCGATCCACTTGACCGGCCGACCGAGGCGGAGCGCCGCCGCGCAGACCAGGTATTCCTCGGGATAGAGCTCGCCGCGCACGCCGAACCCGCCGCCGATCTGCCCCTCGTAGAACTGGACCGAGGAGGGCGGACGGCCGAGCGCCGCAGCCATCTGGTCGCGGTTGAAGTGCGGCCGCTTGGTGGCGCCGTGCAGTTCGAGCACGTCGCGCCCGGCATCGTGGAACGCGACCGCGCCCCTGGTCTCCATCGGCACCGCGGAATGCCGGCCCACCGAAACCTCGATCTCGACCGTCGCGTGGGCGCCCTCGAACGCCGCGTCGATGTCGCCCCGCGCCTTCTCCAGCACATGCGCCTCGGTCGAGCGTTCCGCGTCGAACGGGCCCGGCTCGTCCTCCGCCGAAAGGATCGGCGGCAGGTCGCGGTAGGACGCCAACACCAACTCCGCCGCGTCCTCGGAGCGATACGGGCTGTCGGCGAACACGGCGGCGACCGGCTCGCCGACATAGCGGACCTTGCCGCGTGCGAGGATGTGCTGCCGGTAGGGCTCCAGCCCCTTGACCCTGGTCGCGCGGAACGCGATTGGGCCGATGTCGGCGACATCGGCCGCGGTCCAGACGGCGGCGACGCCGGGCGCCGCGCGGGCGTCGCCGACATCGACGGAGAGGAGTTCGGCATGCGCGCGGTCGGACCGCACGACGCGCATGTGGAGCTGTCGCGGAAAGGATATGTCGCCGACGAACCGGCCCGCGCCCCGGACCAGCGGCGGGTCTTCGAGCCGCTCAGCCCGCTCGCCGATCCACGCCTCGCGGCGGGACGTCATTCCGGCCCGGTCTTCATCGCGGCCGCGGCGTCCCTGACCGCGTCGAGGATGTTGAGATAGCCGGTGCAGCGGCAGAGGTTCGACGACAGCACCTCACGCAGCCCGTCCTCGTCGATGTCGGGCTCGCGTTCCAGCACGCCCAGGGCCAGCATCAGGAAGCCCGGGGTGCAGAACCCGCATTGCAGCGCGTGACGGTCGATGAAGGCCCGCTGCAGCGGGTGCAGCCGGTCGCCGTCGGCGAGCCCTTCGACGGTGCGGATCTCCGCGCCCTCCGCCTGGCCCGCGAACATCAGGCAGCTTCGGACCGGCGCGCCGTCGAGGAGGATCGTGCAGGCGCCGCACACCCCGTGCTCGCAGCCGAGATGGGTGCCGGTCAGACCGCAATCCTCGCGGATCGTGTCCGCCAGCGTTTTGCGCGGCTCGACGCGGACGGTGTGCGCCTCGCCGTTGACCGTAAGCGAGATTTCGCGCGGCGCGGTCATCGGGCGGCGTCCGCGAGCGCGCGTTCCACCATCACGGCCGCGATCTCGCTCCGGTACGCCGCGCTCGCGTGCGAATCCGTCATCGCGTCCGCCGCTTCGGCGACCGCCGCGCCGGCCTCGCGGAACAGCTCCGGACCGGGCGCGCGGCCGGCCAGGATCGCCTCTCCCTCCGGAATCCGCCGGGGACAGGCTTCGACCCCGCCGAGACCCACCCTCGGCTCGACGATCGCCCCGTCTTCGACGCGGTAGAGCGCGAGCGCCATTGCCAGCGCGAAGTCGCCGGCGCGGCGGGCGAACTCGCAAAACCCCCAGCGCGTGTCCGGCGCGAGGCGGGGAAGCTCCGCCCGCACCAGAAGCTCGTCCTCGGCCAGCGCGGTCGTCATCGCCCATTCGAAAAACGCCGCCGCCGCGATCTCCCGCTCGCCGCGCGCGCTCCGCGCCGCCAGCCGCGCGTCCAGCGTCGCCGCCACGAGGCACCATTCGGATGCCGGATCGGCATGGGCGAGGCTGCCGCAGAACGTCCCCCGCATGCGGATCGGGTAGTGCCCGATATGACGCACCACGTCGGCCAGAAGCGCGCCGAGCGGCCCGTCCTCGACCGGGCGATGGAAATCGCAATGCCGGGCGAGCGCGCCGATCGACAGGGAGTCGGCATTCGCGGCGATCCCGTCGAGGCCCGGAACGCGGTTGATGTCGATCAGGTGGGCCGGGCGCGCGAGGCGGAACGCCATCGTCGGCACCAGGCTCTGCCCGCCGGCGAGAATCCGCGCGTCCTCGGCCGCATGGGCGGCAAGGAGCGCCGCCGCTTCGTCGACCGTCCCCGGCAGGTGATGGGTGAACGGTGCCGGCTTCATCTGGGTCTTGGCATGTCCGACGTCGCCGCGAATGGCTGGGGGACCTGGATTCGAACCAGGACTGCTCGGGTCAGAGCCGAGAGTTCTACCGTTAAACTATCCCCCAGCGGATCGGGAACGGCAGAGAATAGCGTCATTCGATGGCCGATCAAGACGGTCGCCGGGCGTCGTGTCCCCCTCCCGTGTCGTCATGCCCGGACTCGTTCCACTGCTGTCCGGTTTAACTTCGGAACGACCTCGGTGCCGACGGTCGGGACTCTCTCCGCGCCCCCGCTGTCACCCCGGCCTTGTGCCGGGGTCCAGGCCTGCCCCCGATGCCGATCCGAGGGGAGCCGGTCGAGAGCGGTGCCCGACAGTCTGGACCCCGGCTCAAGGCCACTGGTGTCCGGTTTAAAATGGTGGACAGGGTGCATGACATTGATTCTATTCGTTTCCTGACGTTTTGCGGCGTTTGGGACACGAAAGGAGATCAATGTCATGCGGCACCAGAATAGCGTCT
>JAJEHI010000180.1 GCA_022823775.1 Defluviicoccus sp. | reverse complement strand
CCGAGATCCCGGCGGAGTTGACAAGCACGTCGATCCCGCCGAACGAGGCGCGCGCCGCTTCGGCGATCGCCTCGGTGTCCGCGCGCGAAGTCACGTCGCCGGTCACGACCGCGAATGTGGCGCCCGCGTTTCCGAGCTCTTCCGCGACTGCCGCGCACGCCGCTTCGCTCACGTCGCTCACGACCACGCTCGCGCCCTCCGCGGAGAAGCGGCGGGCGCAGGCGGCGCCGATTCCGGAAGCGGCTCCGGTGATGACGGCTACCTTGTCCTGCATTCGATTCGACATGGATGTGCTATCTCCTCGCCGTACTTCGTCGTGCGGTCCCGATTGTCCGTCGGGTCCATCGCGGACGGTTGGCTGAATGTCCTTCACCCAAGCCGTCGGTTATGGTATCGCCCGGATGCTCAGTGTTCTTCATTGGCCAAGTCGAGAGCTGCCTGGTATGTCTCGGTGCGGAGCCGGAAACCCAGCGCCTGGAGACGATTCAAAACGCCCATGATCGGGGCGGCGCACACCCCGCCGTCCATGTAACAGGTACAGCCCTCGGGGACTCCTGCCACCTCCTGGGCGAAGCGCGCCGGGCGCTTGTCGTGCCGTCGTCGGTGGTCGACGATCGGAGGCGGAAGCGGGCGAGTGGACGCATTTTTTTCGGTGCTTGGGTGCCCGTTTCAAAACTGTCCCGACCAACGGCTTCGCGCCCCGCCTTGTACCCGGCTTGTCCGTGGACGAACAGCAAAACGCGCCGCATCCTGTTGGGGATGTGTGTCTGCTGTCCGAAGGTCCCCGCTTCCGCCTCGACCACCAACCCCCTGAAGGAGGAAGCACGATGGTACTGACCGACACGATGAACGTCATCCATCCGCGCGCGGCCGGGCTCGATGTGCACAAGATGCAGATCACCGCTACGGTGCGCTTGGCGCGTGCGGGCGCCGAGGCCGAGGTCATCACCGGGCAGTTCAGCGCCCTGCCCAGCGGTCTTGAGGCGCTCGTTGACTGGCTGCTCGGCCACCAGGTCAGCGCGGCGGTCCTGGAGGCCACCGGCATCTACTGGGAGGCGCCTTGGCAGGCGCTCGAACACGCCGGCATCGAGCCCATCCTGGTCCACGCCCAGCACGTCAAGCAGATCAAGGGGCGCAAGACCGATATCGCCGACAGCGTCTGGCTGGCCCGGATCTGTCAGTTCGCTCTTTGCACCCCCAGCCTGGTCCCCCCGGCGCAGTTTCGCACCCTGCGCAAGGTCTCGCGGATGCGCCGTCAGGTCGTGCGCGAACGCGCGCGGATGCGAAACCGCATCCACAAGGTCCTCGACGCGGCCGGGATACGCGTCGGCGGCATCCTGTCCGACCTGTTCGGCGCGAACGGGATGCGGATCCTCGAAGGGCTTGTCGCGGGGGCTCCGCGCAAGGTGATCCTCGCCTCGCTCTCGCACCATGTGCGCGCGCGCCTCGAAGCGCTGTGCGATGCCCTCACGGCCCGTCTGGACGAGCACAGCCGTTTCCTGCTCCACGACCAATTGCGCGCCTTTCATCACAGCACCGAACGGCTCGCCCACTACGACGCCCTCCTCAGCGAAGGGCTGAGCGAGTTCACCGATACGCTCGCGCTCCTTCAGACCATCCCGGGCATTGACGCGGCGTCGGCCCGTGCCATCGTCATCGAGCTGGGCCCGGACATCAACGCCTTCGCCTCGCACCGGCACTGTGCGGCTTGGGCGGGGCTTTGTCCGGGCAACAACGAAAGCGCGGGCAAACGCCGCTGTGGCAGAACCCGAAGGGGCAATACCACCTTGCGCGAGGTCCTCATCGAGTGCGCTCATGGCGCCGCACGTACCCGCGACTGCCAGTTCCAGGGCTATCACAAGGCCCTGACCGTACGCCGAGGCTACAAGCGCGCCACCGTCGCCACCGCCCACAAGATGCTGCGTGTCATCTTCCGGGTCCTGCAATCGGCCACCCCTTACCGCGACCCCCACACCGACTACGAAGCGATGATGGTCAAGCGAAACGCGCCACGCTGGATCGCGATGCTGAAAAAGCACGACATCGACCCCACCACCGGAGCCGCCCGAATGCCCGTCGCCGCCTGAGCGAACGCGCGCCTGCGTATCGCAAGGTCGGCGTCGGGCCATAAACGCGGGGCAGCCCACAGCGCCAACCTTCGCCGCAAGGCGCGACACCATCGGCACACGGACCGCTCACCGCCGTCCGGCGGCCCCGTGCGCCCCAATCCCGGAGCTGTTACACAGCAAATTGCTGAATAGGAAGATACGACGTGAAAATAATACGAATTTGATTACATTGCATCAGTTGGTTCACTCGTAACGCCGATTTATTGCAGTTGAGGAGTCTTCGTACTCCCGTGCCTGTGCGGCCTGGTGTATTGAGCCAAGAATGAGAACTGCGTTCCTCTCCGTCCATATCTGATTCACCTCATTGTCTGCCATCATCGATTAATCCCAATTCGCGCAGCGGTTCCAGTACGCCGTTCTCCAGCCTTGCCTTGTCGAACCCGGTTGCCGATGTCGCCGACGCGTTGATGGAGATCTCTCCCGCGAGTTCCGCCAGGTTGGCAAGAGCGTTCCATGCACTGTAGAGCGCGTCTCGGTCAGCCGTGAAGGATAGAGCTACCTCACGCTCGGTTGCCGGCGCATGTAGTTTGGAAGGATCAAACTCGACACTGTCTCGAACTCCGGTCACCGTTTCCTGGCGGGAAGGAGGACTCCCCCACGG
>JAJEHI010000119.1 GCA_022823775.1 Defluviicoccus sp. | reverse complement strand
CACGGCGGACATGATGAAGGAGACACGTCGGCGCCCCCGCCTGACCCCGGCGCGACGCCCGGCGACACGCCATCGCACTGGACCGACGTGATCTACGCCGAGCGGCCCGCCCCCCCGGCCGCGCCGACCGACGCGGCCGTCCGGTCCAGGCTGCGATCCCGTCGTTTCGGCAAAGGAGAGCAGGAATGAATCGTCTGCCGAACCCGGCAAGACACGGCAGCATCGCCGCAAGAGCCATGCGGCACGCCGTCATTGCAATCGCCGCGGCGCTTCTCGCCGTCGGGTCCGTATCGACTGGCAGCCTGGCGGAGACGCCCGCCGTCGCGCCGCCCGACAGGGATGCCGTCCGCAAGATCGTCCGGGAATACCTGCTCGAGCATCCCGAGGTCATCGAGGACGCCATCCGGGTGCTGCAGGCGAGGCGGGAAGCGCGCAAGCAGGACCGCGTCCGCGCCGCGCTCCGGGAACACGACAACGCCTTGCGGTCCCACCCGATGTCGCCGGTCTCGGGCAATCCGAAGGGCGATGTCACCCTGGTCGAGTTCTTCGACTACCAGTGCGGCTTTTGCAAACGGTCGCTGAAACCGGTAATGGACCTGCTGGAGAGCGACAGGCAGCTCCGCATCGTCTGGAAGGAGTTTCCCATCCTCGGTCCGGTCTCGCGCTTCGCGGCCCGCGCCTCGATGGCTTCGGAGAAGCAGGGGCGCTATCTCGAGTTTCATGAGGCCGTCATGGGCGCGCGGGGGAAATTGACGGAAAAGCGGGTCATGGCGCTTGCCGCCGATGCCGGCCTTGACGTCCGGCGCCTGCGCCGGGATATGGAGGATCCCGCCATCGAGGACTATCTGGACGAAACGATCCGGCTCGCCCGGACTCTCGGGATCAACGGCACCCCGGCCTTCGTGATCGGCAACGCGCTGGCTCCGGGCGCCGTCGGCGGCGAGCGGCTGAAGGAACTTATCGCCAAGGCCCGCTCCGGCGGCTAGGTCAACACCGACGCGCGGGCCGCGCGCACCGAGTGTGCGCTCCGCCCTGCTGCGCAGCCGGCTCGGCGTCGCAGTGCGATCGGTTCTGAGCCCCAGGGGACGCCGGCCGGGCCGGGCGGCCTCGCGGGATTACGCCCCTCCACAATCGTCCTGATCATGAACAACCAAGGCTACCGGGCGATGCTGAACGGCCAGCGCCTCTACTACGCCGACGGCATGGCACGGCGGACCGAGCTGACGCCGGGCTACCGGATCGGCCCGCCGGTTTACGAGGAGATGGGGACGCCGTTCGGCGTCGGCGGCGCCCGCGCGGAGACGGCGGACGAACTCGCTGCGGCGCTCGAACGGGCCTTGAGGGAAACCCGGGCGGGCCGCAGCTACATCGTCAACGCGGTCCTGCCGGAGTAGGGTGTGTTTCCCGTTCAACTCTGGATAGCGAAGACACGCCAGCGCATGCAGGCTGGTTCTAGATCAGACCCAGCGACTAAGACGGAACGATATCCTCTTCGCCCTTGGCCTTGTCCAACATACCCGGTAGCGTGAAAAGGTACTGCAAGACCAAATTGGTGAAATCGCGTAGACGTTCAGCCTCCTCTTTCGAGTACGGCTCTTCCTCGTGAACGGCGTTTCTCCCATCCAATCGGATCTGGTGCGACCATTCTGCCAAATCGGCGGTCAGCCCTCCCGCTTGCTTGGCACCTTCAATCCGGTGATACAGGTCGCCCTCGACATCTGGGAATTTGTTCTTAGGGCTGCTTCCAACGCCTTTCGAAACATGCCTCCCGAAGCGTCCCAATTCTTCTGCAGGTTGTCGACGCCTTGCTCATAGAAACGTTTGATGTTGTCTGGGACATGGCCGGGCGCTTCATCGCTCATTGTAGATGGGTAGATCTCCGGTTCGCTCAGGTATCCCTCTTCGAACAAGTACTCCTGTCCGCCCTTCTCCAACAATTCCGTCGGTGCTCCATCAGTGCTGGCCTCGAAATTTGCGAGGATGCCACGGTCGCAATATCCGCAAATCGCTAGCGTATCCCACGCCAAGTAATCGCGGGATGGTGCTTGCCTCTCAGCAGAGATCGTGAACGCGACACTTCGCGTGCCGCAGTGCGGACAGTCGGCCTTAAACACACTCATCGGCACCGCTCCAGCCTTTCAATCCTCGTGATTTGGCGACTCAGTGGCGCCTCGAGGAATTGTCTGCATCAGCGTAAATGCCCTAACCCATTGAAAAGATTGGTGCGCGCACCAGGACTCGAACCTGGGACCCACTGATTAAAAGTCAGTTGCTCTACCACCTGAGCTATGCGCGCACGGGGCCGCAGCGTGGCGGACGCGGCGGGAAGGTATGGGCCGCCGGTCACGGGGTCAAGCGAACTCCCCGCCCCGCCTACCGCCCGGCGCGGCGCTCTTCGAGCAGACCCGCGACGCGCGGCGAGACGAAGGCCGAGATGTCGCCGCCCAGCATGGCGATCTCCTTGACCAGGCGGGAAGCGATGAACTGGTGCTTGTCGGACGCCATCAGGCACACGGTCTCGACCCCGGAATTCAGCTTGGCGTTCATGCTGGCCATCTGGAACTCGTAGTCGAAATCGGAGACCGCGCGCAGCCCGCGGACGATCATGCAGGCGCCCTGCTCGACGGCGAAATCCATCAGGAGATTGTCGAAGGCGGCCACGCTGACGCGCTCGCTGTCCCCTTCGTTGAGCACGGCGACCTCGTCCCGGACCATCCGGACGCGCTCCTCGACCGAGAACAGCGGCCCCTTCCCGGCGTTCACGGCGACGCCGACGACGAGCCGGTCCATCACCGTCGCGGCGCGCTGGATGATGTCCATGTGGCCGTTGGTGATCGGGTCGAATGTGCCCGGATAGACCCCGATGCGTTCGCTCGCCATGCGCTCCCCTTCGCCGGCCGGCGGCTATTCGGCCGTTTCCTCGTGCCCGTTGCCGTTGCCGACCTCGTCGAATCCCTTGGCGAAACGCGCCACGGAAACCACGCGCTCGCCGTCGGCTGTGTCGAACAGCGTGACGCCCTGGGTGTTTCGACCGGCGACGCGGATATCCTCGACCGGGCACCGGATCAGGGTGCCGGCATCGCTCACCAGCATGATTTCGTCCGAATGCTGGACGGGGAACGTCGCGACCACGCGGCCGTTCCGTTCGGACGTCTGGATGTTGACGATCCCCTGCCCGCCCCGGCGGGTCGTGCGGTATTCGTAGGATGAGGTGCGCTTGCCGTAGCCGTTCTCCGTGACGCTCAGGATGAACTCCTCGGCCTCCTCGAACCGGACGATGTCGTCCGGCCCGAGCCCGTTCCGAGGAATGTCGCCGGGCGCATCTCCCCGGCGCTTGGCGTTGGCGTAGCGCAGGTAGGCGTCGCGGGCCTCGGTATCGAGCGCGGCGTGGCGCAGGATCGTCATCGAGACGATGCGGTCCTTTTTGCCGAGCCTCATCCCGCGGACGCCGGTCGAGGTGCGGCCGCTGAACACCCGGACCTCGTCGACCGGGAAGCGGATGCACTTTCCGCTGCGCGCGGCGAGCAGGACGTCCTCGCCGGTCGCGCAGGTCTCGACGCCCACCAGCCGGTCGCCGGCATCGAGCTTCATCGCGATCTTGCCGTTCGCCATGACGCTCGCGAAATCGCTCAGCCTATTGCGCCGCACGCCGCCGCTCGCGGTGGCGAACATGATGTCGAGCGCCTGCCACTCCGCCTCGTCCTCGGGCATCGGCATGATCGTGGTGATGGTCTCGCCCTTCTCGAGCGGCAGGAGATTGACCAGCGCCTTGCCACGCGCTTGCGGGGTCGCTTCCGGCAGGCGGTAGACCTTGAGCCGGTATGCCATGCCGCGCGAGGAGAAGAACAACACCGGGGTGTGGGTATCGCAGATGAACAGCTTTTCGAGGAAATCGCCTTCCTTGGTCGCCATGCCGGCGCGGCCCTTGCCGCCCCGCCTCTGCGCCCGGTAGGTCGAGAGCGCGACCCGCTTGATGTATCCCGCATGGGTCACGGTCACGACCATCGCTTCGCGTTGGATCAGGTCCTCGATGTCGTGGTCGACCTCCGAATCGACGATCACCGTGCGCCGGGGCGTGGCGTAGGAGTCCTTGATCTCCTGCAGCTCCTGTCGGAGGACCGCGATCACCCGGTCGCGCGAATCGAGGATCGCCAGATATTCGACGATCTTGTCCGAGAGCGATTTCAGCTCCTCGCCGATCTTGTCGCGCTCGAGCGCGGTCAGGCGTTGCAGGCGGAGCTCCAGGATGGCCCGCGCCTGGGCTTCGGACAGGGTATATCTGCCGTCCACCACACCGCCGCCGGGCTCGTCGAGAAGCGCGATGATCGGTGCGATGTCCTGCGCCGGCCATTGCCTTTTCATGAGCGCTTCGCGCGCCTCGACGGGGTCGGGCGCGGCGCGGATCAGCGCGATCATCTCGTCGATATTGGCAACCGCCACCGCGAGCCCGGCCAGCACGTGAGCGCGTTCCCGCGCCTTCTTGAGCTCATGGACGGTGCGCCGGCGAATCACCTCCTCGCGGAACTCGATGAAGGCGCGCAGCATGGCCTTCAGGTCCATCAGCTGCGGCTTGCCGCGATCGAGCGCCAGCGTGTTGACCCCGAAGGTCGACTGCAGCGGCGAGAAGCGGAAGAGCTGGTTGAGCACGATCTCGGCCATCGCGTCGCGGCGCAGCTCGATCACCACCCGGACACCGGCGCGATCCGATTCGTCGCGCAGGTCGGATATTCCCTCGATCCGCTTCTCGCGCACCAGATCGGCGATCTTCTCGATCATCCGCGCCTTGTTCACCTGGTACGGGATCTCGGTGACGATTATCGCCTCGCGGTTCTTGCCGATCTGCTCGACATGGGTGCGCCCGCGCATCACCACCGAGCCGCGCCCGAGGTGATACGCCGACCGGATCCCCGAGCGGCCGAGCACGATGGCGCCGGTGGGGAAGTCGGGACCCGGCACGATTTCGATCAGGTCGTCGATCCCGATCTCCGGATCGTCGAGCACCGCGAGGCAGGCATCGACCACCTCGCCGAGATTGTGCGGCGGCACGTTGGTCGCCATGCCGACCGCGATACCGCCGGCGCCGTTGACCAGCAGGTTGGGGATCCTCGCCGGCAGGATCTCCGGCTCGTGGACGCTCTCGTCGTAATTGGGCCGGAAATCGACCGTCTCGCGCTCGATGTCGTCGAGCATCTCGTGCGCCGCCCGGGTCAGGCGAACCTCGGTGTAGCGCATCGCCGCCGGAGGGTCGCCGTCCATCGAGCCGAAATTGCCCTGCCCGTCGATCAGCGGCAGGCGCATCGAGAAGTCCTGCGCCATGCGGACCATGGCGTCGTAGATCGCCTGGTCGCCGTGCGGGTGGTACTTGCCCATCACGTCGCCCACGATTCGCGCGGACTTGCGGTAGGGCCGGTTCCACTCGTAGCCCTCCTCGTGCATCGCGTAGAGGATGCGGCGGTGCACCGGCTTGAGCCCGTCGCGGGCGTCGGGCAGAGCGCGCGAGACGATCACGCTCATCGCATAGTCGAGGTAGGAGCGTTCCATCTCCTCCTCGAGGCTCACCGGCGTGATGTCGAATTCGGGCGTTGGCGGCGGGGCCAGCGTGTCAGTCAAGGCGTTTCGCCTGTCCGGTTAGGGGCTTCGGGATCGTTTCGGACGCGCCGTCTCGACCGGTCCGGAGACGCCGCGAACATGCCCTTGCATGATAGCAGAATCGGTCCGAAAGCTCAAATTCGGCGGGGGTCTCAGGGAAGGCTCAGGCGCGCGTCAAGAGCGCGTGTAAGCTCTAGATTGTTGTATTAACTCATCCATGTAAAAGATTGAACAATAGTTATTTTTGCCGATATCCGTCAGAATGGGATCTCGTCGTCCAGATCCCCGCCTCCGGAACTCGGCCCACCGCCCTGAGAACCGCCTCCGGGCGACTCGTAACCGCCGCCTCCGCCACCGCCTTCGCCACGGCTGTCAAGCATGGTGAGCACACTACGGAAACGTCCCAGGACAACCTCGGTGGTGTAACGCTCCTGGCCTTGCTGGTCTGTCCACTTGCGGGTCTGGATCTGGCCCTCAAGATAAACCTTGGAGCCCTTGTGCAGATATTTCTGCGCGACCTCTCCGAGACGCTCGTCGAAGATCACGACGCGGTGCCATTCTGTGCGTTCGCGCCGTTCGCCCGAATTCCGGTCGCGCCACTGCTCGGAAGTGGCGACCGACATGTTGACGATGGGATTTCCGTCGTTGCTGTGACGGACCTCGGGATCGCGCCCGAGATTGCCGACGAGGATCACCTTGTTGACGCTTCCGGCCACCGCTGCCTCCCATACCCGGTTCGTTGGCGCAGCATAACGGATCGAGCCGACGTCTCACACACTCAATCCGTGCAAAACGAGCCTAAAATTCGAGGACCCGTACCGGCTCTCCGGCGAGCCACGCCCGGATGTCCTCGACCATCGCCGGGAAGTAGGCGCGGTAGTTTTCGACCGAGACATAGCCCAGATGCGGCGTGATCACGGTGTTGTCGAGCCGCCGGAACGGATGGTCGACGGGCAGCGGTTCGATGTCGAACACGTCGAGCCCCGCCCCCGCGATCGCCCGGCGTTCGAGCGTATCGATCAGCGCCGCCTCGTCGACGATGGGCCCACGCGAGGTGTTGACCAGGAACGCCTCTTTCTTGAGCAGGGCGAGGTCGGATGCGCGGATCAGCCCGCGCGTCCGCTTGCTCAGCAACAGGTGGACGGTCACCACGTCGGCGGTCCGCAGCAGGGTTTCCTTGTCGGCGAGGGAAACGCCGACCTCGCGGCAGCGCTCCTCGGTCAGGTTCCGGCTCCAGGCGACGACCTCCATGCCGAACGCCTTGCCGATCCTCGCCACCCGGCTCCCCAACCGCCCGAGCCCGATCACGCCGAGAGTCTTGCCTTCCAGAGAGACGCCCAGCGTTTCCTGCCATCCCCCTGCGCGGATCGTCCGGTCCTCGGCCGCGATCGAGCGCGCCAGCGCGAGGATCAGCCCCCAGGCGAGCTCGGCCGTCGGCGTGCCGACCGAGGGCGTGCCGCACACCGTCACCCCGTGCTCCGCCGCCGCCGCGCCGTCGATGGAAAGATTGCGCATGCCGCTGGTCAGGAGGAGTTCCAGCCGGGGCAGCTTCTCGAACAGCGACCGGGGAAACGGCGTCCGCTCCCGCATTGCGCAGACGATCTCGAATCCGCCGAGGCGCGCGGCGAGCGCATCCTCGTCGGAGAGGTGGTCGCGAAACGCCTCCACCTCGACTTCGGGCGCGAGCGCGCTCCAGTCCGCCATGTCGAGCGCGCAGCCCTGATAGTCGTCGATGATCGCGCAACGCTTCATTGTCCTCTCCCCAGCCTCCGGCACAGCATACCGGACTGGACCGTTGCGGGCCGGTCGGGGCGGATGTATTTCTGCTTCCGAACGCCGATGGAATAATCCTCGGCCCAGCCCCTGACACGTAGCGGCATGCAGTCCAAGATCGTCGTTCGCGGCGCACGGGAACACAATCTCAAGAACGTCGACGTGGAGATTCCGCGCAACGCGCTCGTCGTTCTGACCGGGCTGTCGGGCTCGGGAAAATCGACTCTCGCCTTCGACACCATCTATGCCGAGGGGCAGCGCCGCTATGTCGAGAGCCTGTCGGCCTACGCCCGCCAGTTCCTCGAGCTGATGCAGAAGCCGGACGTCGATTCCATAGACGGGTTGTCGCCGGCGATCTCGATCGAGCAGAAGACGACGTCCCGGAACCCGCGCTCGACGGTGGGCACGGTGACGGAGATTTACGACTACATGCGGCTCCTCTTCGCACGCGTGGGCGTCCCCTACTCGCCGGCCACCGGGCTTCCGATCGAGAGCCAGACGGTCTCGCAGATGGTCGACCGCATGCAGGCGATGGAGGAAGGCACCCGGATCTACCTGCTCGCTCCGATCGTGCGCGGCCGCAAGGGCGAGTACCGCAAGGAGTTCCGGGAACTCCAGAAGCAGGGGTTCGCCCGCGTCAAGGTCGACGGCACGCTCCATGACATCGACGCCGTCCCCGCGCTCGACAAGAACCTCAAGCACGATATCGAGGTGGTGGTGGACCGGCTGGTGATCCGGCCCGATCTCGGCAACAGAGTCGCCGATTCGCTGGAAACCGCGCTCGCGCTCACCGAGGGGATCGCGGTCGCGGAGAACGCCGACGACAGCGGGCGCACGATCTTCTCGGCCAAGTTCGCCTGCCCGGTCTCCGGCTTCACCATCGACGAGATCGAGCCCCGGCTGTTCTCGTTCAACAACCCGTTCGGCGCTTGCCCGGCCTGCGATGGGCTGGGGACGAGGATGTTCTTCGACCCCGATCTCGTCGTCCCCGACCCGACCCGGTCGCTCCGCGACGGAGTCATCGCGCCGTGGGCGAACTCGTCTTCGAGCTACTACGAGCAGACGCTCGAATCTCTGGCACGCCATTTCGACGTATCCGCCTCGACCCCGTTCCAGGAGCTCGCGCGCGGGGTTCGCGACGGCATCCTTTACGGAACCGGCGAAGAGCCGGTCGAGATGTCCTACAACGACGGCAAGCGCAGCTACACCATCGACCGCCCGTTCGAGGGCGTGCTGCCCAACATGGAACGCCGCTTCCGCGAAACCGACTCGTCCTGGGTACGCGAGGAGCTCGGCCGCTACCAGAATGTCGACGATTGCGACACCTGCGCCGGGATGCGGCTCAAGCCCGAGGCGCTCGCGGTGAAGCTCGGCGGGCTCCACATCAGCCAGGTCGCGGAGATGTCGATCGCGGAAGCGGTCGGCTGGTTCGGGGGGCTCTCGCCCACGCTGCCGCCCAAGAGCCAGGAGATCGCGCGTTCGATCCTGAAGGAAATCAACGAGCGGCTGGGTTTCCTCGCCAATGTCGGGCTCGAATATCTGACGCTCTCCCGCAGCTCGGCCACGCTGTCGGGGGGCGAGAGCCAGCGTATCCGGCTCGCCTCGCAGATCGGCTCGGGCCTGACGGGCGTGCTCTACGTGCTCGACGAGCCGTCCATCGGGCTGCACCAGCGCGACAACGTGCGGCTGCTCAAGACGCTCAAGCGGCTGCGCGACCTCGGCAACACGGTGATCGTCGTCGAGCATGACGAGGAAGCGATCCGCAGCGCCGATCACCTGATCGACCTCGGGCCCGGCGCCGGCGTCCACGGGGGTGAGGTCGTCGCCGCCGGAAAACCCCAGGCGGTGATTCGCTCGAGGAAGAGTCTCACCGCGAAATACCTCCGCGGCGACCGTACGATCGCGGTGCCGGAAGAACGCCGCCCTATCGACTCCGTCCGCCGCATCCGCGTGGAGGGGGCGAGCGCCAATAATCTCGACTCGATTTCGGCGGACATCCCGCTCGGCGCGTTCGTATGCGTCACCGGCGTCTCGGGCAGCGGCAAGTCGACGCTGATCGTCGAGACCCTCTACAAGGCGATCGCGCGCCGGCTCCACGGCGCCCGCGCCCACCCCGGCACGCATGAGGACATCGAGGGGCTGGAGCTGATCGACAAGATCGTCGACATCGACCAATCGCCCATCGGGCGGACGCCGCGCTCGAATCCGGCGACCTACACCGGCGCCTTCACCCCGATCCGGGACTGGTTCGCCAACCTGCCGGAGTCGCGGGCGCGCGGCTACAAGCCGGGCCGGTTCTCGTTCAACGTCAAGGGCGGGCGCTGCGAAGCCTGCCAGGGCGACGGCGAGATCAAGATCGAGATGCACTTCCTGCCCGACGTCTACGTCCAGTGCGACGTCTGCAAGGGACAGCGCTACAACCGCGAGACGCTGGAGATCGGGTTCCGCGGCAGGTCGATCGCCGAAGTGCTGGCCATGACGGTGGACGAGGGCTGCACCTTCTTCAGCGCCGTCCCGGCGATCCGCGACAAGCTGCTCATGCTCCAGAAGGTCGGGCTCGGCTATATCAGGATCGGCCAACAGGCGACGACGCTCTCGGGCGGGGAAGCCCAGCGGGTGAAGCTGTCGAAGGAACTGTCCCGCCGCTCGACGGGCAAGACCGTCTACATCCTCGACGAACCCACCACGGGGCTTCATTTCGAGGACGTGCGCAACCTGCTCGCCGTCCTCCACGCCCTCGTCGATCAGGGAAACACCGTAATCGTGATCGAACACAATCTCGAGGTCGTCAAGACCGCGGACTGGATCGTCGATCTCGGCCCGGAGGGCGGCGACAAGGGCGGCCGCATAGTCGCTACGGGCCGGCCGGAGGATGTCGCCCGGGTGGAATCGAGCTTTACCGGACAGTATTTGGCCCGGGTTCTAAACGGCGCCCGCGCGCAGCCCGACGCGTCCCGACGCGTCCGGGCCCGATCGATGCCCCGGGACGACCGAATCCCCGGAGGCGGGGCGGCGGCGAACGAATGACGCCCGTTCATGTCATAGGCGGCGGCCTGGCGGGCTCGGAAGCGGCCTGGCAGGTTGCCCGCGCCGGGGTTTCGGTCGTCCTGCACGAGATGCGGCCGGAGCGGCCCACGGAGGTTCACCGGACCGACGGGCTCGCCGAACTCGTTTGCTCGAATTCGTTCCGTTCCGACGACGCCGAGTCCTCGGCGATCGGGCTGCTGCACGAAGAGATGCGGCGTCTCTCTTCGGTCATCCTCGCCGCCGCCGATGCCAACAAGGTGCCGGCGGGCGGCGCGCTCGCCGTCGATCGGGACGGCTTCTCGGAGGCCGTAGGGGCCGCCATCCGGACCGAACCTCTGATCGAGATCGAGCGGCGGGAGATCGCGGGCCTGCCGCCGGAAGACTGGACCAACGCGATCGTCGCCACGGGACCGCTCACATCGCCGCCGCTGGCGGAGGCGATCCGCACCCTGACCGGCCAGGACTCGCTCGCCTTTTTCGACGCGATCGCGCCCATCGTCTATCGGGAATCCATCGATTTCGACGTCGCCTGGTTCCAGAGCCGCTACGACAAGGCAGGCCCGGCTGGAACCGGCTCGGACTACATCAACTGTCCGATGACCGAGGCACAGTACGAGACCTTCATCGATTCGCTGCTCTCGGCGGAAAAGACCGAATTCAAGGACTGGGAACGCGACACCCCCTATTTCGAGGGCTGCCTCCCCATCGAGGTGATGGCCGAGCGCGGGCGCAACACGCTCCGCTTCGGTCCCATGAAGCCCGTCGGCCTGACCGATCCGAATACCGGCAAGCGCGCGCACGCGGTGGTCCAGCTGAGACAGGACAACGCGCTCGGCACGCTCTACAATCTGGTCGGGTTCCAGACCAAGCTGCGCCACGGCGAACAGCGACGCGTCTTTCGCGCAATCCCGGGGCTGGAGAATGCCGAGTTCGCCCGCCTCGGCGGCTTGCACCGCAACACCTTCATCAATTCGCCCCGCCTGCTCGACGACACGCTGCGGCTCCGGGCCGCGCCCAGGCTCCGCTTCGCCGGCCAGATCACCGGCGTCGAAGGCTATGTGGAGAGCGCCGCTATCGGCCTGCTCGCCGGCCGGTTCGCGGCGGCGGACAGTCTCGGCCGGCCTTTCGCTTCTCCTCCCCCGACCACGGCGCTGGGCGCGCTCCTGGGCCACATCACGGGCGGCGCGGAGGCGGACGTCTTCCAGCCGATGAACGTCAATTTCGGGCTCCTGCCCCCTCTCGCCGAGCGCAAGCGCGGCCGCGACCGCAAGCGGGCCTATTGCAAGCGGGCGCTGATCGATCTCGAACGCTGGCGCGGCCCGATATCGGACGCGGCCGAGTAGCGTCTGGCGAACGCCGCCCAGGCGATACGCGCTTGAACGGCGAGCGGCGAGAACGCGAGGCGGCGATCGAACGCGTCGTGGCCGTTGCGGGCGAGCCGACGCAGATACCCCTCGGACATGGCGAGCGGAAGAAATGCCGCCCGCGCCGCGACGGGGATATCGTGACGATTTCGACGAACTTGCGCGATATGCGTCCGGGCGCGCGCCGCGATCGGCTCCACCGCCCCGGCAAACGATCTCGGCGGCGCACGGTCGAACAAGTCGGCCGGTGCGATCCCGGCTTGGGACATCAGCGACAGGGGCACGTAGAGTCGGCGCTGGCGGGCATGAAAGGGAATCGCGCGCAGCACACCGGCGAGGCCCGTACCGAGCCCCGCCTCCCGGGCGAACGCTGTCGTCCCTTCGTTCTCCACGCCGAGCGCCTGGCATGCGAGTTCCACCAGGGGAACGGCCGTCCCGGCAACGTAGTCCTCGAGCGCGTCCAGGTCGGCGAACGGTCGCTCGCGAAGATCGGCGGCACGTCCGTCGACGATCGCGTGAAAGCGTGAACGCTCCAGCCCCCAGGCCTCGATCGCCTCGGCGAGCGCGGCGAGAACCGGATGTTCGCGCATCGACCCTTCGTAGAGCCCGTCGATCGCATCGCGCCACCATTGCAGCCGGATTTCGCCCAGCAACGGCTCCGAAACGACCTCGGCGGTCTTGGCGATCTCCAGGTTGAAGGCGTAGAGCGCGAACAGCGCCTCTCGCCGCTTGCCCGGGGCGAACAGCGCGGCGAGGTAGCGTTCGCGGTCGAGGCGGCGCACCTCCTGGGCGCAATAGGAACGGGAATCGGACGGCATTTGCGTCTCACGGAACGGGCGTATATTGCGGCGATGCGCCCGACGACGCCATTGGATCCACGCCGGTTCGACGCCTGGCCGGATGTTTTCGCGGGTGCCGCCGCGCTCGAAGACGCGCGCGCGCTGGCCGACGATGCGGCACGGCCGGTCGAGGAACGTGCCGATGCGCTCGGCGGGCTCGCCGACGGCTCGGACGATCCGGTGCTGAAACGCTGCTACGAGGCGCACCGGAAAGCGGTCTCGCCCGGGCGATTTCGGAACTGGAGCGATCTGGTGTCATATGCCGGTTTCGCCGTCGCCCCCGTCGCAAAGCGGTTCGGCGAGGCGTCGGGAGTCGGAGCCGGGTTTCGTCGGCATCTGGAGGCATTCTGCGTGGCGGCGCATCTGCTCGACCTGATCGTACACTGCCGCGCCGAGTTCGCTGCGCACGGGCGGGTATATCTTCCCGGGGACTGGATGCGGTCGGCCGGTGTCGCCCCAGGGGATCTCGGCGCGTCGAGCGCCGCTTCCGGACTTCGGGACGTGATCGATCGTATGCTGGACCGGATCGAGCCTACTCTCGAGGGGGCTCTCCCGGTCGCCCGCTCGATCCCCGATCCGCGTCTCCGGCTCGCGGCAACGACCGAAATCGCGGAACGGCGCAGGCTCGCACGCCGCTTGCGGAAAGCGGATCCCACGGTCGATACGGTGAGCCTGACCGCGCTCGACCGCATCGCGGTATGGCTCCAGACCCGCCTTCCTCGCCGGGGTCCGGCGTGAGCGGGGTTCATGTCGTCGGCGCCGGGCTCTCGGGCCTTGCTTGCGCGCTGAAGCTTTCGCTCGCGGGGGCCCGGGTAACGGTATACGAAGCGGCCGCTCACGCTGGCGGACGCTGCCGATCCTTCTTCGACGAAAACCTGGGCTGCACGATCGACAACGGCAGCCACATGATGCTCGGCGCCAACGAGGCCACCCGGCGGTATCTCGCGGATGCCGGTTCGGAGGACGCGGTGACCGAAATCGCTCCCGCCGCCTTCCCCTTCCTCGACGTTCCGAGCGGCAAGAAATGGCGGGTCGCTCCGGGTCCGGGCCCGATACCGTTCTGGCTGCTGGACCGGAACCGCCGCGTGCTGGGCTCCACCGTCGCCGATTATTTCGAGATCGCCCGTCTCGCCATGGCCGGACCCGGCGATTCGGTCGGCGAACGGGTGGATCCGAGCGGCCGCCTTTACGAGCGTTTCTGGCAGCCGCTCTGCCGCGCGGTGCTCAACACCGATGCGACCGAAGGTTCGGCCCGACTTCTCTGGCGCATGATCGGGGAGACCTTCCTGCGGGGCGAAAAGGCCTGCCGGCCGTTCTTTTTCGGGAAGGGGCTTTCCGCCGCCTTGGTGGACCCCGTACTGAGGACGCTTGGGGAGAGAGGCGCCGAAATCCACTTCCACACGCGGCTCCGCGCCATCGTTTTCGACGACCGCCGGGCAGCGGCTTTGACGTTCGCTGAAGACACCGTCGGCATTGGAGAAGACGAGACCGTGGTCCTCGCGGTACCGCCCGATATCTGCGCGGTGCTGCTGCCGGAATGCGGCACGCCGACCCGGTCCAACCCGATTCTGAACGCCCATTACCGCCTGCAAGAGCCCGTCCAGCTTCCCTGGAGCATGCCATTCCTGGGCCTCACCGGCACGGAAGCTCAATGGCTTTTCGCCCGGGACGATTCGATCTCGGTTACGGTCAGCGCCGCCGACCGGCTGATCGACCGGTCCGGAGACGATCTCGCGGGCTTTCTCTGGAAAGAAATCGCGCCCGTCCTCGGGTACCCGAAGGACCGGATTCCGCCCTGCCGGATCATCAAGGAGCGCCGGGCGACCATCGCGCAGACGCCGGCCGAAATCGCCCGACGGCCGCAAACCCGTACCGGGATCCGCAACCTGCTCCTCGCTGGCGACTGGACCGATACGGGTCTGCCGGCAACAATCGAGGGTAGTATCCGGTCCGGCTTTCGCGCCGCGGAGGCGGTATCCGGGACCGATCGGACCGCGCGGGCCGCTTGACGCGACTCGGTTGGACGCCGAAACTTAGGCGGAATACCGGACTAGGGTGCGGACTGCGTCGACCGTGGCCGCGTGAACTTGGGGGAGGAAATGGCGAAGATCCTGGAGAACCTCAACAACACCATTATCGCCGGCGTCGTGCTGGCGGTCGTACTGCTCATCGTCGTGGGTTGGTGGCACGGCGAAGGCGTCGCGTTCGACCTGGCGTGGTGGTCGTTCCTGTTCCGCTGGCTGCACGTGCTGGGCGGGATCATGTGGATCGGCATCCTCTACTATTTCAATTTCGTCCAGATCCCGAACATGCCGAAAATCGACGCCGACAAGCGGCCGGCGATCACAGGCGTGATCGCGCCGGCGGCGCTGTTCTGGTTCCGCTGGGGCGCGATGTGGACGATCGTCACCGGCATCATCCTGGCGCTGCTGAACGGCTACTTCGTCGAGGCGGTCCTGATCGGTCTGACCGACGACGTCGCCAGGCACACCCAGATCGGCATCGGCATGTGGCTCGGCACGATCATGTGGTTCAACGTCTGGTTCATCATCTGGCCGGCGCAGAAGGTCGCGCTGGGCATCGTCGAGGCTCCGGACGACGCGGCCAAGGCGGCCGCGGGACGGCGCGCGATGCTGTTCTCGCGGACCAACACGATGCTGTCGATCCCGATGCTGTACGCGATGACTTCGGCCCAGAACATCTTCTAGGTCGACAGGAAACCGAAACCTGGAACGGGGGCCCTCGCGGCCCCCGTTTCGCTTCGCGCTCAAGCGGTCGAAATCAGCGCCGCCGCAACCCGCCGGTCTTCGCCGGCGAGCACGTTGAAGGTGCGGCACGCGGCGCCCGTATCCATCGCGTCGCAGACCACGCCGCGATCCTTGAGATCGGCGCGCAGCCCGGGATCGAGGGGTCGTATCGTCTTCCCGGTTCCGAGAAGCAGAATCTCGACCGCCGGCTCCGCATCGAGCACGGGCGCCAGGCTGGCGACCGATATGTCCCCACGGTCGCCTTCCGGCCACGCGAGAACCGCGTCGACGAGGACGATCGCCGAACCGGCGAACTCGGTCCCGGAAATTCGGAACCGGCCCCCACCATAGGATTGAATGACGCTGCGCCCCCGCGGATCGACCGGGGCGACTTCCGTCACCGAGCCTAGCTCCCCGCCGGCCGGTCGTCGTCGACCTCGCCCACGATGAGACCGCCCCGCTTGAGCTTCATGTAAACCAGGAGCGGCACCGCGACCCAGATCGAGGAATAAGTGCCCACGATCACCCCCCAGATCATCGCGAAGCTGAAGCCCTTGATCACCTGACCGCCGAAGAAGAACAGGCAGAGCAGCGCGAGAAGCGTGGTCACGCTGGTAAGGATCGTCCGGGACAGCGTGTCGTTGACGCTGAGATTCAGCAGGTCGTCGAGGGGAAGGGTCTTGTACTTCCTCAGGTTCTCGCGCACCCGGTCGTAAATCACCACGGTGTCGTTGATCGAATATCCGGCGATGGTCAGCACCGCGGCCACCGTCGACAGGTTGAATTCCAGCCCGAGCAGCGAGAACACCCCGATGGTCAGGATCACGTCGTGCATCAGCGCGACGACCGCGCCGACGCCGAACTGCCATTCGAAGCGGAACCAGATGTAGATCAGCATCGCCGCGAGCGCGAGCAGCACCGCGGTGATTCCCGCCTCGATCAGCTCGGCTCCCACCTTGGGCCCGACGAACTCGACCCGGCGGTAATCGACCCCGGGACCGAGGGCTTCCTTCACCACCTCGACCGCCTTGAGCTGCTCGCGCTCCTCACCGGCCTGGCGCTCGATGCGGATCAATACGTCGGTCGGCTCGCCGAACTCCTGGAGTTCGACCTCGCCGAGGTCCAGAGTGGACAGCTCCGATCTGAGCTGACCGATATCGGCCGGGCCTTCGGTCCTGATCTCGATCAGGATGCCGCCGCGAAAATCGATGCCGTAGTTGAGCCCGACGCCCAGGAACAGAACGATCGACAGCGTCACCAGAACCGCCGACGCCATGCCGGCCATCCGGCGCCACCGCATGAAATCGATCCTGGTTCCGGTCGGGACGAACCTGATGAGACGCATGCCGGCCATCCGCGATTCAGAGTGGCAGGACCTGCGGCCGGCGCCGCCGGAGCCAGGTCACGACCATCAGCCGGGTCACCATGATCGCGGTGAACATCGACGTGAGAAGGCCGATCGCGAGCGTCACCGCGAATCCCTTGATCGGCCCCGAGCCGAACTGGAACAAGAGGACCGCCGCGATGAAGGTGGTCAGGTTCGCGTCGATGATCGTCGTCAACGCGCGCTGATAGCCCGCGTCGATCGCCGAAATCGGCGTTCGACCGTTTCTCTGTTCTTCCCGTATTCGTTCGAAGATCAGCACGTTGGCATCGACCGCCATTCCGATCGTCAGCACGATTCCCGCGATCCCCGGGAGGGTCAGCGTCGCCTGCAAAAGCGACAGGGCGGCCCCGATCAGGATCATGTTAAGCGTCAGCGCGATACAGGCCATCAGGCCGAAGACCCCGTAGACCGCCGCCATGAAGACGATCACCAGCACGATGGCGAGCACGCTCGCGATCTTCCCCGCGCGTATGGAATCGGCGCCCATGCCCGGCCCCACGGTGCGTTCCTCAAGCACCGTCAGCGGCGCCGGCAGCGCGCCGGCCCGCAGCAGAAGAGCGAGATCGCGCGCCGACTGCACGGTGAAATTGCCGGATATGATGCCGGACCCGCCGAGGATCGGCTCGCGTATCACGGGCGCGCTGATGACCTTGCCGTCGAGCACGATCGCGAAGGGCCGCCCGACGTTGCGCCGCGTGGTATCCCCGAACCTTCGAGCGCCCACAGCGTCGAATCGGAAGCTGACGACGGGCTGCGCGTCCTGCACCGTCGGCTGCGCATCGACCAGCGTGTCGCCGCTTACCATCACGCGCTTGCGCACCAGATACTGCACGGGCTGACCGTCCGGGCCGATCTCGTTGTCCGCGGGCAACAGTTCCGAGCCGGGCGGCGGGCGTCCGCGGCGCGCCTGTTCCGCCGACATGGACTGATCGACGAGGCGGAAATTCATCTTCGCGGTCTTGCCCAGCAGGCGCTTGATGCGCTCCGGGTCCTTGACGCCCGGAAGCTGGACCAGGATGCGGTCCGCGCCCTGGCGCTGGATCGCCGGCTCGCGCACGCCGGTCTCGTCGATCCGGCGACGGACGATTTCTATCGACTGGTTGACGGCGGACGTCTTGACGTCGCGAACCGTCTGTTCGATCAGGGTAATGGCGAACCGGTTGCCGCTGACCGTCACTTCGGTACCGGTCTCGAGCTGCCGGGCGATACGGCGCGCTTCTTCCAGCTTGCCGGGATCGCGCACCGTGAACGCGATGCCCTGGCCCTGCACGCCGAGCCCCTGATAGCCGATCCGGCTACGCCTCAACTCGGTCCGGGCGGCATCGACCAGCGCGACCAGCCGTTCGCGAATCACCGCGTCGACCTCCACCTCCAGCAGGAGGTGCGAACCGCCCTGAAGGTCGAGGCCGAGGCTGATCTGCTTGTTGGGGAGCCCGTCCGGAATGCCTTCCAGGGTACCGCGATCGACCGCGTTGGGCGCGGCATAGACGATGCCGAGCGCGCAAACGACGGCGATCAGGACGATCTTCCACTTCGCGAAATAGATCATCGGGCTTGTCGACCGGCGGCCTGGCTTCGCGGGTCGGATCCCCCGGCGGCCGGACCGCTAGGACCGGTCCTCATCGGGCTCGTCCGCGTCTTCGTCGTCGTCGCGGCTCCGCTCCTCCCGACGCTTCCTGTTCCGCCGTCTCCTCGCGCGGCGCTCCTCTTCCTCCTCGTCGTCTTCATCGTCGTCATCGTAGTCGTCGTCTCGGGCCCGGCTGGGCTCCGGCTTGGAAACCAGCTCCGCGATCATCGCCCGCATGACCCGCACCCGGACGCCGTCGGCGATTTCGACGCTGAGCTCGGAATCGCCGATCACACGCTGGACCTGGCCGACGATGCCGCCAGACGTCACCACGCGGTCGCCGCGCCGCAGGCCGGCGATCATCTCGCGGTGCGCCTTGGCCTTCTTTTGCTGCGGACGGATCAGGAGGAAGTAGAAGACGACGAAGATCAGGACCAGCGGAATCAGCGGTTCTATGCCGCCCAATCCGCCTCCGTCCTGCGCGAACGCCGGCGAAATGAACATGGGTGATCCTCCTTCCAAATTCGCTGGGTTTCCGCGAGGAGGCTGCCGGAGGCGCCATGAGCGCCGGGCGTCGCGACCGCACGGACTATAGCGCCCGCCATCGCGCATGCAACCGGATTGCCCGCCCCCGCCGGCGGCCTTGACTGAAAGGCGCGGTGTATTAGGGTCGCGCGCCGGTCGAGGCCGGCGCAGGCCGCGGAAAGAGGAGCGGACCGATGACGCGGGGCGGAAACGGCGAACCGGACGAAATCGGGGTCCCCGCCCTGCTCGCGCGCATCGCCGACGCGCTTGAGCGCGCCGCGCCGACGGCTCCGGAGCCCGCCGACCTCCGCGGCGGCGAAGCCTTCATCTGGCACGCCGAGGACCACCGTCTGGTTCCGGTCCGCAAGATCAACCGCCTGGATCTCGACCTGCTCGTGGGGATCGACCGTCCGGCGTCGACCCTGCTGGAGAACACGCGGCGCTTCTCGCGCGGCCTTCCGGCGAACAATGCCCTGTTGTGGGGCGCCCGGGGGATGGGCAAGAGCTCCCTGGTGAAGTCGGTGCACGGCGCGATCGCCGCGGAAACGGGCGGCGGGCTCGGTCTCGTCGAGGTGCATCGCGAGGACCTCGCCAGCCTGCCCGTGCTGCTGGCCATGCTGCGCTCGGTCGACCGCCGCTTCATCCTGTTCTGCGACGATCTCTCTTTCGAGGCGGAAGATACGACGTTCAAGTCGCTGAAGGCGCTCCTCGAAGGCGGCATCGAGGGCCGTCCTTCCAACGTGATCTTCTACGCCACCTCCAACCGGCGTCACCTGATGCCGCGCGAAATGATCGAGAACGAGCAGTCGACCTCCATCGTCCCCGCGGAAGCGGTCGACGAAAAGGTCTCCCTGTCCGACCGGTTCGGCCTCTGGCTCGGCTTCCATGCCTGCGATCAGGAAACCTATTTCGAGATTATCGAGGGCTATGCCGGCCATTACGGTCTCGATGTCGGCCGGCATGCGCTGCGCGCCGAAGCCCGGGAATGGGCCGTGACCCGGGGTTCGCGTTCGGGCCGCGTCGCCTGGCAGTTCGTCCTGGACCTGGCCGGTCGGCTCGGCTGGCGGATTGATTAGCTGACCGTCCCGCTCACCCGCGGCACGACGCGGACGCTGGTGAGCGGCTCTTCCTCGAATCCTTCGGCCGTGCGCGCGATGCGCCAGAGTGTCTGGGTGCCGCCTTCGGCCCCGACCGGGATGACCAGGCAGCCGCCGACGCGCAGCTGGTCCAGCAGGGCCTGGGGCACCTTGTGCGCCGCCGCCGTCACCATGATGCGGTCGAACGGCGCCTGTTCGGGCCAGCCGAGCCCGCCGTCGCCGACCTGCGCCGTGACGTTGCCGATGCCGAGGCTGTCGAACCGCCGCACGGCCTCGACATACAGGTTGCGGATGCGCTCGACGGAATAGACCCGCCGCGCCAGCCGGGCCAGGATCGCCGTCTGGTAGCCGGACCCGGTGCCGATCTCCAGCACCTTGCAGCGCTTGTTCAGCGCCAGCGCCTGGGTCATCAGGCCGACGATAAGCGGCTGGCTGATCGTCTGGTCGGCGCCGATCGGAAGCGGCCGGTTGTCATAGGCGCTTTCGCGGAAAAACTCCGGAACGAACTGCTCGCGGGGGGTTTTCTCGATCGCCGTCAGCACATCGGTCTGCGTCACCCCGCCCTGGCGGAGTTCCATGATCAATCGGATCTTGCGGGTTTCGGCGATCATGCGGGCAGGGATGGCGAGATACGGCGGGACAATGCGCTCTCAGTCGAAAACCGCCTTCAGGGTGCGAACCGTGGGGCGGTCGGTCAAATCCAGATGCACCGGCGTGATCGCGGTATAGCCGTCCATGACGGCGGCAAGGTCGGTTTCCGGGCGGTTCGGCGCCTCGTTGCGCAGGGAGCCGATCCAGTAATAGGGGACGCCGCGCGGGTCCCGGCGCTCCACCAGATGGTCGCCGATCTTGCGCCGGCCGAGGCCGACGACCCGCGAACCCTTTACCGCCGCCGGCCCGCCGGCCGGGAAATTGACGTTGATGAGCACGCCGTCCGGCCAGCCGGATTCGACCAGCCGGCGGATGATGTCCGGCGCGAAGCGGCGCGCAGTGTCCCAGTCCGGCCGGGTGCCGTCATCGTAGACCAGGCTGAGCGCAATCGAGGGTACGCCCGTCAGGATGCCTTCCATCGCCGCGGCCACCGTGCCGGAATAGGTCACGTCTTCGCCCAGGTTACCGCCCCGGTTGATCCCGGAGAGCGTCAGATCGGGCTTGCGGTCCTTCAGCAGGTGGCCGACCGCCATCAGGACGCAGTCGGTCGGCGTTCCGTCGACCGAATAGCGGCGCTCGCCGCGCTTCGTCATGCGCAGAGGCTGTCGCAGGGTCAGCGAATGGCCGGCGCCGCTCTGTTCCTGCTCCGGCGCCACGATCCAGACATCGTTCGACATGCCGCGCGCGATTTCGGCCAGAATCTCGAGGCCCCTGGCGTTCACCCCGTCGTCGTTGGTGACGAGGATGCGCGCCTTCGAAAGCTCGGGTATCCGCCGGGTCAAGCGGCGATCCTGTCGATCCCGCCCATATACGGCCGCAGCGCTTCGGGAATGGTGATCGATCCGTCGGCCTGCTGGTAATTCTCCATCACCGCGATCAGGGTCCGCCCCACGGCCAGGCCCGATCCGTTCAGCGTGTGGACGAAGCGGGTGCCCCTGCCGCCGGCCGGCCTGTACCGGGCGTTCATCCGGCGGGCCTTGAAATCGCCGCAGTTCGAACAGCTCGAGATTTCGCGATAGGCGCCCTGGCCGGGCAGCCAGACTTCAAGATCGTAGGTCTTGCGTGCGCCGAAACCCATGTCGCCGGTCGACA
>JAJEHI010000053.1 GCA_022823775.1 Defluviicoccus sp. | reverse complement strand
CCGATCATGGCGGTCGGCGGAATTGCGATGCTGATCCCGCCTTCCGCGCTGGCCGTGCTGCTGGCGAGCCTCGCCGAACAGTCGGTCGCGCTCCTGCTGATCGCGGGCATCGTCCCCGGCATCCTCATGGCGGTGCTGTTTTTCGCCTATGTGGTGGGGCGCTGCGCGATAAATCCGGAGCTCGCGCCGGCCTACACGCCGGACACCAGCGCGCTCGACGAGCCGGTGACGGTTTCCCTCAACCTCGGCGGCGCGACCCGCCGGTCGTGGACCTATGACGGGCGCCACCGGCAGCTGGTCAACCGGGTGCTGCCGTTCCTGCTCTACATCCTGCCGCTGATGATCATCTTCGTGGTCGTGGTGGGCAGCATCTTCTTCAAGATCGCCGCGCCGACCGAGGCGGCGGCGCTCGGCTGTCTCGCCGCGCTCGCGGCCTGCTACTTCTTCAGGTTGTTCCGGCGCACCGTGACCGTGACCGGGATCGAGGGCGCCGATTTCGGCTGGCGGGCGATCGCCAAGTCGCTGATGGAAACCGCCAAGATCAACGTGATGATCCTGTTCATCATCGCGGGATCGCTGGTGTTCAGCCAGGCGCTGTCCAATTCGGGCGCCACCGACGGGCTGTTGCAGGCGGTGACGGCGATGAAGCTCACGCCGCTCATGGTGGTGATCATCATGATGGCGGTGCTGCTTTTCCTAGGCGCCTTCATGGACCAGGTGAGCATGCTGCTGCTGACGCTGCCGTTCTTCCTGCTCGGCGCGCAGTCGCTCCAGGCGGTGTTCGAAATCGACGTGATCTGGCTGATGGTGCTGATGCTTATCACCATGGAGATCAGCCTCCTCACCCCGCCGTTCGGGCTGCTGCTCTATGTGATGAAGGGGGTGGCGCCGTTCAGCGTCACCCTCGGCCAGGTGGTGATGTCGGCCATGCCCTTCATCCTGATCGAGCTCGCGGTTCTCGTCCTCCTGATCGCCGTGCCCGAAGTCGCGACCTGGCTGCCGAACAAGCTCAGGTGAGGGAACCCGCGCGGCTGCGGGTTATGTCGTAGGCCGCCGCGTCGACCGCCGCGAAGCCCTCGAGCAACAGCGAGTCGAGGACGGGACGAATCGAAGGCTCTTCCCCGATCGAGACGAAGGCGTCGCTCAGCCGGTCGGCGGCGTCCGGCGCGATCCCCGGGCTCGCGACGATGGGCGGAAAGGGGGCGGCATCGGTCCCGCCGACGACGCGAAGACCGGCGATCCGCTCGGGAGCGTGCCGGGCGAGCAGATCCCAGACGAAGCTGTCGACCGGCGCGAGATCGGCCCTGCCTTCGAGGACGCTGGCGATTGCCGCCGCCGGCGTCACCAGAGGCCCGACCCACTCCCGGAACGGATCGGGCCGGTCGGGGGTCCGGTAGCGGAGCAAATGGTGGCGCAGCGCCGCGTACCCGGAATAGGAATTCTCGACCGTCCAGGCGACGCGCCCCCCGAACGTGTCCTCGACCGACGCGAACTCCGAATCGCGGCGCACCGCCAGACAGCTGAAATAGACCGGCTCGCCGCCGTACCGCGGCGGGGCGGGCAGGGGAACCGCGATGGGGACCGGCCGCGGGTCCGCCGTCGCGAACGGCCAGCCGCACATCAGCACCGAACCCATGTCGTCCCGGGCCCACAGCTCGTCGAGCGGGGCCGGGGCGGCATGGGCGACGATTTCGAGCGGCACGCCCGAGACCTCGGCGACGTGCCCGAACACCCGGTCCCATGCCTCCCGCACGGCCGGCGCGACATTGTACATCCGGGAGCATGCGATCATCGGACGAGCCCCTCAGGCAAATCGCAACCGTTGGCCCACGCCCATCCGCGCGGCCTTGTCGAGCATCGCCTGGCCGAGCGCGATGTCGCTGGTCGAGAGGCCCCGGTGCCAGAAGAGGATGGTCTCGTCCTCGCTTTCGCGGCCCGGCCGCAGACCGGCGACGATCTGGCCGAGTTCGGCGTGCAACGTCTCTTCCGTCAGCTTTCCCTCGTCGACATGGCGGCGCAGCGCGCCGAACGGGCGGCCCGGCCCGCACTGGCCCCAGTCGTCGACCACGACCTTGTCCATGACGTCGGTAAGGGAGAATTCCACGGCGCTCATCGTGCCATAGGGCACGACGAACGCCCCCTTCTTGACCCACTCGGTCCGGAACAGGGGCTCCGGCGCGGTCAGGCGCGAGGCCTCGACCAGGATGTCCGCCCCCTCGAGGCAGTCGCGCCAGTTGTCGGTGACGACCACCGGCTTGCCGAGCGCCGACTCAAGACGCTCTCCGAACGCTTCCCGGCTCTCCGGCCGGCGCGAGTGCACCCGGATCTCGTCGAAGTCGAACAGGCGGTCGAGCAGCCGGACGTTCCAGTAGGAGGTTCCCCGGGCGCCGATATGCCCGAGCACCCTGGAGTCCTTGCGGGCGAGATACTTGGCTCCGATCGCCGTCATCGCGCCGGTGCGCATGTCGGTGATCGACGTCGCGTCCAGTACCGCCCTGGGCATGCCGGTTTCCGGATCGAACAGGTTGAGCAACGCCATCTCCGACGGCAGGCCCAGCCGGTAGTTCCCGATATAGTCGCCCACCACCTTGACGCCGGCGACGCCGAGCGGGGTGATGCTGCCGCGCAGCACGTTGAAATGGCCTTTGTCCGTGCTTTCCGGAACGAGGTGCACCCGCGGCTCGACGACCGTCTGGCCCCGCCCCTGGGCGGCGAGCGCCCCTTCCACCGCGTCCACGATCTCGTCGTCCGTGAGTTCCAGCGCCGCCACGTCGAGCGCGTTGAGATAGGCGATCCAGATATCATCCATCGCGGCACTCTCTTTCAGCAGCGGGGCGAACGCAATCGGCGTCCGGATCGATATAGGGGGGAATTGGAGCGGGTGAGGGGAGTCGAACCCCTGACATCCAGCTTGGGAAGCTGACGTTCTACCGCTGAACTACACCCGCCCGCGCACCTTCGGTGCCAAGCCTCTGAAGAGAAGCATCGCCAAGGTCACCCTTGCCCGTGCCCGTGTCAAGGCGCTTACGGGAGTCGGTCGTTCCCGGCGATTTCCCGAGATTTCCGATTGCCCTCAACCGAGCAACCGCAGCGCCTCGCGCGCGACGGGGCTGGGCGCCGTTGCCGACCCTGTGAAGTATGCCATCGAGGCGGACAGAACCCGGTCCCGCCATGGGGTAGGCGCCATCTCCCGGTAGTTCTCCAGGGCGGCCTCGGTGAACTTGTAGTCGTGCGACCACCGGCCGTTGCGGGCAAGATACCGCCGCGCGCCGGCGACGAGCCTGTCCGCCGAGCCGCCGTGCTGCAGGTAGTACAACGCCTTGCGGGCGGCGGAGACGGGATCGCCGGGCGGTTCGGAGAACGCCTCGCGCAACGCTTCCGCGCCGCCGCCGGAGGCCGCGAGAGGTTCCAGGTCCTCGATCCGCAGATCGGATCGGGCGGCGCCAACGCCGCGCCGGAAAGCCGGCATGAAAGCCGCCGACTGCAGGAGCGCCAGAAGCTGCGTCGTTTCGGCTCGCGCGTGGCGGAAAGCATAGTGAAACGCGTTGGCCGATGTCTGGGCGTGAACCGGGACCACCCTCGGCTCTCTCAACACCAGCTCCGCGGCGGTGGCAAAGAGGCCCTCCCATATCGACTCGGCGGACACACCGCGTTGCAGGAGATCGATCGCCGCCCGGCCCGCGTCCATCTCCGAGACCTCGCGGAGCGTACGCACGAACCCGTTGCGCGCGGCGTCGTCCCGGCGGCCCCGTTTCCAGTTCCGCGGTATCTCTCCAAGCATCGTCTGGAACTCCCGCCAGGTTCGATCGGAGGGCAGATCGCTCACGGCGGGATTCGCGTCGTAACCGTGATTCTGGAGCGCCGCTGCCAGGGAGCGGAGCAGGGGAGGCGCGTATCGGGGTCCGACGATCGGCAGCAGGCGGTGCACGTTCTGCACCGCGATGGTCTTGTGACCGATCGAACGGAGATCCCGGATGCCGTATCTGAAGAGAATTTCGAAGAGCTGCTCAGGCGTCGCGAGCCGGGCGAAATCGAGGATGGCGGGATCGACCGCCTCGAGATCCCAGCGATCAAGGGCATCGGTCAGACGTCTTCGGGCCTCTTCCGCCGTCCCGGCCACGGGGCCCGGCCGCGGACCCATCGTCCAGCCGCTCTGACGGCGCTCCGCTTCCTGAGCGCGCTTGAAATAGTCGAGCGCCCAGAATACCGGCAGCCAGCGCTCCCTGCCGCGCAGGCCGAGCGCCGTCAGGTGAGCCGATTGCAGCGCAAGCACCGTGTGGTACTTGAAGCCGACATGGGGGAAGGGTTGGACACGGCGCGACGTCGCGACGGCCAGAGCGGTCAGGGCCCCGCGGCGATCGAGACCGTCCCCGATCAGGCCCGCGAGCTCGGCGGCGACCCGTTCGCGGGGCGTCTCCTCCAGGAGGCGATGCAGGGCGCCGACTTCGGGAAGCGCCCGTGCCAGGCCCGGCCCGCCACCCAGGCTCACCGCGGCCGCGCCACCGCTGGCGAACAGGAACTTTCGACGATCCACGGTGCCCGATATACGGCCCATCTTGAGGCCAGCCCCTTATCGGATGGGCGGTATCCCCTTCCCTTGTCCTACTCCGTGACCAGCAGCGAATAGCGTTCGTCGGCGGCGAGGCAATCGGCTTCCGGCAGGCCCAGCTCCCGGCGCACGATGTTGGTGCCGAGCACCAGCGAGACCATCTTGTAGCGCGCGTGCCGCCGGCTCATGCCTTCGCGTCCCATACCGCAGTCCGAGCACAGGATCAGCCGCTCGGCCGGGATGTACTTGAGCGCCTCGCGGATGTTCGCGGCGATCTCGTCGGGACGTTCGACCTGGAGCGTGTGGTGGTCGATCATGCCAATCGCGATCTTCTTGTCGGTAATCCGCTCGCCGATGGCCTCGAGGTCGATATGGCCCGAGCTGCAGGATTCGAAGGTGATTGCGTCGGCGTCGACCCGGTTGAGATACTCCAGCGACGGCGCGTAGCTCTGCACGTCGCGGAACATCCGCTGCTGGGACGGGTTGCCCCAGCAGGTGTGGCACCAGATTTCGGTCTTGTCGCGCAAGCCCGCGACGGTCTTGTTGAAGACCTCCACCAGTTCGGCCATGCCGAGCTTGCCGAAGGCGGGCCCCCGCACCGGCGTCATGTGGATCTGCGGCTCTTCCAGCTGGATCACCGGGCAGCCGGCGTCGGCGAGCGCGTCGAGCTCCTCGTTCAGGGCCGCGCCCAGCGCGAAGACGCGCTCCACCGGATCGGCGTAGTAGTCGTCCTCCACCGACGCGGCCAGGATTTCGGGCACGATGGTGCCGAACTTCACCGGCTTGCGGGTCATGCGCTGGGCAGCCTTCCACATCGGGGTGTATTGCAGATCGCCCGGACCGACGGGACCGACGATCCTCGGCACCACGTTCGCCTCCAGATAATCGTGCAGCACGTGTCCCATCGGAAAGCCGACGCCGCCCACCTTGTAGGTCGCGGGGCTGGGCACGCCCTTTTCGAACCCATCCATGTGAAACAGCGGATAGCCGGCCCAGCTGCGCCCGCCGACCTCGTTGTCGAAATGGGCATCGCCGTCGGTCAGGATGTCGAGCCCGGCGGCTTCCTGATCCTTGACGTAGACGCCGACCGCGTCGGTGTACTGCTCGCGATAGCGTGCATCGACCATCGCCTGAAGGAACGAGCGCTGGCCCAGATTCTCGGTAAACCATTCCGGCCGCGGCAGCGAGCCGATCAGGGCGGTGGGGAGCATGACGTCGTCGGTCGCGCGCAACATTTCTCTCTCCGGTTTCGACGTCTCCACGCGAAAGAAGCAGGCTTTGGGACAAGCGCGTCGACTTTGACGATGCGCCTCTCCTGGCCATCACTCTATCGACCGAAACGCAATCCCGCAAAATCTTGAATTGGCCCCGTGGGGTCCGCGTCCGCGGGATTTCGGTACGCGCTCGGAAACCCTCGACCGGCCCCGAAGTCCCCGTCGGGGACGGGAGGATCGCGCGGGCGCCTGTCGCCGTCGGCCCGGCCGGTGCCTCGTCGACAGCTGCAACCGATGGCGGCTACATTCCGCTCCCGGCTGTCTCGGCCCCGAACGCCTCGAGGGGGAACAGCGCGGCAAGCCGGCCGAGGCTGCTGCGTCAGCCTGTCCGACGCCGGGGCCTCGCAAGAACCGGGTTTCCGCAACTCCGGGACCCCGGCTTCGGACCTCAACGGAACGAGGAGACATACATGCCCGATCTCCCCATCCTTATCGCCGGCGGCGGTATCGGCGGCCTCGCGGCGGCCTGCGGGCTTGGCCGCAAAGGCCGGAACACCGTCGTCGTCGAACAGGCCCCGCAGCTCGGCGAGATCGGTGCCGGCATCCAGATCGGCCCCAATGCCTTCCATTGCTTCGATTACCTGGGCGTCGGCGACGAGGCGCGATCCAAGGCGGTCTATATCGACAAGCTGCGCCTGATGGATGCCCGGACGGCGGAAGACATCGCCGCCATCCCGCTCGACGAGCCGTTCCGCGAGTTCTACGGCAATCCTTACGCCGTGGTGCACCGGGCCGACCTCCACGGCGTCCTTCTGGACTATTGCGAGAGGAGTCCGCTGGTCGATCTGCGCACCGACCATACGGCGGTCGGATACGAACAGGACGGTACGCGTGTCACTCTGCTGCTGAAGGATCGCGACCCTATCGAGGGGTGCTGTCTGATCGGCGCCGAAGGGTTGCGTTCCCCGGTCCGGGCCCAGATGGTGAAGGACGGCGAGCCCCGGATTTCCGGGCACACCACCTATCGCAGCGTGATCCCGACCGAACGGATGCCCGAGGATCTGCGCTGGAACGCGGCCACCCTCTGGGCCGGGCCGAAGTGCCACATAGTCCACTATCCGCTGAAGGGCTGGAAAGTCTTCAACCTGGTCGTGACCTACCACCGCGACGTGCGGGAAGCGATCTCCGGCCGTCCGGTGTCCAGGGAGGAGGTCTCCCAGGGCTTCGAGCATATCCACCCCAGGGCGCGGCAAGTGATCGAGCACGGCGAGGACTGGCGGCTCTGGGTGCTGTGCGACCGCGATCCCATCCTGAACTGGGTCGACGGGCGCGTGGCGCTACTCGGGGATGCAGCCCATCCCATGCTGCAATATTTCGCCCAGGGTGCCTGCATGGCGATGGAGGATGCCGTGGCGCTTTCGCATTGCGTGGAGCGGTACGGCGACGACATGGAGAACGCGCTCCAGCGCTACCAGGAGATGCGGCGGGTACGCACCGCCCGCGTTCAGATGAACTCCCGCCTTATCGGCGAATACATCTATCACCCCGATGGCGCGAAGGCGGCCGTGCGCAATAGCGTTATGCGCTCCATGACCGCCGAGGACTGGTACCGTCAGCTCGATTGGCTCTACGGCTCCAACGGCCTTGAGAGCGCAGACGCCATGGACACCGCAGCCGAATGAGCCCGAACGTGATCCAGACCTCCCGGATAGCCTGTCCTCGGTTGCTTCCCCTCCTTCTGGCCTTGTCTTTCGCGGGGCCGGCCGCCGCGGCCGACCCCCGGCCGTCGCCCTACGCCGGCCAGGAAACCCGCTCGATCAAGAGTCTGTCGGAAGAAGACCTCGCCGAACTCAGGCGCGGCGGCGGATGGGGGCTCGCCAGGGCGGCCGAACTCAACGGCATGCCCGGCCCCGCCCATCTGCTCGAGCTGAAAGACCGGATTCCCCTGTCGGTGGACCAGGTCGTGGCGATTAGCGCCATCTTCGAAGAGATGCGCGCGGCCGCGATCGCCGGGGGAGAACGCCTCATCGCCCGCGAAGAGGCGTTGGAGGAGGCGTTCAGGGAAGCCAGCGTGACCGACCGGTCGCTGCGGGAAATGCTGTCGGAAACCGGACAGGCAAGGACAGCCCTGCGCTACGTACATCTGGCTGCCCATCTGAAGACGCTTCCGCTGCTGACCGACGACCAGATCGCGCGGTACGACATGCTGCGCGGATATGCCGGCGACCCTTGTGCCAACCCGCCCACCGGCCACGACGCGGCGATGTGGCGCAAGCACCATGGTTGCGACTGACCGCGCCACCGGCCGGGACAGGACCCGGCTGGGAGAAGGCATCCGGAAAGCTGGAGGACCTCGGGGCGATCCCCGGCGGGCGGTTACGGCGCCAGCCGTCTCGTATCGAGCACGAGGCGCCCGCGCGTGTTCTCGCCGGCCTCCATGATGCGATGCGCTTCCGCCGCCCGATAGAGGGGCAGAACGTCGCTTATCAGGGGACGAATGCGGCCTTCGTCGGCCAGCCCCATCACGGCTGCCAGGGTTTCGGGGCTGTCCTTTACGATCGCCTGCCGGACCTCGATGTCCCGCCCGTCGTGCGGCTCCCCGAAGGGTTCCGCGATCAGCCACACCAGCCTGCCGCCGGGCCGCAGCACCTCGCGGGACCTCGTGTGCACATCGCCGCCGATCATGTCTATGACGACGTCCTGCCCGGAGACCGCGCGCGAGAAATCCTCCCGGTCGTAGGCGATCGCCCGATGCGCGCCGAGCGATTTCACATGGTCGAGATTGCGCGCCTTGCAGGTCCCGGCGACTTCGGCCCCCAGCATTCCGCAGAGCTGTACGGCGATGCCGCCGATCGCGCCCGCCGCCGCGTGCACGAGAACCTTGTCTCCCGCCTCGACGGCGGCGGTGTCGACGATGGCGATGTAGGCGCAGATGCCGGCATGGGTCACCGCGGCGGCTTCGATGAAATTGAGCCGCCGGGGCATGCGGGCGACATCGCTCTCCGGACGCACGGCCAACTCGGCATAGGTGCCCTGCTCGCCGTACTGGCAGGTGAAGCAGACCCGATCTCCAGCCTCGAATGCCGCGACGCCATCGCCCGCCGCGCGGACGATCCCGGCCCCGTCCCGCCCCGGGACCCTGGGTGGGCGCAAGGCGAGCACCCCCGCCATGTCTCCGTTGCGGAGCTTGCAGTCGCCCGCCACCACGCTGACCGCGTGAACCTCGACGAGGAGTTCGCCGGGCCCCGGGACGGGATCCGGCATGTCGACTAGGCGCAGGACTTCCGGTCCACCGAACCGGTCGAAACGAATGGCCTTCACCGCGAGTCTCCCCCGCGCCTGTCCCGTGCCTCTAGAGTCTCCCGCCAAGCTCCGGCGAGCCCGCCGGATAGCGGTACGCGCGAAACACCCGGTTGGCCTGGCCCGTTCCGGACGGCCCGAAAAAGGGGTTGACGTATTCCCACACGATCTCGCCTTCCGGCGTCACCTCGAACAGGCGCCCCGTCAGCCCTTCGCAGATCAGCGTGTTCCCGGACCGGAGCCGCTGTGCGCCCGAGATATTGGGGCTGAAGAAGTTCCACCTGGGCACATCCTCGTAGCGCCACACCTCCTCCCCGGTGCGCGGATCGATTTCGACGACCGCTGAATGGAACACCCCGCGCGGCACGTGGATTCCGTTGGCGAACAGGAGGATGTTGCCGTTCTCCAGCAAGGTGCAGTCGTGCTGCTGGCCCCACGCGTCGTCGCGCATGAACCAGTCGACCGCCTTGGTCCGCTTGTTGACGATCAGGATCGTGCTGATGCGCCGGAAGCTGAGCATGATATTGCCGTCGGGAAGTTCCTCGCAGGCGTTGCAATGCGCGAACTCAAGCCGCGTGCTCATCGGATGAAGCGGGAAGTCCTCAAGCGGAAGGTCGCTGTGGGCGTGCCATTCCCACACGACTTCGCCGCCGGGCGTCACTTCCTTGAGGAAGTCGCCCCACATTGCGCCATTTTCGTCTTCGCTGCCGGGCTCGGCGCCCTTGACGCGTTCCATTGCCGCCTCGGGCATTCGCTCCCAACCGATGTAGAGCGTGTTGCCGTTCCCGAGACGCCGGAAATCGTGATGGTGTGCGTCATCGACATGTTCCCAAAGGAGGTTGCCTTCCCAGTCGTACTCCTTCAGATGTCCGCCCTTGCCGCCCGACGGTTCCGGCCCTGATTTCACCTTGACGCCGCAGAGCAGCCGACCGCCAGGCAGGAGATACCCGTAGTCGCCGGGCAAACCGCCGATGTTCCAGCGATGGACGACCTCGCCCTGGAGGTCGATCAGCAACACCTCTTCGCGCTCGAGCGGAGCGAACAGGGTGTAACCCGCGGTGGCCCGCGCCTCGTCCAGTGTCGTCAGGCCGGTCACAAGGGGGCGCATACCGGAACCGTGGCAAATGACGATAGCGGTGTCCAGTATGCGCTCCCGATGAGCCGGGCTGTCGCATAGGGCTACACAGGTTACGGGCGCGCTGGATCTGCCCCCGATGTCGGACCGCCGGGTCCGGCATAATCGCGGCTCGTTTGCCTCGGGGCCCGCGGGCGGTATCGGCAGTCGCCGTATGGGCTGTACGGTGTTGCGATCTCGCCTGTACGCGAGCCGTACCGAAGATGGAGGAGAGGATCGTTACAGCCATTGCGGCCGAACTGGATCGCCACTTCGCCGACCGGTTCAAGGTCCTGATCCTCGACAACGAGGTGACGGTCGACGCCTTCGTGGCGGACCCGCCCCTTCCCTGGGCGCGCCTCACCGCGCGCGACGGGTTCTACGGGGTGGACGAAGGATATCCGAGGCCGCTCACCGCCCGGGAGGCCGACCGCGAAGAGCTCAACTGGGACCGGGTGTCGGAGGCGGCGATCCGGGAGGCGCTGAACGGGCTCGACGAAAGGGTGGATGTCGTCGCGTTCGGCAACAACGCCGGACAGGGGCTGCCGCTTGCCGAGGCTCTCCCGGCGCGGCTGCGCGCCGCGCGCGGCATCGTCATCTACGGCGCCTCGCTGCCCGAACGTGGATCGTACGAGGCTTTGGGCTACCGCCGTTTCTGTCCGCGCCCCGATCTGGTGGCGCGGCTGGCGGAGGCCGCCGGGCGCCCGCTCGCGCTCGGGTTCGTCAACACGATCCAGCACGACGAACGGAACTATCACACCCCGTGGCGCGGCCGGCAGGCCGGAGAGGCTGACGGGAGCTAAAGCGCGTTGCAGGGCCAGCGCAGCGTGCGCCACACGTGCGAGGCCGGGGTGTTGTCGTTGCCGAGACCCTCGGGCGGTTGCCGGAACTCCCGGCCGATCACGTCCTCGAACTGCTCGAGCTCGACATGGACGTCGGGATCGAACGAGTAGAGATCGTTCACGCAAATGATCCGGGCCGACATGTACCATTTGTGCCGCCGCGCCTCCTCGTAGGCGGCCACGACGTAAGGTTCGGGCCGGTAATCGTCGCCGAACATCCTGCGGTAGTTGTCCGGGTAGGCGTATCCGACCGACTCGTCGGGGAAAAACCGCAGCGCCTGGTGGGCCCGGATCGCCCACGACACCTCCTCGTCGACATAGGGTTCGACCATCTGCGCGCCCCAGTAGCCGTGATCGGTGCGGATGAACCCGGCCACCGCGACGTCGTGCAGCAGGCAACCGAGCACCATCTTGTCGGAGAGGCCGTTCTTCTGGGCGAGGTTGGCGCTCTGCAACAGATGCGCCGTCGCGAAGTCGTCGAAGCGGCAGCGGAAGAAGTCCTGCAGGGTCGGCTTGTCGGGCATCGGCGGCAGGCGGGAATCTTCGCCCATGAGCATCCGGCCGCCGAACGCGTTCTGGCCGAGGGTCCGCTCCCCGTCGGCGAGGTTGTATAGAAGGGACTTGCCGACGATACGCTCGCCGAACTCCTGCATCTGACGGTGCTCGAGCTCGTCGGCGCGCTCGGAAAGGGTCGGTGCGTCACCCATTGGAATCTCCTTGCGAGTCGCGGACAGGCGACCCGTCGAGGCTAGGACGGGGACGGGTTGGCGTCAACGGACGCGGGCCGTGGGATCCACTTCGAACGGCCGCGCGGGTACACTGCGACCGTCCTCGATTATCCTCGGGAGTAATCCGATGCCAGCGACTGTCGCCACCGAACCCGGGGTGCATCCCGATCTTGCGGCCCAGATGGCGCTTTATGAGACGCCGCGCATAATCACGACGCTGGGTCATATCCATACGGCGCACTGCTATACCGGCTCGAACTGCACGCTCATCGTGGGCGAGGGAGGCTGCGTCCTCGTCGATACGCTGAGCGGCGAGCTTCCCGGCGACGAAGCCGCCGCGGCCTTCCGAGAGATCACGGACCTGCCGATCGAGGCGGTGATCGTCACCCATTTTCACGGCGATCACGTCAGCGGAATCTTCAGCTTCGTTTCCGAAGAGGACATTCGGGCGGGCAAGGTCGAGGTCATCGCCCAATCCGAACTGACCGATAACCTGCTGCGCGACGAGGGCATTCTGGCCCCCATCCGGCGCCGGCGCGGGCCCTACCAGTTCGGCGCGCACCTGGAATTCGGCGAGGCCGGCACCTACGGCAGCGCCATCGGCGCGCCGCCCAAGCGCGGCAAGGCGGGCTTCGTGAACCCGACCCGGACCTTCGAGGACAGGCTCGAATTCGAGATCGCGGGAATCCGGCTGCACATCGTGCATGTGCCCAGCGAAACCGACGATCAGAGCGTCGTCTGGCTGCCCGACGAGAAGGTGCTGATCTCCGCCGACGCCATCCAGGGCATGACCTTTCCCAACGTCTATGCGCTCCGCGGCACGCAGTTCCGCAACCCCATGCAATGGGCGAAGGGCATCGATCGGCTGCGCGAGTTCAAGGCGGAAATTCTGATCCCCCATCACGGGCCCACCGTCGAAGGCGCGGACGCCGTCGAGGACGTCCTGACCGCCCATCGGGATGCGATCCAGTACCTGCACGACCAGGCGGTGCGATGGATCAACAAGGGCTGCACGTGGGACGAGCTGGCCGAGAAGGTGACCATGCCGCCCCATCTCGCCTCCCATCCGTGGCTGGGCGAGTTCTACGGCAGCTACAAGCATTCGGTCCGCAGCGTCTATGCGGGCTATGTCGGCTGGTTCCAGGGTGACGCCGTGGAGCTGGACCCGCCGCCCTGGCGCGAGCGGGCCGAGCGCTATGTCCGCGCGATGGGCGGGCGCGATGCCGTGCTGGCGGAGGCGCGGAAGGCGATCGGGGACGGGGACTATCGCTGGGCCGCCGACATCGCCACCTGGGCCGTGCGGGCGGATAACGACGACATGGAAGCGAGAGGCGTGAAGGCGGCGGCGCTGCGCGCCTGGGGCTACAGGCAGAAGACGAGCACCTGGCGCAACTGGGCGCTGTGCCAGGCGCTGGAGCTCGAGGACGGCCTTGGCGGACAGCGCGGCGGGCATCGGATCCGGCCCGACCAGGCGCGCAACTACCCGACGGGCGGGCTGCTCGAACTCCTGACCGTCCGCCTCAAGGCGGAAGAGTGCATGGAGACCCGGATCGTCCTCGGCTTCGCGACGACCGATACCGACGAGTCGTACGCCCTGGAAATTCGGCGTGGCATTTGCCAGTTTCACGCGGCGCCGCCGGAAACGTGCGACGCAACGCTGTCGTTCCCGCGCAAATTCCTGAGCGCCTGGGCCGGCGGAGGTCCGGGCTTCGAGGAGGGTATCGAGAGCGGCGAGGTTAGCCTCGAGGGCGACCCGTCCGTCGTCGCCGATTTCTTCTCCAGATTCGAGCCGGCGGGCGGCAGCGGCGATTTCGCGCTCGGCGTCCGCTGAAACGGCGGCCCGGCGGGGTGCCCTACCGGGCCGCGGCCGGTTCCAGCCGTTCCAATAACCCGTCGACCGCCCCCGCTTCCGGCGAGTCCGGATCGGCATCCCGCCAGCCTTCGGCGGCGCGGCGAAGGTTTTCTGAGCCCTCTTCCAGCTTCCCGGCGCCGATCTGTGCCCGGCCCAGCCGGGACAGGTCGCGCACCGTCGGGCGCGGGTCGAGGCGGCTCGCCTGCAAATCCTCCGCCTCGGCGAACCGGTCGGTCCGCAGATAGGCCTCGATGAGGGCGTCCCAGAACACCTCGTGCTGGGCGTTGCTGCCGCCGACGCCTTCTATGCGCCCGATCGCCGGCGCCATCCACCCGATGGCCGCGTCGTAGTCTTCGCGGGCGAACGCCCAGGCGCCTTCGACCAGCGGCAGCCCGACCTCCACCGCCGTCGTCCGGCCGTCGACGCCGAGTTCCCGAATGCCGGCGGCGAGGCGGTTCTTTCCCGCCTCGTTACCCGCGCCCGCGAAGGCGAGCGCGGCGTTCATACCGTCCCATTCGCCCTGCGCGGGACCGGCGATGCCGTCGGCCAGCGGCCGAAGCTCGTCCCACTGCCCGGCGGCGGGCGCGTAGCCGTACACCATGCAACGCCACAGGAACGAGGCCGCATTGTTGAGCGTGCTGCGATGCTTGCAGACCGCGGGCCGGACCGCCGTCCAGTAGATCTCCATCGCCCGTTCGTGCCGCCCGCGCCCCAGCTCGAACAGCGCGAGATGCCACGACGTGTGCCCGAACATGGGCGCGCGCGGGTCGAAGTCGCCGAGCCACGGGCCGAGAAACGCCGCCCCCTCTTCGTCGTCCTTCGTGTCGGCATAGACATGTGCGAGCGTATGGGCGGCCCAAAGGTTCTTCGGATTGAGCGCCAGCGAGCGCCGCGCCGCGCCGACCGCCTCCTCGTAACGGCCGCATTCGCCTAGCGCGAAGCCGTACTGTCCGGGAAACCACCAATCGTCTTCATAGTCGCCGGCGAACCCGTGGAGCAGTTCGAGCTGCAATTGCTGGCGGTCCTCGCCCCCGCTGTAGAACAGGTACCGGTCGGCCGCCAACAGGATCAGGCCGTCGCGCCGGAATTCCGCGAGATGTTCCCGCATCAGCGAGAACGAGCGCGCCCCTTCTCCCTCCGCCAGGACCGCGATCGCCTCGGCATGCTGCCTTTCGCGCCGGGTGGCCCGGGTGGCCAGAGACCGCGCGAGGGCAGCGGTCTCCTTCGCCTCGTCGCGCCGGCCGGTATCCCGCAGCACCATGGTCAGCGCGGCCGGGGCGAGGGCGAAACCGGGATCCGCCGCCGCGGCCTCCCTCAGCGCCGCCTCGCCGCCCGGGTTCCCCGACATGTGGAGGTCGACGCCTGTCCGGTAGCTAGCCGCGGCCTTGTCGTCGGTCGTGCCGATCGTCAACCCGAGCCGATCCCGGTGCATCGCGTTTTCGGACATTTCCCGCCTCCCCGAGGATTCCGGTTTCCCGAACGCCATCCGCGGCGGATCGAAGCTGTGGCCTTCGCGCCGCGAAACCGCTCCAATGACGGCAAACGCGGGAAAGGAGCGGCAATGCTCGAACTCTATCACAACAATATTTCGGTCTGCTCCCAGAAGGTTCGTCATGCGTTGGCGGAGAAGGGGCTGGACTGGGTCGGCCGCCACGTCATGCTGATCGATGGCGAGCAGACCGCGCCCGACTATCTCAAGCTCAACCCCAGGGCGCTGGTCCCGACACTGGTTCATGACGGCGTCCCGGTAATCGAGTCTACGGTGATCAACGAATATCTCGACGATGCGTTCGCCGCGCCGCCGCTCAAGCCGGCGGATGCGCGCGGCAGGGCACGCATGCGGTTGTGGACCAAGGTGCCGGACGAGGGCATCCACGTCGCCTGCGCCTCCGTGAGCTTCGCCGCGGCGTTCGCCAGACAGCTTCAGTCGGAGTTCACCCCCGACGCTCTGGAGGAAAGGCTCGCCAGCATGCCCGACCGGGCCCGGGCCGGGCGTCAGCGCGCGATCATGGAGCACGGCTTCGATGTGCCGTTCGTCAAGGAGGCGATCCTGCTGTTCGACAAGACCTACCAAGCGATGGAAGAAGCGCTCGGCGACGGTCCATGGCTCGCCGGGCAGGGCTTCAGCCTGGCCGACATAGCGCTGACACCCTATCTTGACCGTTTGAATCGCCTCGGGCTGTCGCCGATGTGGACCCGGACGCGGCCGCGGCTCGCCGACTGGTTCGCCAGAATCCGCGCCCGGCCGAGCTACGACAGGGCTTACACGTCCTTCGGCCCGGTCGATTACGACGACCTGCTGATCGAGCGCGGCGAGAGCGCCTGGCCCCAGGTCGAGGCCGTTTTGGCGCAAGCATGAGATAGCCCGGGCGACAAGGCGTATTGTCGTTCAAGTCGCGGTCGCCAAATCGCGTTCGGAGGAGGGAGACGCCGATGGAAATCCAGCGGGACGCGCCGATCTTCCTGGCGCTGGTGGTGGAGGATCTCGAAAGGTCGGTCCGGTTTTACCGGGACCTCCTCGGGATGGAGGAGATAAAACGCGTCGTCGTTTCGGACGAAAAGGCGGTGCGCGGCGGTTTTTCGGCCAAGGGGTTTCGCTTCCGGACGTTCCGTACCGGTCCCCTCGCGCTCAAGCTCGTCGAAGTGAAGGGCACGCCGCAGCCGACCCAGGGCCTTGTCGATTCCCACCGCGGCGTGCGCTACATCGCATTCACGGTCGACGACATCGACGCCGTCCACAAGCGGCTCGGCGACGCGGGTGTGGAGTTTTCTTCCGACATCCTGCCGCCTGAGCCGGACCAGGGCGTCGGAAGGCTGGTGTTCTTCCACGACCCCGACGGCAATCTTCTCGAACTCTACGGCGATTAGTGCCTTCGTTCGGGGATTTCCATCCCGCGCTCGTATCCGATGTCGCCATGGCCCTCATCGCTGGGATATTCTCGGGTCATGAACGCGATACCGCAGCAACCGGTGGCGTTCGGGGGCGACGAGTTCCGCGACGATCTCGGCGACAGGCGCGGGCTCGACCCCGCGCTCATCAAGGAGCTGACGCGTCTCGACCCCATGCGCTCCACGATATCCGTGGTCCGGACCTGGCTCGAAGTGACCCTGTCGATAGCCCTCGCGATACGGTTTCCGGAGTGGTGGGTCGTCGCCCCCTGCATGATCCTGATCGCGACGCGGGCGCAGGCGCTGTTCATACTGGCCCATGAAGCGGTGCATTACCGGCTCTACGAGACCCGCTGGCTGAACGATCTCGTCGGCCGGTTGTGCGCGACGCCGGGCGGCATCTCGATGTTCTCCTACCGGGTGATCCACCGGCTGCACCACAACCACATGTTCGGCAGGCAGGACCCGGATACGCCGATCCATGGCGGTTATCCGCGCGGCCGGGCCTATCTCGCGGGCAAGCTGCTGCGCGACGTCGCGGGCCTCACGGCGTGGAAAACCTATGCCTATTTCTGGGGCGCGCCGGCCGCCGCCCGTATCGACGGAACCAAGAGCGATCCGCTGGGCGACACCTCGCCGAAACTGCGCCGCGACGCGCTGAACGACCGCTGGGCGGTGGCGGGATTCCATGTCGCCCTGCTGGCCGCGGCGCTCGCCTTCGGCTTCTTCACGGAATACCTGCTGCTCTGGGCGATTCCGCTCTGGTTCCTGCTGCAGCCGCTGTTGCGCTTCCGGTCGATCCTCGAACACGGCATGACCACGGAAACCGGCGACGTCTGGCACGACGCGCGCACCAATCTCGGCCCCGGATGGCTGATGTGGCTGATCTTTCCTCATCACGTTCACTACCATCTGGAGCACCATCTCTACCCGTCGGTGCCCCATTACAACCTGCCCCGGGCGCATCGGGCGCTGCGCGAGAACGGTCAGCTGGAAGACGCCGAGATCAGGCCGGTGGGAGCCGCCGCGCGCCTCGCCTGGGCATCCCCGGCGGGATAGCGAAGGGCGGAATCGGATTTCGGCCTCGCGATCCGAACCCTACTCACCGGTAAGGCCGTAATGCCCGAGCCCAGGAAACTCTCGACCCCGATCACCCGACTGCTGGGCATCGACCACCCGGTTCTGCTCGCCCCGATGGGCGGGGTGGCGGGTGGGGCGCTGGCCGGCGCGGTCACGGCGGGCGGCGGGCTGGGGCTGATCGGCGCCGGCTATGCCGATCCCGCGGTCGGCTGGGGCTCCGACGATTGGATCCGGCGCGAGTTCGAAAAGGCGGGCGACCGCGCGGTCGGTATCGGCTTCATTACCTGGGCGCTGGATAAGCGGCCGGCCGCGCTCGACGTCGCGCTGGAGATGGCGCCCAGGGCGGTCATGCTGTCGTTCGGCGACATCGCGCCCTTCGCGGCGAAGATTCGCGACGCCGGCGCGGTCCTGATCTGCCAGGTCCAGACGCTGAAAGACGCGCGCGAGGCGGCGGCGAAGGGCGCCCAGATCGTGGTCGCGCAGGGCACCGAAGCCGGCGGGCACGGCGCCGATCGAGCGACCCTGCCGCTCGTGCCGGCGGTCGTCGACGCCGTGTCGCCGGTTCCGGTCGCCGCGGCCGGGGGCATCGCCGACGGGAGGGGGCTCGCCGCCGCGCTGATGCTGGGCGCCGGGGGCGCGATGATCGGCACCCGGTTCTGGGCGACGCCGGAGGCGCTGGGCCATGCGAACCAGAAGGCGCTGATCGAGCGGTCCGGGGGCGACGACACGCTCCGCACCAGGGTTTTCGACACCGCGCGCGGCATCGTCTGGCCGGAACCCTGGACCGGGCGCGCGATACGCAACGCCTTCGCCGGGACCTGGCACGGCCGCGACGACGCTTTGCGCGCGGAGGGCGCGGCGATGCGCGAACGCTTCTTCGCCGCCCAGCGCGACGGCGACACCGACATGGCGGTCACCTTCGCCGGCGAGGGGCTGGACCTGATCGCCAACCGTCCGGGCGCCGCCGACCTGGTCGAGCGGATCGTGGACGAAGCCGTGCAGGCGTTGGCGACGGCGCCACGCCCGGGATAGCCGGATCATGCCGCGCGGCAGGCTCAACTTCCTCTTCCTCAATGTCGGGCACTTCTTCGACCACCTGTTCATGCTGATCTTCGCCACGGTCGCCGCTCTGCGGCTCGCGCATGAGTGGGACATGAGCTACGCGGCGCTCATCCCCTACGCCACGCCGGGCTTCGTCGCGTTCGGGATTTGCGCCATCCCGGCCGGGTGGATTGCCGACAAGTGGAGTCGCGAAGCCATGATGGCGGTCTTCTTCGTCGGCATCGGGGCGAGCTCGATCGCGACGGCGCTCGCGGACTCTCCGCTCGGCATCGCGCTCGGGCTATTCGCCATCGGCGTCTTCGCCGCGATCTACCACCCGGTCGGGCTCGCCCTCGTCGTCGAGGGCCGCGAGAAGACCGGCGTCCCGCTCGCCGTCAACGGCGTGTTCGGCAATCTGGGGGTGGCCGCGGCCGCGTTGCTGACCGGTTTTCTGATCGACACCGGCGGCTGGCGCAACGCGTTCGTGCTGCCCGGCATCGTGTCCATCGGATTCGGCGTCGCCTACGCGGTCTTCGTCCGCGCCGGGCGCGTGGAACGGCCCGTTTCCGGTCCGGGCGATGCGCCGGCGCGGACCGCCAAGACGGGCGCTTCGTCGCTCGATCGCGCGGTTTTCGTGCGCGTGCTCGCGATCGTCGTATTCAGCACCGCGATCGGCGGGCTGATCTTCCAGAGCACCACCTTCGCCCTGCCCAAGGTCTTCGAGGAACGGCTCGCCGGGCTCGCCGGGTCCGCCACCGAGATCGGCGGTTACGCGTTCCTCGTGTTCGCGGTGGCGGCGCTGGCGCAGATCGTCGTGGGTTACCTCGTCGACCGGCACCCGGTGCGCACCGTGTTCGCGTTCGTCGCGGGGTTGCAGGCCGTGTTCTTCGCGGTCATGTACCAGCTCACCGGGCTTGCCGCGCTCGTCGTCGCCTTCGCCTTCATGCTGGTCGTGTTCGGACAGATCCCGATCAACGACGTGCTGGTCGGCCGGATCGCGTCGAACGCGTGGCGCAGCCGCCTTTACGCCATCCGCTACATCGTGACGTTTTCGGTGATGGCCTCGACCCTGCCGGTCATTGCGGGGATCCACGCGAGCTGGGGGTTCTCGGCGCTCTTCGTCGTGATGGCCGTCGCGGCGGGCGGTATCCTGGCCGCCGTCCTGATGCTGCCGCGCACCGGCATCTTCGCCGCACGCCCCGCGGGCGCGTGACGTCCGAGAATCCCCCTCTCCCTAACCCTCTCCCCGCGGGGGAGAGGGGACTCGCTTCCCCCCTCTTCCTTACCTTCTCCCCTCCCGCTTGCGGGAGGGGCCGGGGGAGGGCGATCGGATACGAACCGCCGCGACCCGGTCAGGCAGGAACATGCGGTAGAGCGTGTCCGGTTCCACCCAATACGGATAAGACCTAATCTTGCGGGAAGCGACAATAGGAAGTCCGATGCTTGCGACACGCCGGGCTGTGCTGGCCGGAGCGGGCGCCGCGCTTGTCGCGCCGGCGCTCGGCGCGCTGGCCGGAAAGGCGCTTTCCAAACGAATTCCGGCGACCGGAGAACCGGTCCCCGCGGTCGGGATCGGAAGCTGGATCACCTTCAATGTCGGCGACGACCCGGCGCTGCGCGCCGAATGCCGCGCCGTGATGTCCGCCTTTTTCGAGGAGGGTGGGGGCATCGTCGATTCATCGCCCATGTACGGCTCCTCGCAGGCGGTGATCGGCGACGCGCTGGCGAAGTTGGACCGTCCGCGCGGACTATTCTCCGCCGACAAGGTGTGGACCGGTGCCGCCGAAGGGCCCGCCCAGATCGCGGAAACGACGCGGCGCTGGGGCGTGGACCGCTTCGATCTGCTGCAGGTTCACAACCTGATCGACTGGGAACGGAATCTCGACACTCTCGCCGCGATGAAGGAAGCGGGCCGGCTGCGCTATACCGGCGTCACCACCTCGCACGGTCGCCGGCATCGCGAGCTGGAAGAGGTCATGCGGCGCCGCCCGCCCGATTTCGTCCAGCTCACGTACAACGTCGTCGACCGGGAGGCGGAACGCCGCCTGCTGCCGTTCGCCCTCGAACGCGGAATCGCGGTCATCTGCAACCGGCCGTTCCAGCGCGGCCGGCTGCCCGACCGGCTCGCCGGCCGCCCGATGCCCGGCTGGGCGAAGGAGATCGGCATATCCACCTGGCCGCAATTCCTGCTCAAGTTCATCCTCTCCCATCCCGCGGTCACGGCGGCCATCCCCGCGACCCGGCGGGTCGACCATCTGCGGGAGAACAAGTCCGCCGCCTTCGGCCCGATGCCGGACGCGACCATGCGCCAACGCATGGCGGAGCATGTGCGCGATCTGTAGGACCGTCCGGCTCGCGCGGGCGGCATGAGATCCGCCAATGGCGGGATCGTGGGAGCTCGAGGATTTTCTGCCGTTCTCGCCGCAGGCCTATTGGCGGCTCTTCGCGCTGGAGAACGAGGCGGTCTGGCCGCTCCAGCCGCTGCTGCTGGCCGGGGGTGTCGTGCTCGTACTCTTCCTGTCGCGGGGTTGGCGGCCGTCGGGGCGTTGGTTCGGTCCCGCGCTGGGCGTGGCGTGGCTCTGGGCCGGGTGGCAATTCGTGGCGCTCCGTTACGGAACGCTCAACTGGGCCGCGCCGACCTTCGCCTGGACGTTCTATGCGCAAGGGGCGCTCCTCGCGGCGCTCGGTCTCTCCGGCCGGCTGGCCTTCGCGCGGCGGGCGAGAGCGGTGCGAGCGGGGATCGGGCTATTGGCGGCCGCGCTTTTCGCCTGGCCGGTCTTCGCGCTGCTCGACGGGCGGTCGTGGCGCGAGGCGGAAGTCTTCTCCGTCGCGCCCGACCCGACCGCCGTCGCCACGATTGCCCTGATCGCGCTTGCGGTCCGCGGCTCGTGGACGGTCCTCCTGTGCGTCGTCCCCGCGCTGTGGCTCGCGGTCTCCGCGCTCACGCTCTTCACGATGGGCGTCTGGCAGGGCTGGGCGGTGCTCGGCGCCCTCGTCGCGGGGCTTGCGGCCTGCGCCGCGCGCCCTCGGTGAGCGCAGCCAATTTCGCTGGACCCGCGGTCCCGTGGCTGCCATTACCCTGGCGCGGGCAGGGTGAGCGAGAGGAGCGGCATGACCGGGGAAATCAGAGGCCGGGTCGCCACCGGCATCGGGCAGGGCAGGCATTTTACCCGGCTTCCCTGGGCGCGGGAGCAGTTCGTCGAACGGCTGGGCATCGATCCCTGGCCCGGGACTTTCAACATCGTTGTCGACGATCCCGACGCGATGCCGGTATGGGTCCGGCTCAGGCGAACGCCCGGCATTCGCATGGAAAATCCCAACGACGGACCGCACGATTGCGACGCGCGCTGCTACCCCGTGAAGGTGGACGGGCGGATCGACGGGGCGATCGTCTACCCCGAGGTCGAGAACTATCCGCCCGCCCAGATCGAGATCGTCGCGGAAATCGATCTTCGCGAGACGCTCGGCGTCGAGGACGGCGATCCGGTCACCCTGACGATCGAGCGGGCGGAGGGCTGAGGCGGTGCCGGGCGCGAAACGCTATGTAAGGGCAGAGGCGGAGCTTTGGCGTTACCCGCTCGCGGGGCCGACCGGGGGCTCGGGCATCACAGCCGTCGACGTCATCGTCGTGTCGCTGGAGGACTCCGAAGGCGAGACCGGTCTCGGCTTCAGCTACGTGCTCGGCGGAGGGGGCGCGGTGGTGAAGGAGGCGGCGTCCGACCTCTTGTCGCGCTTCGTCGCGGATCGGGATTGCGTGCCGCCCGAAGCCCTGTGGCGCCGGCTCGCCGCTTCCCTCAACCGTGTCGGACGCGGGATCGGCTATGTCGCCATCGCCGCCATCGACGTTGCCGCCTGGGACCTGCACGCCCGCTCGGCCGGGGTGCCGCTCTACACCGCCCTTGGCGGCGCGCCCCGCGCCGTGCCCGTCTACGGCTCCGGCGGCTTCCGGCCCGACCAGGAGCCCGACGCCGCCGTGGCCCAGGCGCTCGCCTATGCCGCGCGCGGCTGCAAGGCGGTCAAGCTCCGGGTCGCCGGAAACCGTGCCGATGTCGCGCGGATGCGCGCGGTCGCCGACGCCTTGCCCGAGGACGTCGATCTGATGGTCGACGCGAACGAGCGCTGCGATCTCGCCCGGGCGGTCTGGCTCGCCAACGAATGCGCGGCGGTCGACGCGCTGTGGCTGGAGGAGCCCTTGCCGGCCGATGCGCTGCACGGTTATGCGACGCTCGCCTCGCGATCGCCGGTGCCGATCGCGACCGGCGAGCACCTGCAGGGCGCGGTCGAACTGAAACCTTATTTCTCGGCCGGCGCCTGCGCGGTTCTCCAGCCGGACCTCGCCATGATGGGCGGGATCGGCGAATGCCTGCGGGCGGCGCGGATCGCGGAGTACCACGACGTTTCCGTCTCGCCCCATTTCCTGCCGGCGCTGTTCGTCCATCTTGCCTGCGCGCTCCCCAACGTCCGCTGGCTCGAGGACTTCCCGCTGCTGGAGCCCCTGTTCGACGCTCCCCTCGCGATGGACGACAATGGAACGATGACGCCCGGCGATGCGCCCGGTCACGGACTCGCCTGGGCGCCCGGCGCCCGCGAGGCCTACCGCGTCCAGGATTGAGGCATTCCGATGAAGCTTTGCCGCTACAACCAACAGAAGCTCGGCCTCGTGGCGGGCGAGCAGTTGATCGACGTGACCGAGGCGATCGAGGCCGCGGGCGAATGGCGCTGGCCGCTGCCGCCCGGCGACCGGCTCGTCGCGGCGCTGGACGCGGTGCGGGCGAGCGTCGAGGAGCATCGCAAATGGGGCTTCGTCCAGCTCCACAAGAGCGTGTCGCTGCTGAGTCCGGTCGCCAACCCGACCAAGATCGTCGGCGCTCCGGCCAACTACCGCGCCCATATCGACGAGGCGAACGCCGATCCCGGCATTACCTTCGGCACGACGACGAGCGCCATCGACGAGTACGGGCTGTTTCTCAAGAACCCCGTTCCGGTGGGGCCGTCCGAAGGCGTCGCGCTCCGCTACACCGACCGGCGCAACGACCACGAGCTCGAGCTTGCGATGATCGTCGGCCGCGTCGCGCGCGACGTTTCCGAGACGGATGCGCTCGATTACGTGGCCGGCTATGCCATCGGGCTCGACATGACGGTCCGCGGGCGCGAGGACCGCAGCCTCCGCAAGGCGATCGACTCGTATTCGGTGCTCGGGCCCTGGATGGTTACCGCCGACGAGATCGACGACCCCGATGCGCTCGCGCTCCGGCTCTGGGTGAACGGCGAGCTGCGCCAGGATTCGACGACCGCCAACCAGATCTTCGACTGCCGCAAGCTGATCGCGTATGCGTCCCGCCACTACACGCTCTATCCCGGCGACGTGATCATGACCGGGACGCCGGAGGGCGTCGGCCCGGTCGAGCCCGGCGATGTCATGCGCTGCGAGATCGAGGCCATCGGCGCGATGGACGTTGCGGTCCGGGCGGCCGCATGAAGGTCGTCGTCAGGCCCCTCGAAGCGGCCGATGTCGAAGCGGCCGAGCATGTCTGCCGGCTCGCCTTCGGCACGTTCTTCGGCCTTCCCGATCCGGTTTCCTTCCGCGGCGACGGCGCTCTCGTCCGGCCGCGCTTCCTCGCCGATCCGTCAGGCGCGCTCGTTGCCGAAACGGAGGACGGGATCGTGGGCTCGGGGCTGATTACGAACTGGGGCGGCGTCGGCCTGTTCGGGCCGCTCACCGTCCATCCGGATCGCTGGAGCTCCGGGATCGGGCGCAGCCTCACCGCGGCGCTGCTCGACCTGCTCGATGCGCGGGGCCACGATTTTACCGGGCTGCTCACCCACCAGCAGAGCACGCGTCATGTCAGGCTCTACGAAGCATTCGGCTTCGAGCTCCAGCGCCCGGTCGCGGTCCTGCGGCGCGAGGTGTCCCCGGCCGCCATGCCCGAGCGCGCCCGCCTGCTGACCGATGCCGGGGAAGCCGAGGCCTGCCGCGAGGTCTCGGATACGGTCTGGTCCGGGCTCGATCACACGCGGGAGATCGCTTCGGTCCTGCGTCACGGGAACGGCGACACCGTGCTGCTCGCGCGGTCGGACGGCCGGGAGGGGCTCGCCGGTTACGCCGTCTGCCATCATGGCGCCGGCAGCGAGGGAAACTCGGCGCTGCTGTTCGTCAAGGCCGCGGCGGTAAGGCCGGGCCTCGACGCGGAGGCCGATTTCGGCGACCTGCTTGCCGCCTGCGAGGCGCTCGCCGCGAGCCGCGGCGCGGACGCCATCGCCGCCGGCACCAACACCGGGCGTCGCGAGGCCTATCGCATCCTGCGCGAACGCGGCTATCGGAGCGTCATGAACGCCGTCGCCATGCTCCGCCCGGCGGGCGAGGGCTACGGGGTCCCGGGCGTCTACGCGATCGACGACTGGCGATAGGGAGGACCCCTCACCCCGACCCTCTCCCCCGCGGGGGAGAGGGGGCTTCTCCTCGCTGTCCTCTCCCCTCCCG
>JAJEHI010000126.1 GCA_022823775.1 Defluviicoccus sp. | reverse complement strand
TTCAGGGTGTTCCTGAGCCGGCGGTTGCGGATCCCGGTGCAAGTCGACTACGCCACCTCGGACGGCACGGCCCATGCGGGGGCGGACTACAGGGCGGCCTCGGGCACGCTGACCTTCAGGCCGGGAGAGACGGCAAAGACGGTCTCCGTACCGGTGCTTGAGGACAGCCACAACGAGGGCTATGAGAGTATGACGCTCACGCTGTCCAACCCGCACCCGTGGCGGCGGGTGCGACTGCATGACGCGACCGCAACGGGGACGATCGGTAACGCCGATCCCATGCCGAGAGCATGGATCGGGCGCTTCGGGCGCACGGTCGCGGACCAGGTGCTGGATGCGGTGGACGACCGGATGCAGGCGAAGCCGGCGCCCGGCGTCGAGGCGCACGTCGCCGGGCGGCGGATCGGCTCCGGCCCGGCGCTCGCAGCCGGCCTGCAAGGGGATCCGACGTCCGGCGAGGCCGATGCGTCCGGTCTCGGGCAGCCGATGAGCGGGCGCGAGCTGCTGCCCGGCACGTCGTTCTTTCTGACCGCGGAGACCCACGGCGAGGGCTTTATATCTATCTGGGGCCGGGGTGCGGCGACGCGCTTCGCCGGCCGGGACGCTGCCGGCGCGGAGGCGGGCGGCGATGTAGCGGTCGACGGCGAGGTGGCGAGCGCCATGCTGGGGGCGGACTGGACCCGTGGGCGCTGGACGACCGGGCTGATGATCTCGCACAGCCGGAGCGGCGGCGGCTACCGTGGCGCGGGCGACGGCACGGTAAGCGCGTCGCTCACCGGGGTATGGCCCTGGACGCGCTATGCCTTGGACGAACGGCTCTCGGTGTGGGGTGTGGCGGGCTACGGCGACGGCAGCCTGACGCTGGAGCCGCGCGCGGAGGGCGGCACCCGCGCCGGGGCGATCCGCACCGACCTCGATCTCTGGATGGCGGCTGTCGGGGTGCGCGGCGTGGCGCTCGACGGCGGCGACGACGGTGTCTCTCTGGTGGTGATGGCCGATGCCATGACCGTGCGCACCGCGTCGGACGCGGTCTCCGGGACGGGCGGCAACCTGGCGGCCGCCAAGGCCGAGGTCACGCGTCTCAGACTCGGGCTGGAGGGCTCGCGGCCGTTCCCGCTCGCAGGCGGCTCGGTGCTGACGCCGAGCGTCGAGATCGGGCTACGCCGCGACGACGGCGACGCGGAGACCGGCTTCGGCGCGGACATCGGCGCCAGACTGGCGTGGCAAGACCTGGAGCGCGGCCTTGGCGCGGAGCTGCGCGGGCGCGGCCTGCTCGCCCACGAGGCGAAGGGTTTCCGGGAGCTCGGACTTTCGGGCTCCGTCGCCTGGAATCCGGTGACGGGCGATCGCGGGCCGCGGTTGAGCTTGACCCAGACGGCGGGCGTCGCGGCACAAGGCGGCGCCGACGCGCTGCCCGGACGCACGACGCCGGCCGGTCCGGCCGCAAACGACAACAGGGATGGGCTGCGGCGGCAGCGGTTCGAGGTCCGGCTGGGCTACGGCGTTGCGGCCTTGGGCGAGCGCTTCACCGCGACGCCGGAGATCGCCGTCGGCCTGTCCGATACCGGGCGCGACTACAGCCTCGGTTGGCGGTTGACCCCCGGCGGCGTAGCGCCTGACGGCGCCGCGCTGGAGCTTGCCTTCGAAGCGTGTCGGTTCGAGAGCGCGTCCCGGCGAAACGCGCCGCCGGAGCACGTCGCCACCCTTCGCCTGACGTCCCGATTCTAGGCTGTCAGTATCCGTTCGGTCGAGCCGTGGTACCAACCCGGCCCGCTGTGGATAACCGGGTTGTCGCCGCCAGACTCTCGGCGGTCGCTGCGCCAACCCGGTTACCACAGCTCCACCGAGACCAACACCCCCAGCACCGCGTCTGGGGGACGACCGAAAGCTCAAAGTGAGAAATTTTCAGTCGGCACAAATGAGAAATTTTCGGTCGGAATTGACAGGCGGTCCGTATTCGCCGACCCACCCTCCCCCGGCCCCTCCCGCAAGCGGGAGGGGAGAAGGCGGGCAGGAGGCGGCGCACGGGCGATTCCGGCGTCCATCCGAACCGGTCTCGCAAGAACACGCCACAAGCCGATGACATGCCGCCGATCGCCGCGTTCGGCCCCGCCGCCGACAAGCCCCGTCCGCCGCCCGTCCCGTCCCCCGGGGACACGAAAATAGTCCCATATCGGACCAATGTTTCACGTGAAACATGGGTCAACAATGCTGTCCTTTGTTTCACGTGAAACATTAGGCCGGTTCGCGCGCTATCCCCAGAGCGCCTCGCTGGCGATGCGGGCGCCCTCGGCGAGGGACTCGAACTTGGCCCAGACGATGCTGGGATGCACCTCGGGCGTGGCGCTCGCGCTGGTGCCGAAGCCGCAATCGCCGCCGGCGATGACGTTCTCGCGTCCGACCAGGCCGGCGAAGCGGAGAATCCGCTCGGCGATCAGCTCGGGATGCTCGACGAGGACCGAGGAGTGGGTGATGACGCCCGGGATCACCAGCTTGCCGTCGGGAAGGCGCGTCTCCTTCCAGAGCTGCCATTCGTGCTCGTGGCGCGGGTTCGCCGCCTCGAAGGAGTAGGCGCCGGCCTCGATTCCCAGCACGAGGTCGAGCACCCAGCCGAGCTCCACCTCGTGCACCCGGGGCCCCATGTTGATGCCGTAGCAGGTGTGGTAGCGCACCCGGTCCTCGGGCACGCCCTCGAGCGCATGGTTGATCGCCTCGATCCGCGAGGCGACCCACTTGCGGTAATCGTCCATTTCGAGACCGGGCGTCTTGACGTAGTGGGTCACCAGGTGCGGGTCGTCGATCTGCAGCACGAAGCCGGCGTCGACGATGGCGCGGTACTCCTCGTTCATCGCGTCGGCGACGGCGTAGAGGAAGTCGTCGTCGCTGGGGTAGTGCTCGTTCTTCTGGTTGCCCGCGACGTCGACCGGCGAGATCGCCGGAACGAACGCCTCGGCCGCGCCGTGGGCGTCGACGGCGGCGCGCAAATTGGCGAGGTCGCGGTCGAGCTGGGCGCGGCCCTTGTAGCGCACCGGCCCGACGCAGACCGTCTCCACCGCGGGCGCGAGCGAGCCCGAGCCGTGCGGCCGGGTCCCTTCGTAGAACTCGGGGAAGGCGAGCGCCTCGCGCGATCCGCCCCACGGGATGCCGCGCGGTTTGGGGCGGGCCTCCAGCCCCTCCAGCCGCTCGTTGGCGTAGACCGCGAAGCCCCGCTTGGAGAACTCGCCGTCGTCGACCACGTCGATGCCGAGCGCGACCTGGCGGGCGACCACGCCGTCGACCGCCTCCTTCAGCGCCGCCTCGCGTGCCGCGCGGTCGAGCGCCACGCCGCGGTCCTCGGCGACGAGGGCATCGATCAGCGCCTTCGGCCTCGGCAGGCTGCCGACGTGGGTGGTCAGGATTCTGTCGCCGCTGTTCAACATCGCGCCCTCCTCCGCGGTCCGGCCCTCCCCTTGCCATCCCGGCGCCGGAATGTCCATGCTGCGCCGCCGCGAGGGAGGGCCGGAGCCGCCATGGACAACCCCTGGCCGCTGGCCTGCCGGCAATGGCAGGGCGCGCGCGCCTACCAGGAAGACTCGTTCGGGACGGCGGAGGTCGCGCCCGACGCGCTGCTCATGGTTCTCGCCGACGGGATGGGCGGCCATGCCGGCGGGGCGGAGGCGAGCCGCATCGCGGTCGATGCGTTCCTGCGGACGTTTCCGGAGGCGGGCGGCGCGATCGAGGCCCGGCTGCGGGCCGGCCTGGAAGCGGCGGTCGAGACGTTGCGCGCCCGCGAGGCCCGGGACCGGCGGCTCCGGGGCATGGGCACCACCGTCGTCGCCGCCGTCCGCGACGCGCGCGGGGTGGACTGGCTGAGCGTGGGCGATTCGCCGATGTGGCTGTTCGCCGGGGGCGAACTCCTGCGGCTCAACGCGGACCACTCGATGGCGCCGTTCCTCGACGAGGCGGTCCGGGCGGGGGAGATGACGGCGGAAGCGGCCCGCGCCGACCGGAGGCGCCACATGCTGCGCTCGGCGGTGACCGCCGGCGGGCCGGAGCTCGTCGATACCGGCCACCGCTCCTGCCGGCTGCCGCCGGGCGAGTTCCTGCTGATCGCGAGCGACGGCATCGAGACCCTGCCCGAGGAGGAGATCGCGGGGCATCTCCGTGCTGCGGCGGGCGGGGTCGAGGAAGCGGCCGACGCCCTGATGTCCGCGCTCCGCGCCGCGGCCGGTCCCCACCAGGACAACGCCACTTTCGTGCTGCTCTCCGGATCGGAGCCCTGATACCCTGCGGCGCGACGGCAACCGGGACGGGAGCGGCGCCATGGGCCCCTATCACAGGATCGACGACATTCCGAGCCACAGCATCGAGGTCGGCGAGCTGAAGGTGCTCTCTGGCAAGCACGGCATGGTGTTCTTCGGCACTCTCGCCGCCGGCACCGAGGTGCCGCGCCACTCCCACCCCAACGAGCAGATCACCATCGTGCATTCGGGCCGGATGCGCTACCGGATCGGCGACGGCGCGGTGACCGAGGTCGGCCCCGGCGAGGCGCTGGTGATCCCGGCCGATGTCGAGCACCAGTCCTGGTACGACGAGGAGTGCACGATCACCGAGTTCTTCTCCCCGCCCAGGCTCGACATGTTTCCGGCGGCGGCGTATCACCCCTACGCGATCGAGGAGTAGCGACGATGCCGAGATGGATCTGGACGTTCTTCCTGGGCGGCGCGCTCGGGACCGCCTTCGGCGTGGCCGTGGGCTTCTTCGTCTTCCCCTACGTGTTCCCGCCGCCGCCCGCGATGGAGACCCTGGCCCAGGGCGAGGCCACCAGGGTGGCCGCCAGGGGCACGTTCATCCACGCCGACAAGAACGACCCGATCCACTACGGCATGGGCAAGGTGACGGTCTACGACAACCTGGTCTTCCTCGAGCCCGACTTCGAGGTCGGGCCGGGCCCGGCGTTCCACGTCTACCTGGTGCCGCGCGAGAAGGTCCGCAGATCGTCGGACGTCGCGGGCACCATGTTCGTCGACCTCGGCAAGCTGCGCGCCTTCCAGGGCAGCCAGAAATATCCCATCCCCGCCGGCGTCGACCTGAAGAAGTTCCCGAGCGTGGTGATCTGGTGCGCCCAGTTCGACGTGCTGATCTCCCCCGCCGACCTGGCGTTCGAGTCCTGACCGGGTCCTAATGTTTCACGTGAAACAAAGGACAGCACTGTTGACCTATGTTTCATGTGAAACATTGTCCCGATATGAGACTATTTTCGTGTCCCCGGGGGACGGGACGGTCTTCGCGCGGGCTTTCCGAACGGCAGCTCCGCCGCGGCGAATTCCCCGCCGTTCCGGGGGGTTGGCGCGCGATCCTGAGAGACCGGTTCCGGACTACCCCGGATAGACCAGCCTGATTTGCCGCCGGGTGGTCTCGGTGGCGACGCCGCGCGACCATTGCGACGAATAGGGGGTGGGCGCGCGGAAATCCGGGATCGTCAGCCACAGCCGCCACAGCACCCGCTTGCGTTCGGGCTCCGGCCAGTCCTCGAACGCGGTCCTGGTGTGGACGCAGGTATAGTTGTTGAGGATCTGGATGTCGCCGCGGCGGAAATCCATCGTCGCGCGGTGCTCCTCGGCGAGCGCCAGGACGAAGTCGATCGCCTCGCGCTGCGCCGCCGTCATGTCGGGCGCTTCCGGCAGCAGGTGGCCCTTCTTGATGTGCTGCGGCCCGAAGGCGGTCGAGAGCCGCCCGTCCGAGAAGTTGAACACCGGGCCCTCGAAATAAGGCGCCTCGTGGACGTATTTCTCGCCGTGCTTGGTCCAGCAGAACGGGCGGGCCAGCACCTCGTGCAGGTCGGGCCGCAGGCGCAGCACCTCGTTGCGCAGCCTGACCGAGCTCGCGACCTTGGAGACCCCGCCCGACTTCGCGGTGTGGATGCAGAGGAGCGCGACGGCGTCCGTCTGGTCGCAGTGATAGTCCATCTCGACGGCGGTCTGGTAGCCGCGGTGCCTGGGGTGGCCGTATTCCCGCCCGGCGTCGAGCACATGCCCGATCATGTCGCCTTCCGGGTTGTTGGACCGGGCGGCGCCCATATGGAGCCCCATCGCCCAGTAGACCGCCGCGACCTCGATCGGCGAGAGATCGTCCATCGGCAGGCCGCGATAGAGCGCGATGCCGGGCCCCGCGCGCACCGCCTCCAGCATGGCGGCGACCCGCGCGCCGAACGGCCCGAGCTCGAAATCGGACGGCGCGGCCGCGAGCAGCCGGTTCGGATCCCTGTCGAGCCGGGCGGCGGCGGCGCGCGCCATGTCGACCAGATGCGCGGTCTCGGCCTCCGTCGCCTCGAAGCGCCAGTCGGTCCGGGCGTCGAGCTCGGCCCCGGTCCAGTCCGCCGGGTCGCTCACCGGCAGCCCCGCCACGGCGGCGGCGGTTGCAACGGCCATGATCGTCTCTCCGGGAGGTCTGTGCCGCCCGCACTATAGCCCGGATCGGCCGCCGATGGGCGCCGGTATGGCCGCGCCGGGCATGCCGTTCGTCCGCTCGACCCGAGCATTCCCCGTCATGCCCGGAACGAGTCCGCTAAGGTCAGTCGCCGTGGTGTTCCCCGGCGGTAGATTCGTTCTCCCATGTGGCGCCAGAACGAGTCCGCTCTGCTGTTCGTTTCGCAGTTTCTGTCCTGGACGGTCGGCGAACGATGTCTCCCCGCGCAACCTGAAAGGCTTGATCGGCAAACTTGGCTTTCGAGAACTTCGGGAACGTGGCCGTAACCGTGATCGAGCCGCGCAGGGTCTCCTCTGGGCAGTGACTCATTTTGAAATATTGAACGCTTGACAGACTAGCTGGCCTAGCGCCAAAATCAACGGTTACTCACTGGAGATAGATGATCGGTTCGGTATAGTATAACCAACAGCCGGTCGAACATGCTATAAGAAGGTGTCCCGGAGAGGTGTCCTATCCGACATGGTGCCTGATGCAGGCTTTATCCATGCCAACCTACGGACCACAGCGTTGCTGTTCTCTCCGGGACACCTTCTTATAGCACGACGATATTAGACGGTCAACCTTTAAGGAGACGAACAAATGCCTATCGGACCGAACGGCGAAAAGCGCCCAAAGAACCCAAACGCTGCGGCGGTTATGGTCGGTAAAATCGCTACAGGACGGATGGAGGAGCAGTACGTTGACGGTGCCGTTGCTGGCAAGTCTAACGATGGCGGCTCCACCGACCCCAAGACAACGCCAAGCGAAACCGGCCCCAAAAGCTGACGGTCAGCAATTTATTCGTGCGGCTTGCGCGGTTCATCCGCACCGTCCGCGCACCCTCGATAGCAGGGTAATCCATCTTCCTTCTTCCTGAAATTCGTTTGCGTCTGTCGTATCCGCTCGAACGGGCTATCTCTTCGAACAGATGCAAGCGCCCAGATGCGCTCGTGGTGTTTGACGACATAGGGTTCTTTCCCTTGCTGGTGTTGTTGCGCTACGAGCGTAGGCCCATGCGGGCGGCATTCCCGCATGGGCCATTTACTATCCCGCAGAGAAATCGTCAAGCCTTTTCGGACGTCTCTTGAACGGATGGCCTCGGTTCGCTATACCGCGCGCCGGGCCATCGCTTGAGGCGGCAGCGACGGTTTCCAATTCTCATTCACCCAAGCCGCCGGAGGACTAAAGCTTGAGTAGGGTTTGCCGAATGGAAGCCAACTTCCATGTCGTTTCCCAAGAAGACGCGCGGAGGCTTCTGTGCACGATGACGGCTGATAAAGAGGTCGTGCCCGTCAAAGTGCCTCTAGCCGAAGCGCGGAAGATCGCGGACGAGCTTACGGAAGCGACCGGCGAGGCTTGGTACGAAACCTGTCACGGCTTGTAACGAACCTAGTGGCTATGCGAGGCGCGGTATCCTGCTTCGCATAGCCACTTTCGCGTCCAAGGTGTCTAATTTTGTGCTGCCAGTTTTCAAAAGAAACGTGGGGAATGCGCCGTGAGCGATCCTACCGACACGTCCGACAAATCCAAGAAGTCGGTGAACAAGATGTTCAAGGAATTTCAGGGAGACAAGGCGTTCCCTGACGACCTTGCCGAACTGTTCGACGGGTGCGAAGATAGCGCGAATGACGAACGGCAGGTCTTGTCTGTGCGGGCCGAAAGGAATTTGGAGGACTTGTAGCTATGCATCGGATTATAGACCGACTAGTTTCTGGCAAACGCGATCAACTTACTCATAAAGGAGGAGAACCCCTGCCAGAAGGCTGTGTTTGTGTCCGGCGTATTACGCCGTCTGATCTCCAAGAGATCGTCGAGGCTATTAAGGAGAGTGCCCCTCTGTACCCCTTCGGCCTCCCTGATCCTTAAACCGATAAGCAGCTTTAGAAGATCGTGGGCGGCAGTCAGTTCACCTTTCATCCTCACTATTTCTTTTTGTAGTTCTTGCAGTTCTTTTTCGTTCGCCATTTCTTCCCTCTCAAAACGGTGTTAGGCTTCCCGAGATTCTCCATACCGTAGGCTCGTAGCCTTCGCGCCGCTCGTACCAGAAGCCTTCGAGGGTGCAATCCTCCGCCGATAGCTTGGGCTTGAACAGGTAGACCGCTGTTTCGTACTCATCCTCGTCTATCTGTTCGATACGGTCTACCCTGTAATGCCCGCCCGGCTCAAGCGTCGCAACCCCACTGAATTGCCAAGGGCTATGATCCTCGCGGTTACGACCGTGACAATCGAAGGATATCGCGTCCGGTCTGACGACCATCTGTTCGACATTGAGGATGAAGTTGTCGGGCTCGACTTCGAGTGTTCCTGACCACATCGCCATGACTGCTCCCTCCCTATTCAATCGCACAAGCGAAGGTGTAGTACAGATCAAGGTGTCCGGCCTTTACCCGCCCTTGATCGTCTATCAGGCGTAAACCGTTCGGTTGTGAAAGCAACAACAAAACGGCGGTTCGGTTGTAGAGCTTGCAGACGAAATCCGCTACTTGGGTTGAACGCTCCACGTGTTCCGGGCTTTTAGTGTTGAAGCCACGGTGGATATAGACTTCCACCCAATCCGGGTGGAAGTCTTTGATCGTTGACAAGGGGTAGTATGGACGTTTGCCGATCACGGCCTCACTGGAGGTGGGGACGAAACCAACCAACAAGGTTACGCTGATAGCGGCGAACGCTGCTGCCCTTTTTGATAAAAACATCGTACCTCTCCGTTGGCAATCGGACCCAGGGTGCCGGGCCATTGCCAACTCAGTCCACGGTGAGTGGAGAGGTTCCCGCCTATTCGCCATGTTCGGGGAGCTACCCCGAACCGGGTGTCAGGCTCTTGTATTCAGCGGGTAGCCCGACCAGGGGCCACCGCGAACTAAGTTGGCGCGACCATGGCACCATAGGCAGCATGGCGCGTCAACGTGAACGAACCATGAACGAATCAGCCACACCGATTCGTTGACTCAGTTTGAAACCTGTGCTATGTTGGCAGCATCAAGTCGTTGAAGAGGTGCTGTCATGGCAAACGTGCTGTCCAGAGAGAAGCGAGCCCTAGCCATCCATTTGATGGTCGAGGGCATGTCGATGCGGTCCATCCAACGGACCATGAAAATCTCCCTGAATACCGTCTACAAGCTGCACGCGGACGCGGGCGAAGCGGCCTTGGCCCATCACAGGAAAATCGCCAAGAACCTGCCGTCTCGCTTGGTTCAGTGCGATGAGATTTGGTCGTTCTGTTACGCCAAAAAGAAGAACGTAAAGGACGCGGTGGCAGCCCCACCCGGAGCTGGTGACGCATGGACGTGGACCGCCCTGGACGTCGAATCGAAGTTTATGCTGGCGTGGGAGGTCGGCGACCGATCAACGAGGATGGCGCACCGTCTGATGAAGGGCCTGAAACGGTCGCTGGACGGACAACGCATCCAGTTGACCACGGACGGGCACCATGCCTACCCCAAAGCGGTGCGTCGCGCCTTCGGCGACGATATCGACTATGCAACCCTAGTCAAATCGTTCGACGAGGATGGCGCGAAGGTCGATGCGCGGGCCGTGATCGGAAATCCCGACCCGCAGTTCATCAACACGTCCTATGTCGAGAGCAGCAACCTATCCATTCGGATGGGCGTCAAAAGGTTCACGCGCAAGACCAGCGCCTACTCAAAACGGGTGGAGAGCCACCTGCACTCGATCTCGCTGTTCTTCCTGTACCACAACTTTTGTTGGTCGCATGGCAGCTTGGAGGGGAAGACCCCGGCACAGATGATCGGGCTGGCCGACGAAAAGCACGATCTGGATTGGGTTGTCGGCTTGATCGAGGAGCGGACGCCCAAACCGAAACGTCCGAAGACCTACAAGAAGCGGGAACGCAAGCCACTGACGGTCAATGATCTGCCGAAAGTCCAGACGATCCGCCCCGAGGATATGGAATGAGGCCCGCGCCACATTGGCAGCGGCGGACGGAAGCTGAACCTTCCCAGGGTCAAGCCCGGATCGGGTGCAGGCGTGCAAAGGGCTCCTAGGAAACGACCGGCGCGACCAATTCGGTAAAATATGAGCGGTTCGGGTTGGGGTGAGCGGAGGATACCGCCCGGGTCCCAACCCGAACCTGGGAGGGGGCACCTTGGTTTTACACGCCGTAGGCGTTGAGGGACCAAGGCGAGCCCCTCCCTTCACCCATCCTTCCTAAACCCTGATAGACTGTCAAGCACAAGGAGACTGACCTATGAGTAAGAGAGTTACCATTCGTATGGATGAGATCGACTTCGATGATGGAACCCATGCTAGGCTACTCCGAGCCCATGAAAACAAAGAGAAGATTAAAATACGATACAGTAAGGACGGGGAGCCTTGGAAATATGCTGAGGGTATCATTACCGTCTTTGCCCACGGCACAGGTGACGATTATATTGTCGTTGAAGAATCCTGTTCAACGCCGCCCGATGCCGCCGAAATTTCAAAATGAGTCACTGCCCTCCTCTGAGCCCAAGACCTCCTTCGTGTCCGGGTCTATGAACTGCTCGCCTACATCGAAGACGGACAAGACGTCTCCTTCCTTCAGGAAGACGTTGCCGTAATTCAGGACAATCGCTCCACTCTTCTGGACCGCGATCACCTTGATGGGAATTCGCGATGTGACGATGGCTTCCGCAATCTTGGCAGCCACCACTCTTTGCACATCCGCGTATGGGTCAGCGCTCACTTGGGCAGACCGGATACCGCCTATCGAAAACGCCTTTCCGTGCTCTACGGATCCCTCGACGGAATCCGCCACCACGATCCGGCCGTTCGAAACATCGGTAACCTTCAAGTCCACGGCCATATGAATGTTAGCGCTGCTATCGGATAGGCCGGATCCCAACGCGCGCCCGAGCTGGCCGCCGAACAGACCCGTATTACCCAATCGAAATCCCGACTTTTGTGCACCGAACTTCGTGATCGTGCCGTAGACGAGGTAATCCACTCCCGTCAGTCCGCCCACCTTGCCACCGGACCTGGTGAGCCCCATCTGCCCCAACTGCTGTTCGGCTAGAACAGCATCCAGTCGGCCTCGTTCGAATACCCTCATCTTTCGGGACTTGACGACGGCCGTTTCCAGCATCACGCGGAATCCCTCCCGCAGATCCTGATTGCACCGGGTACCCCGTCTGCAAGCGATGTTCTGAGCCGCCAGCTGTACGCTGGCGATGCCCACGACCGGCTGATTCTCCGCCGACGCCGGTGACGCTATGAAGAAGGCCGCAGCCATGGCCAACAGAATTCTCATTCTCTCATCCTTCGAATCTATTGCCGCTCAGGTCGCTCGACAGGACCGGAGCTCAATGTCAACCACTCCTCTCCATGATATCATCGCTGCATACCCGTCTCTAGGTTACCAGTCTGCTGAACAGCAGCGCTCCGACGCGCTTGGCCGCCTTCGAATTGGCCGGATAGCAGGTCTATGCATCCTCGAAACGAAACCCGACGAACGCCTCCCGAACTCCCGATCGGTCGTCGATGCTAAGGAGGGACCGGGCCTAGAGGTTCCGGAGGATCGTGGTTGTCCCCGCAAAATCCTCGCGGGCGAAGGCCCCCTTTCCGTAGTCGGCCCGGTAACCCCAGTAGGGCGGGTCGATGTAGACCCGGGCGAAAGGCTGGTCGTAGCACTCCACAAATCGAGGTTTTCGACGCGCTGCATCGTGCCTCCGGACGGGCACCGGGTTGACCCCCGGATCGCGGTCCGGGGGCAGGCCTGGACCGCAGAACGGGGCCATTGCTGTCCGGTTCAACTTCGGAACTGGCTCCGGGCCGATGTGCGAGACGGTCTCCGCTCCCCCGCTGTCACCCCGGCCTTGTGCCGGGGTCCAGAGCAACCGTGCCAACGCCCGGACATGTGGCCCTGGACCCCGGCACAAGGCCACTGGTGTCCGGTTTAAAATGGTGGACAGGGTGCATGACATTGATTCTATTCGTTTCCTGACGTTTTGCGGCGTTTGGGACACGAAAGGAGATCAATGTCATGCGGCACCAGAATAGCGTCTTTCACCAGTTGACGAA